>JARBUO010000123.1 GCA_029239605.1 Bacillota bacterium | reverse complement strand
GCGCTAACCGCACGGGGAAACTGTTCACGAGAAAATGTGGCCATTAAGATGCTCATGCCTTGCGGTATCAATAGAGCACCAAAGCCCCCCTGTATCAACCTTCCCGCTATCATCATTGACGGACTGACCGATAAACCGCAAAATGCCGAGGCCAACGTGAAACCTGTTATGCCGATCAGGAAAATTCGCCGTTTACCATAACGGTCACCCAGGCGTCCGCCGATGACAAGCAGCACACCCATCGCTAAAGCATAGCTTGCTCCAAGCCATTTGATCAGAGACTCGCCCCCACCAATGTTTTGAACAATAGAAGGTGCCGCGATATTGGTGATGTTTGCGTCCATCAGATCGAGAATATCCGCGATAATTACGACAGCTAATATCAATCGCAGCCGAAGTGTCAGCCGAGATGGATCGGCTTGTTTTTTAATTGAATTGCCCATATAATCCTCCCATGATTAGAATTCTAATAATTAGAATTCTATCTAATATGATAAATAATATTGTCAAACTGATAATTAACAATGTCTACTCGATTTTTAAGTTATGAAAAGAAATCCTAAGCAGATGTAGATAGGTTGCTTTTTCTTCCTCTGACATTCCTTCCACAAGCAACTGCTCTAATTCCAGAAAAGAGCTTTCAACCTCTTGGATCACCGCTCTCCCTTTTTCCGTGATGTCTACCTGTTTTGTCCGGCCATCCTCGTTTCCTGTGCTGCGTGAAATAAATCCTTTACGCTCTAGTCCCTGCAACAGACTGGTAATTGATGAGCCTCGCAAGTTCATTGTACGCTCCAAGTCTTTTTGAACAATTTCTTCGTGTCTCTTAAGTTGGTTATCTAAATCACCCAGCAAGCGTGCCTGCTGATTCGTGATTTCATAAGGGAGCAGTTTGTTGTCCAGCATTTGCTTCATGGCATGTACGATTGATCTTAAATAAAATTCAAAGCTTTTGTTATTCATGTGTGTATCCATACAAATCACCAGCCTCTGTGTACACATATTCGTGAGATGGAAAACAAAATTAATTAGAATTCTATGTAATTATATCTGCTGTCCCATCCTTTGTCAACAAAAGATCTGAGATCAAATTCTTTGACGATCTCTGCGTCCAGCCTGTTTACGCAACGGCCTTTCGGCCTCCGACTCGCTAACGCTCCCTGCTTTCCGTTTTGCCTTGCCAAGCAAGCTTGGGGAAAAAAGACATGCTCCGTAGGGGACTCTGCCCCCTCTCGGCGTCAGGCCGCCATGCCTTATTCCAACTTTTCACATGGCTTCTCCTGCCTGTCATCCGCGAAGCTGTGATCCGTCAATCGCTATTTTTCAGCACCAATCGTCAAATAACGATTGGCTCTACAAGTGAGAAATCCTTTCTCACTTGACCCTCTTGTGGGCGCAAGCCAACTCTCCTTTCCAGACATCAACAAAACAAAAACTCCATTACTCCTGAAAACGTGGCGAGAGTTACACATCTTTGCCTTTTATTCCTCGAATTGCAAATCTGCCGCCCGCGCCTCCCCTTTCGGTCGGCTGGGCCGCTCATTGCAAAGCAGTTCGCCGAACTGTTTTGCCACATTCGCGCTCTTTCGAGTTCTCCTCTCGCCCCTGCTTTCTTAACAAAAAACAAACGCGCCGTCCGTTTGGACGACGCATTGTTTTTTGTGGTGAAGGTGGCGAGAGTCGAACTCGCGTCCGAAAGCATTTCCACAGGACTTTCTCCGAGCGCAGCTGATGTTTTTTTGTTTCGCCTCTGTTAACGCCCGTCAGCAGGCTTTATCATCGGCTATCCTATTGTTCCCCCGTGCTACTAGGAGCTCACACGGAGTTTTCCTGTATAATTGACGCCAGGTTTCCCACCTACAGGTGAATGGGAGCTGACGACGCGCCGCTTAGCGGCGGCTGCTTATGCAGCTAATGCGTAATTGTTGTTATTTTTAGCGTTTATTTTAAACGTGCCTCTTTTAACGTAGACTAGGCAACTACGGCTCGCTTATCCGGCTTCTACACCCCCGTCGAAACCATTACACCCCCATATCATGCAGTTTGAATCACAGTGCCCTGCACCCTGGTAAAAGCGGGATGCGATCAATGCTGGCATACATCAGGGTTTTCGGTTTTACTTCCGATGTATAATAGTATAATACCACAGATTTGTGGATTAAAACAGCCTAAAACTTTTGCTGGTTTTGGAAAATTATATTTTAATATTTTAATCCAGAATTTAAAATCAAAACCATGATTCAGCAAGGGCCTTGGGAGCAGTTCCAAGGCTGATCAATGGGTTCATCAGGCTTTTTTGATGCATGCCTTTGTTTACTGTTTTTCAAGCTTACAATGGCGATCTGCGCTACATTTCGCTGATCAGTGCATCAAAGCATTCGAGATCGAATTCAACAATATCATATTTTTCTGTATGGACCAATACATCGTGAACGTGTGTTGATCGGAATTCCATGATCAGATAAACCTCTTCTATCTCTTCTGGTTTAAGGGTTACAATACAAGGGGTTATGTAATCCGAAAATTTCCCTTTGTCAACAATTAACGGATATTGGTTGTATTTCGTTTTCACGATGACGGGATTCTCTAGCGTCACCTGTTTGGTTTCGGTAGCTTTTCGAAGGTGTTCCAGTGTTTCTGCGTCTAGTTTCATCAAATACATACCATATTCTCCTTTATCCTCTTGATCAGATCCGGCAAATCAGAGCACCCGGTTGAAACGCGCCGCTCTTAATCACCTTGTATACAGTATATTTTGTGTCGGTACTGTTGTCCATATGTTTTGTTTGCCCAGGCACTTTATTTTCTAGTAATTCTGGGCGGAGCGTTTCATCTCCTGCTGGATTCGTCTGTCCGCTTCCCGCTTGGCCAGATCGTCTCTCTTGTCGTAGTTCTTCTTACCTCTTGCCACAGCGATTTCCATTTTGGCCAGGCCTTTTTCGTTAAGAAAAACATTGAGAGGCACCAGAGTTAACCCCTTCTGGGTCGTGTAGCCGATGAGCTTTCTGATTTCCTGTTTATGGAGCAGCAGCTTTCTCGGTCTCAGCGGATCTACGTTGTAGCGGTTGCCCTGTTCATAGGGGCTGACGTGCATCCCGTAGATGATAAGTTCGGTTCCTTCTATCTTTGCGTAGCTTTCTTTTAAGTTGAGGCGACCCTGACGCATGGACTTGATTTCAGTCCCTGTCAGCACCATGCCGGCTTCATAGACCTCTTCAATGAAGTAGTCGTGTCTGGCTTTTTTATTATTTGCTAAAATCTTTTTTTGCTTCATTTTCATCACCCGTCCGTAATCATATTCGATGGTTCCAAGCGGTGTTCTGTCAGGTAAGTTTTGATTAAATGGAGGACTCAGCGGACCTTTAAGACTTCCCGGTCAGCAGTGCGCTCCTGAAATTAAACATTGCTTTCCTATTTTGACTGATTGATCAGACCGATATCACTGAATGGGTACAGTCTCAGGTCTACTCTGCCCAGAATGTCTGATACCGCAATTTCACCGATGCTTGGGTCACGGCTGTCCATGCTGTTGGGCCGGTTGTCTCCCATGACGAAGATATAGCCTTTGTCCACGGTAAACGGAGCCATATCGCCGGGGGTTACGCCACCGTAGATGTAACTCTCATCCAGTGCCTCTCCATTGCGATAAACGATGCCGTCCTTGATCTCAATCACATCATTTTCAATTCCGATAACCCGTTTGATCAGATCTTTTTCTTCACCGTTATCACTGTAAATATGCGCCTTAAAGACAACGATGTCTCCTCGCTCCGGCTCGCCCGCAAGATACGGGATCTTATTTACAATCAAATAGTTATTAGGCGATATGGTCGGATACATGGAAAATCCTTTGACCAAAGTCGGCTTAATAAAAGTTGTGATCACAAGTGCGATCACAAGTGCCAGTATAATTGTCTTTGCAAATTCAATAATTGTTTTTTTCATTTTGTTTTTCCCCTTAATCCCCTGATGTCTTTCTGATTTGATTGAAACACCAATTAATTTTACCCTTCATGGTTGTATTTCAAACACAGGCAGTTCTCTCAACACACCGTTGCTGTATTCCCACGACTGTCACTGCGGTTTCACCATTAATCCAGCAGCCCGATTTCATTAAACGGATAGAGGCGGAAAACTGCCTTTCCGTAGACGTCGGAAATCTTGATGCACCCGACACTGGGATCACGGCTGTCGGTACTGTTCTGACGGTTGTCACCCATGACAAACAGGCTGTCGTCCGGTACGGTAAGATCCTCTATGTAGCCGGAAGTGTATGCCTCCAAGGTATATGGTTCCTTTTGTTCTTCGTCGTTGATGAAAACCTTCCCTTCCTCAATTCTGACGGTATCTCCCGGCAGGCCGATGACACGCTTGATCAGAAGCTTTTCATCTCCTGTCTGAGTTTTCAGATTGGTATGGAAAACGATAATGTCTCCCTGCTTTGGCTCACCAAAGCGATAGGCCTGTTTGCTCAGGAACAGAAAATTGTATTCCTGCAGGGTAGGCATCATGGAAGTCTCCCTGACAAATGTTGGTTTGATAAACTGCAGAATGATCACTGCAACGATCACTGCGATGAGAATGTCCTTTGCCCATTCCTTCAACTCATTCATATTCATTTTATCCACATTTCACTTTCATGTTTATATATTTTATTTCTCAGAAGAATTCATTCACACAAATATCTTTTCCCTCAGTCAATTATTCCTATTGCGCGGAACGGCCACACGGTGACGGCACAATATCCGCGGAGGTCTCTCATGCCCAGAGGTCCCACACGGGGATCTCTGCTGTCAATGCTCCCTTCCCGGTTATCAGCCAGGACGAAGATTTCCTCCTCACCAAGAGTCAGAGGGCCGACTTCTCCTTCCGTGGTTCCCGATATGTAAGGCTCTTCCAGAAATTCGCCATTCCGATAAACCCTGCCGTTCCTGATCTCGATCCTGTCGCCGGGCAGACCGATGACGCGGCGTATGGTGTTATCACCATTCTCGCCTTCGCCTATAAAATCAGACCGGAAGGCTACCACCTGCTGGAATTCCGGTGCACCTCGGACGGATGAGTAATTTTGTTTTGATACGATAATCACTTCACCATCACTGATACCCGGGAGCATGGCGCTGCCGTCTGCGGTAATCGGTCTGACAAACATGGTTACAATCCAGGCCAATATAACGGGATAAATATAAATTCTGTATTTCTCCTTAAAAGGTCGGTTGTCTTCGTATTTTGCCATCTCTCTCTCCTATCTCATGAGCCGAAGAGACGCTCCTGGATGGACTCAAAATTTGCAGGCAGGTTTGCCTTTACTTCCAGTCCTTTCATGTACTCCAGAGTTTCTGCGCCATCATCAAAACACAGCCGATAAGCGTGAAGCAGCTGCGTCGTAAGCTTGAAATCTTTCACGATTTTCTGATCCCGAACAGAAGTACCGTATTTGGCATCTCCAATGACAGGGTAACCGGCCTTTGCCAGGTGGGCGCGGATCTGATGGGTTCTGCCTGTAACAAGTTCTACTTCAACCAAAGTGTAGCCCTTTGCAGTCATCAGCGGCCGGGCAACGGTTTCCATTACCTTTCCTCCGTCTGCATCAAGGTCAAGCACTTTGACGGTATTGCGCTTTTCATCCTTTTCCATTTTGTCCTTCAGCTGAAGGCTTTTATTCAGTTCTCCGTGAACAATGGTCAGGTAATATTTTCTGATGTAGCCCCGTTCGCGGATCATCCGGTTCAGACTTTGGAGTGCGCGGTTATTTTTACCGAAAATCACAAGTCCGGTGGTATTTCTGTCCAGGCGGTTTACCGGAGAAGGAACGAAGGTCCGCTCTCTTCCCGGGAGATATTCTCCCTTTTCCGCAAGATAGCCCGCCACCTGATTGGCAAGGGTATTCTTTTTCTCGGTCTTGTCCCCATGGACCAGAAGCCCGAAGGGTTTTTCTACAATGAGGACGTTATCATCTTCATAAGCGATTTTGAACTGTTTTTTTGCCTTGCTGAGGGTTTTCTTTTCCTGAAAGGCCAAAGCCTCCTCTTCTGAAATATAAAGGCTCAGTTCGTCACCCAAGGCAAGAATTGTTTCCTCCGTAGCCCGCTTTCCGTTGACCTTGACATTCTTTCGGATCATTTTATAAATATGGCTCAAAGGGGCATTCTTGAAATATTTTTTCAGGAACCTGTCCAACCTCTGATTTTCTTCATTGCTGCTTATTGTTATCTTTATCATTTACCACCTGCAGCATGCATCGCGAAGTCTTTTCCTTCCCCGCCGACCATGCTGATTTCCTAAATTAATTCAAATTAGATTATACAACATATGGATAATGAAATATACCCATGTAAACAAAACTTAATAAAAAACAGGGTTTTATTGTTTGTCATTATTTATCAATTATGATAAACTAAAATTCAGTTCAGGGATGTTATTTTCCCTGATTTCCAGTACCTGATTCTTTCTCTCCAGGTACTCGGCCTATGAAACGTCAGCATACAGGGGGACACACAAATGAAAAAGCTGAAAGACATTTTTTATGACATGAACGATATCCTGGTGGCACTGATTATTGTTGCAGTGGCCGGCCTGATTATTTCATCCAATATTGATTCCATTCTGGCTTACCCCTCCCGTGTCGCGGAGGAAATTCAGGTGCCGGAGAAAGAAACGCCGACCAATTATGCCGATAACCCTCCCATCACAGATCCGGGAAGTGATCCGCCGGATCAATCCGGAACCACCGACGGAGGTACAGATGGGCAGCCTGACAGCGGTCAAAACCAGACCGGGGACGACAGTGAAACCCAAGGGCAAACCGGAACCAACGGCCAGGGACAGACCGGCGGGCAAGGCGGAGGCTCTCAGGGAAATGCCGGAACAGGCGAAGTTGTCAACTACTCTGTTTACATAGCACCAGGTTCCACCGGAGAACAGATTGCAGATATTATGATCGGTGCGGGACTTTTCGACAGCAGACAGGAATTCCTCAGTGCGGTCAACGCAGTGGGAGCGGAAAGCAAGCTCCAGGCGGGAACCTTTATCATTCCTTCCAACTCCACGCCTGCACAGATTATTTCAATTATCACAAAATAAGCACAATATACTCAGAATAAGACCGGGCGGAATCAGCGCCCGGTCTTTCTTGTTGATTATGGAAGTGCTGTCGCGGAATTTCAATCTTCTGATTCCAGCAATCGGATGAGTTTATCCAGCCTCTCCCGCTGCTCGCCGTTCATCATTGCCCGCAACGCTTTCACAGTTTTCATCTGCTTTTCAAACTGTGCCTTATCCTTTTTCATTGTTTTCTTTACCTTTAATATTTCATCGATCAGCTCCTGATCGCTTTTTCCCTTGTACTTGTCGGCCAGGTTTGACATCTTATCCCGCTCCTTCTGAGGAGGGGCATTTCTCTTAAACCCCATCTGTTCGGCCAGATCCATCATCATTTTTTCATTTATATCCATGATAACCTCCTTTCTGAATACGTACTAACAATTCAGAGGCTCTGCTGAAATGCCGAATCGGCAGCTTCACGCACTCTGTATTATTACCGCGCTTTTTGTGCACCGCATAATATTTCCCGTTAAAATTTTTACTACTGCAAATGTTACCTGGGCGAAGCCACGTTATAATATATGCACAAACCTGCCTTTGTTTTCATATTATAGTGAATAAAACTTTTCTGAACCGAAGGCATAACGCAAAACGGCAGCGTCCCTTTCAGGGACTCCTGCGTAAGCTGAGCTTACTACGCTGTCCCTTTTGCCTGGCCGAGCAAGCTCGGGGCAAAACGGCGGGAATTGGAGGTACGATACATATGAACCCTGCTTTGATTGGAATCATCATATATTTGCTCTCTCAGGGATCGGGAAAAGGCCTTGGGGGCTTTCTGCCGTCCTCAGGGCTCGGCAAATTGGGCATTTCTCCAGGCAAGCTGGGTATTTCTCCCGGAAGGCTGGGAATTCCTGCCCTGAAAGATCCCGGATATTTTGACACGTTCCGCATGGAACTGCTTCTGGATCGGCTCCATAATCTGACGCAAACCCTTGAGAAAGTCAATCATCTGAACCAGATGCGCGGTGTGCCGATGAACCGGGATAATTCCATTGATCGGATTCAGGAATCACTGGAAGCGGTTCGTGGACTTCTTTATAACAACAAGTCTACCAAACAGATCGATAAGCTATCAAACACACTCTCCGGAGTTAAGAGAATTGGTGATATGCAAGGTATTATGACCAACATGGGACCAATTCTATCCATGCTTTCTACCGAAAATGATAAATAGTTACCAAAAATATAAAAAAGATATATGCAATCCTTCCTATTTAGGGTATAATACCTGTAGTTGATATTGTAATTCATATATAACTAACATCGAATAAAAATAGGAGGGATTTATTATGGCATTGGTAACATCAAAGGAAATGTTTGCAAAGGCTTTAAAAAGCGACCACGCTGTTGGTGCCTTCAATGTAAACAACATGGAAATTATCCAGGGTATCGTTGATGCTGCAACAATTGAAAATGCACCCCTGATTCTTCAGGTATCTGCAGGTGCAAGAAAATATGCAAAGCCTACTTATCTTGTAAAGCTGGTTGAGGCTGCGATTGAGGACTCCGGTCTGGACATCGTACTCCATCTTGACCATGGCGAAGATTTTGAAATCTGTAAGAAATGTGTTGATGACGGTTTCACATCCGTTATGATCGACGGTTCCAAGCATTCCTTTGAAGATAACATCGCTCTCACTAAGCAGGTAGTTGAATACGCACACGCTAAGGGTGTTGTTGTAGAAGCTGAGCTTGGTAAGCTTGCCGGTATTGAAGATGATATTAAAGTAGACGCTCGTTCCGCTACATTCACAGATCCTGATGAAGCTGCTGAATTCGTAGAAAGAACCGGTGTTGACTCACTGGCTATCTCCATCGGTACAAGCCATGGTGCATACAAGTTCAAAGGAGATCCTTTCCTTGATTTCGAAAGATTGCAGAAGATCAGCAGCCTGATCCCCAACACTCCTCTTGTTCTTCACGGAGCATCCACAGTACTGCCTGAATTCGTTGCACTTTGCAACCAGTTTGGCGGAAACATCCCCGGAGCTCAGGGAGTACCGGAAGATATGATCAGAACCGCTGCAAAATACGGTATCTGTAAGGTCAACATCGATACAGACTTAAGACTTGCTATGACCGCTGAAATCAGAAGAATCTTCATGGAAAATCCTGCAGAATTCGACCCAAGAAAATACCTCGGACCTGCAAGAGATGCAATCCAGAAGATGGTTCAGCACAAAATCAAAAACGTTCTTGGCGCAAGCAACACAAGATAGTTTATCAAGACAACCCAAGTTCTATCATAAAGATAAAGCAAAAACAGAGCTACTCCAGAGGCTCTGTTTTTCTTTTTGATAAGTTTCTGTTTTTAGATTTTTACTGTTTCAATATAAGAAGATGTTTTATATCTATTTATATCTGTTCTATATCTATTTGAAAATAGTACTAGGAAAGATTATCTGCCTCCCCCTGTGAATTGGTCATTCTCTTTTCCAGATTGAGATAGATAACAGAGCCCAAAATTAAAAGGCCCCCCCAAATTGCGTTGGAAGAAACCTTATCGTGCATGAGAAGGATTCCTGCAAAATATGCAATCACCGGCTCTACCGTATTAAAGATGGCAGCGTTGCTGGAACCAATGTATTTGACTCCCTTGCAAAAGCATACCGCAGCCACGAAGACACAGAGAAATGCGAGCAGAAAAATATACCATGCCTGTCTCATGGTCTGAGGAAACACAGGTTCCCCTGCCGCCGCGCAGCGCAACAGATTGAAGAAGAGCGGCGGAAGCAGCATATATCCGATCACCACTTCTGATTCCAGCGCACGGGTTCGCTTTTCCCCAAGTCCGATGGCATACAGACCATAAAAGAGTGCTGCGGTCAAAGCGAGTAGGACACCGGTCCAATTCAGTTCAATTCCCTGTCCAGGAGTCCAAATGACAAGTACAAGCCCGCCAAAGGAACAGACGAGACAAATGATTCTGGTTTTATCAAAACGCTCTCTACCCATGAGAATTTCAATGACGACAACAACACTTACATATAAAAACATCAGAAGCGATACGATTGCACCGGGAAGATACCGGTAGCTTTCACTCATGGTGATCATCTGGACCACCGATGCGCAGCCGGTAAAGAGCAGAAAGCCCAAATGCCTGCGTTCCACTTTATAGGGAAGCCGCCTCAGCAAAATGGTGAGCCAAATCAGGGCCGCACCCAATGCAAGCCGACCTGTCAGCATGGTGCTGACAGACAACCCGGCTTTATAGGACAGCTGGGTCAGAGCCGGCATGAGCCCATAAGCGAAGCATGTAATCATAACAAAGATAAAACCCTTTACTCTGGAATCAATGGAATTCATAGAACCGCCTCTTTCCCTATACTAGTACAAGTATTCTC
>JARBUO010000122.1 GCA_029239605.1 Bacillota bacterium | reverse complement strand
GGTAATCAAGATCTGCAGGATGGATATGATCCAATATTTCAAGTAAGTTGTTGTTATCGTGTTCTACCACGTGATCACCTCAGGTCTATATTCGGAAGGGTTGATACCGCTGGGAACTCTCCAGCCGTTGCCAGCAATCCGATCAATAAGGTTTTTAGCTGAGTCAAATTGCCATGTGCCGACATGCTGGAAGCCGCGCCCTTCGAGGAAGCGAATCTGCTTTGGAGTCGTCAGCCCTTCCGTTCTTCGCTTATCAAGTCTATCAAGGAGCTTTGCAGCTTTACCGGCATTATCAATCTCATCCGGCATGATTCCGAGTTTTTCAAGTGTCTGGATCTGTTTTTCAGATGGTGGACTCATTTCCCACCCGAAAGCCGGCACATAGCTTGCGAGGTCTTCTGCCTGGATACTCATTTCAAATTGCAGGGGATCCACCAGTTTACGCTTCCGATTTTTCATTTCCTGCAGTTTCTTTGCCAGGGCTTCCTCGCGCTGTGCAACGACATCCTCAGCTGCCTGTTTCTCTGCTTCCTCAATATCTACCGGGCAGCCAGCTGCCTCGATATTCTCTGTCATCTTCTTAGCTACTTCTTCGTTCTCACAGATCAGGCTGGCCGGGTGGCAGAGCTCATGGCGTTCTGTATGCCAGAGGAAATCCAAAAGTAACAAATCCTCTTTCCCCGGATAAAGCCGGGTACCGCGTCCCACCATCTGGCAGTAAAGGCTTCGAATCTTCGTTGGCCTAAGGACCACAATGCAGTCTACCGACGGACAATCCCAACCCTCTGTAAGCAGCATAGAATTACATAGCACGTTATACTTTCCAGCATCAAAGTCTGCAAGGATCTCGGCCCGATCACGGCTATCTCCGTTTACCTCTGCTGCAGCAAAGCCCTTTGAATTGAGAATCTCGCAAAACTTCTGGCTAGTCTTAATCAGGGGAAGGAAAACAACGGTCTTGCGGTCCATACAACACTTAACCATTTCATCCGCTATTTGGTGGAGATATGGATCCAGTGCCGTACCAATGTCGCCCGCCTTGAAATCTCCCGACTGCATCCCAACACCAGAAAGATCTAGTTTCAGCGGGATTGTATGTGCTTTTATTGGCGAGAGGAATCCTTCCTTTATTGCTTTTGGGAGAGTATATTCATAGGCCAAAGATTCAAAGTACTGCCCTAGGTTCCGCATATCTCCCCGATCGGGTGTTGCAGTTACACCCAGCACCTTAGCATCAAAATGACCTAAGACCCTCTGATAGCTATCGGACAGGCAATGGTGCGCCTCGTCTACAATAATCGTGTCAAAGTAGTCGGAAGGGAATTGCTTTAACCGCTTTTCCCTCATCAGAGACTGGACGGAACCGACTACCACCCGGAACCAACTACCGAGACAGCTTTCTTCTGCTTTCTCTGTTGCACACATGAGGCCGGTTGCCTGGGCCAACTTATCTGCTGCCTGGTCAAGTAGCTCACTTCGATGAGCAAGGACCAAGGCCCTTTCCCCTTGCCTTACACGATCCTCAATGATCTTACTGAAAACGATAGTCTTGCCGCAGCCAGTCGGCAGTACCAGCAGGGTCTTACGGTTTCCCTTCGCCCATTCCTGCTGCACTGCCTCCTTGGCTTCCTGCTGATATGGTCTGAGATCCATTAAAATGATCCTGCTTGGAAAGTGACCGGTGGTTGAGTGGGCGGTTTCTCAGCCGGTTCATAAAACTTCTTGATCTCATTGCCGGACATTTCTTCACCGGTGTCTCTATGCTTCCATTTTTTCACGATGACTTTGCATTTTCCTTTTGATCCTACAACTTCGCCCCAGCGGGGTTTCATGCTCTCGCCTTTTTTCTTCTGTCCGATTCCAACCAGGAAGGCGCTCACCATTCCCTCCGTCCTGCTATGTAGGAAAAGATTGTGGGTGATTGTTGTTGTAGCGCCATTGCTACCACATACCTTAATATGTAGTATGGCTTTATTGCACGCTGGGAGTTTCTCACTTCCCGGGTGTCGGCCACGTTCAAAGGATATGACTTCGAAATCATAATCTCCATCAGGGACCAGTTCAAAATCCTGGCCATCATTTTGTATCTCATCATCCCACCCTAATTCGCGTTCAGTGTCCTCATAGAATCCATCAGGTATGTTATTGTTTGCCATTATTACTATCTCCTTTCGGTTAATACGGAATTTCGTCTTCTCTTTTCTTCTTTATCATATCGAATACTTGCGGCCATGCTGCCACCAGCACCCCATCAATGAATCCTGTATCGTAGTTTTCTATTGGAGTCCCTTTTGGGTAATATCCTTTCTCTGTTACGACTGCCTGGACCTCCTCATACTTGACGCTGTTTGTCACCATCAGTTCAGCGAGAGCTTTCGGGATTGGCCAGGACATTTCATCCTTTGCTACAGGCGGTTCATCTTGGGGCTGAGCTGCCGGGGTGGTAGTAGGTTGAGTCTGCAGAGTCTGATCAGACTTAACCTCTGCCGCTTGTGTCTGTTGTAGGTTTACTGCCCTGATTGGTATACAGTGAGCGATTGCGGCGTATTCAAACGGGAGCTCTGGATCGAGACCATGTCGATTCTTGGCGTCCCACCACGGCGTGTGTGTGGTATACATTACTCGCTTTCCACCTTGAGCTTTGTTCTTACCCTTCTGTGCTCCTTGGCTGTCCACATTTACAACAAGCGTCTTATAGTTAGCAAAGAGTAGGAGGTCGGCCCACTCCTTTAAGAGAGGAGCGGTTTTCTTTTCCAGTTTTAGCTGCCAATGATCGTACCCACCAATTTCCTCGGGTTGTTCGATTTTTTTAATCTCGGCATGAGCTGTAATAACAACATTGATGCCGACTTCGATAATCTCTTGCAATTTATTAAGGAACCTGCCCCATTCTTCTTCCAGGTAGGTGTATCCCTTGCCCCAGCCAAAATCTTCAATACCGCTTACCCCTGACTTTGCGCAGATATGCTCCGCGCAAAGCCTTTCAGCCCAGTCTGCCGTATCTACTATGAGCGTCTGGCAGATGTTGCGATGGTTTTTAACATGCTCTGCCTGTGACAGCAGCATTGTCCATGATGATGGCTTGGGGAATCTGGCAACATCCATATTCGCCGTGCTGTCCTCAGTGTCAATAAACAGCGGATCCGGAAACTGTGAGGCAATTGTTGATTTGCCAATCCCTTCTGGTCCGTATACGACAACCTTTAAAGGTTTGATCTGTTTTCCTTTTATAATCTGCATTAGAATTCACCTGCCTTCCATGATGGCACCGCCTCTGTTGGTGCTTCTGTTCCAGCCACATATCCGTCTTCAATAATGATGCTACATTCGTCTCCGGTACTAACTCTGGTGGCAATAGCCTGCAGACCTTCCGCCTCGAGCCACGCCCCAAACTCCCGCAGAGTATCAAGGTCCATCTGCTCCAGCTTGTCTAGGAGGACAAAGCCACATTTGGGGTTAAGCTTCCTAACGATGGCGGTTGATACCTTCAGTTGATCAGATCCCGACATATTGTCCCACCGGTACCCATTGTATGTAAGTTCGCCGTCCTCAACGGAGAGTCCAGACAAAGGAAGCTGTGCGCCTTTCAGCAGGTCTATTTTCTTCTGCCTTACATCGTTAATTTCACCGGTGAGAGCGTTGTATTGGTTCTCGTATTCCTGAGCATCCTGCTCGGCCTTATCTTTGTCAAGGTTAGCTCTGACTTTCCGGTTGATCTCTTCGATATTGCTTATATTTGCTTCAAGTTCTTCCGTGGATTCATCATGCAGATCCAGGGCGGATTTTCTGGCGATCTCTAGGTCAGCTAGGACGACTTTCTGCTTTTCGAGCAGTTCATCAAGTTTCCGCTGGATATCTGCGGCTTGTCCCTCTAAGAATGAAAGGTTCTGCCTTTTCCACTGGTTCTCACCGTTCCTTGCGAGAATCTCCTGCTGCTGCTTGATCAGATCCGATGCTGATATTGGTTCCTTCGGTGCATCTGGAAAGTATGGCTGCTCTTTGGCGAATTTCTTTTTTTGATCAGCGATCTGGCCAATGGCATGCCGACGGTTATATATCTCTGACTCCTGCCGTTCAAGCTCGGCCAGCTGAACACCGACGCCGATGATCTGCAGAAGCGCCTGAGCCTTTTCCCTATTGCTAGATTCCATGAATTTAGGAAGATCCAGAGCGAGCTGCTCAACAAAATCATTCAGGAGCTGCTGACCTCCTTTCCTACCGTCCGGGTCTATTACCTTCAGATCACTGTTCTTGCCTTTGCGTTCGACTACAAGTCCGTTCGACATGACTATATGTAGATTAGGTGGAATAACGGATCCGTCGCGTTGCGGATCCGACGGTCGGTACCTTTCCCCACCAAGAGCCCAGGCAATAGAATCTAAGATGGAAGTCTTGCCCTGGTTGTTCTTGCCACCGATTACTGTCAGGCCGTTTGCAGTCGGTTCTATTCTCACAGCCTTAACTCGTTTCACATTCTCTATTTCGAGTTTGTTGATTTTAATACTCATTTGACACTCTTATCCTTTCGTGTTATTCTGAGGGTGAAATATTTTCGCGTGCGCCTAATACGGAAGTTGCAGCTTCTGTGGGCGCTTTTTCTTTGTTGATCTGTACCTCCCTTTCGATTTTGCCCCGCTGTATGGCCTCTTGATGGCTACTAACGTAAATGTCAACCTTTCGGCCCTTAACTGCTCCACCGACATCCTCAGCTATGTAAGCTTGTCCATCGATCAGGATCTCGCTGCCAAGAGGTATCACTTCTGGGTCCACTGCTACAGTTCTACCCTCCGTTGCCATCGTACCGGTAGCCGTTATACCGTCGGACTTTCCGCAGCAGATCGCGCAGCTGCAGTAATGTGTAACGGTAAATGTTCCAAGGCTGACCGGCTGTGCGTCAGGAATTTGAGTTATCGGGTTCATCCTCGCCGGTTCTAGTTCCTGTCGTAGCTCCATGATCTGGTTCAGCGTGTCTTTCTGCTGGGTCAGCAGCTGAGCTTGGTTAGCCAGGATCAGCAGACCAATAAGAGTTAAGAAGATCAGAAGTCCGGCTAGCAGCATTGTAATCACAAAGAGCTTCCTAGTGATTTTATGTAGGTGTCCATGGATACGTCCTATCTGGCTGTCTGGCATCCCATCACCTCCTCTGCATCTCGGCAATGCAATCTGCACAAACATTCTTGTCATGAATCCTCTTAACATCTTTCGCGTTCCCACAAAAAATGCAAGCGGGCTCGTACTTTTTAAGAACGATGTAGTCACCGTCAACGAAGATCTCCACTGGATCCTTGATCTCAATGTCCAGGGTTCTTCTCAGCTCGATTGGAAGAACTATTCTTCCGAGCTCGTCCACTTTTCTTACAATTCCTGTTGCTTTCATTGGTTCCTCCTTTAAATGATCAGTTATAACTTATACTTCGCCTTCTGCCCAGAAGATGCTGAGCTTGTGCTGTTCAGTACTACGCATCTTTCCAGTCTTCATGGCGACCAGCATTTCCATGATCTCGTCCAGATCAATTGATACGTCTTGCAACAATCCAGTAGATAGACTTTCTATGCAGCCATACGCTTCCGCTGCAGTGCTGCATCGGTATTCTAGCGGATAGCGCCCGTTTGAAACTATGATTTTAAAGTGCATGTTGTTCCTCCTTTCCGCCGGCGTTCCCGGCTGCTACATCTGACTTTTCTCCACAATCCTTCCGGCCACATCCAGAATGTGATACTGCTTCGCCTTGCCGGTTTTTATAAATTCAAGCCCTTGTAAGAACTCCGGCATTCGCCCTGGAGAGAGCCGCATATATTTGGCGGTCTGTGTTGGTGTGATGAAGGCGCCGCCGCCGACAAACGCCTTCATGTCTCTAGTCAAGGACTGCTTGTCCAATAGTTCTCCTCCTTTCTATTAAAGCCCTTCCCTCCCTATCCCGCCTTCGGCTCTTTTGGCTCGTCACCTGGTAACTCTAATAAATATTCAATGGTTACTCCCCATTTCTGACTCATCAGTCTTAACTTCCCTGATGGGATTTCGGTAGTACCTCTGATCCACGATAAATAGGTTTTTGACGTTATACCGAGTTGCTCAGATAAAGCCTCTTTTGATAGCCCACTGCGGACTCTCTCAGCTTCAATGTTACGTAAAATTACCATTCTCAAATTGAGTTGTCCTCCTTTCCTGATTACCCGTTTTGAGTAATTTTTCCTTAACTATAACTCGTTTTGAGTAAATCGTCAATAGCCTTTCATTAATAATCTTCCCAAAACGAGAAATATTTTATTGACTTATTCCTATAAAATGGTAATATCAATATAAAGAGGTGAAACGTATGAGTATCGGAGAAAAATTAAAAGAACTTAGAGAAGCGAAAGGCTTTAATAAACGAGAGGCCGCTGAAAAGCTCGGAATGCCCTATACTACTTATAATAATTATGAAACTGACACGAGAGATGTTGGTTCCGAAACATTAAGAAAGATCGCCCGTTTCTATGGCGTTACAATAGATTTCATATTAGAAAATGATGTCGATGGGCATGGCTACTATCTTGATGAAGAAGCAGCAAAGATTGCTCAAGAAATCTTTGATAACCCTGATCTGCGGATACTCTTCGACACCACCAGAAAAGTAAAGCCGGAGGATCTGAAGTTAATAAAGGACATGGTTAAACGAATGAGTGGTGACGATGATTAATGACATATGTAGAATACATTGGAGTTCATCTTGTTGATCTGCCCCATGGGGTTCGAGGTTTCACAAAGAAGAATAAGGATGGCAGTTATTCGATAATGATTAATGCTCGGTTGAGCAGTGAAATGCAGATTCATACATACGATCATGAGATAAGGCATATTGAGAACGGGGATTATGATAATATGGCTGATGTTGATCTGGTTGAAAAGCATCGGCATATTGGTTAGACTAGGCAGTTTTATTTGGTAAATATACAGAGATCCTTCAGAAAAAACATTGCAAAATTCGATAATATATACCATAATTTTACTATGTACTGGCTTATTGTACTGGACTAGATCAAGATGAAGCAAATTTCGAAATTTCAAAAGGAGATAGAAATTATGGCTAAATTTGAATCAAAAAGTATTCCTTTGGATGATTTATACTTAGATGAAGAAAATCCCCGCTTTATTGTTCCGCCAAATCCTAAACAAACTGATATTATTAGGCATCTTATTATGAATGAAGGCGTAGACAAATTGGCTATGAAAATAGATCGAAGTAAAGGCTTCTATGCTGGAGAACGAGTAATCGCCTGTAAAGAACATGGCCGATATGTTGTTTTGGAGGGTAACCGTCGTGTCTGCGCATGCAAAATTCTAAAAAATTTGCAACTCCTCGGAAATGTAAAGCCAGCTTCCGTAAAGTCTTTTGACGTAAGCAAGGAAACATTGGACAATATATCGGTGCTGGATGTTGATATATTACCAAGCCGTACAATGGCTCAGAGCGCACTGGCTTCTAAACATATAGATGGGATAAAAAAATGGACTGCGATTGCAAAGCAAAAATTCTTTGCAATACAATTCGAAGCGGGAAAACCGCTTGAGGAAATCATGGATGTCACGGGCTCAGCAAAGAACACAATAAAAAGAGGAATTAAGGAATATAAGCTAATAAAGTATGCTTTGGAGCTCCCGATGTGGACTGAAGAAGAGTCGGAGAATTATTTGAATTTAGAGGATTTAAAAATTTCTAGATTTATAAGAGTTTTTTCTGCAAACAGTAAGGAAAAAGAACTCCCGCCGTTAAAGGAAATACTTCAGCTTAGTGAGGATGAGTATTTCAATCCAATAACTACAATAAAAAAAGAGCATTTTGATTACTGCATATACTTAATTGCCCGTGCCGCTTTTGTAGATAAAAATGATTTTAATACAAGAAATACATATCTAGATGTACCTGGATTAAAAGATTACTTAATAAAAACAGACTTGCTGCCTACAAATAATAAAAAATCTAATGAGTTAAAATCAGATAAACAAGAGAACGAAGATATAGATCGAGGCGACCCAGGGACCAATCAAAATTCAAATCCCTCATCCACAACTCGTAGGCAAGATACTTCCTCCGCCGAAGAAACGAATACTCAAAATTACAATACTCAAAATAATAGTAGTGA
The DNA here is from genome assembly GCA_029239605.1 of Bacillota bacterium. GTDB lineage: Bacteria > Bacillota > Clostridia > Peptostreptococcales > Anaerovoracaceae > Anoxybacterium. The sequence continues at coordinate 2,833 of JARBUO010000122.1, read as the reverse complement.
CAAGGGTAAAATTGAAAAAAGTGCTACATCAAAAAGATCAACCGTTATTCCTTCAGCATTTGGATGTACTTGTTCCTCCAGTAAGATTAATAATATAACAGTAGAATTGAAAGAGCTAAATGTTCATAAATTCACAAATTCATGTGCCGTTCTGCTAAGAGTTTATCTTGAGTTGAATGCCAAATATTATTTAACAAAAACAGGAAAGGCAGAAAAGATTGAAGAAAACAAATTACGAGATACATTAAAAAATGCTATCAACCTAATGGGATCACGGCATGAATTAACTGATAAATCACAGAGATCTATGCTAGAACTTATTGATAAAAACCATGCTATAACGATTTTTAATGGTTATGTCCATTATGATGACGTTCACCCTTTCGCGGATTCAGTAATTAATTATTTTGATAATTTTGAAACGTTTATTCGGTTATGTCTAGAAAAGTAATTTACTGGCCAACGCCTATTAAGATTGTTATAATACAGATATAAACTTGAAAGTAGGTGTGTTTTTGAATAATAATTTATCTCCTCTTCGATATCCCGGGGGCAAAACAAAACTTTACCCTTATATAAAAAGAATTATTGAATTAAACAATCTTGAAGGATGTACGTACATCGAACCCTTTGCCGGGGGATCTGGGCTTGCCCTAAAACTGCTAATCAATAAAGATGTCGACCATATTATTATCAATGATTTTGATTTTGCAATCTATGCCTTTTGGTATAGTATTTTAAATGAAACAGAAGAATTTTGTCGAAAAATAAAAAATGAATCAGTTGATTTAGATCAATGGCATTACTATAAAGATGTGTATGTTAATCAGTATCAACACAATATCTTTGATGTCGGTTATGCTACGTTTTTCCTAAACAGAACAAATCGATCTGGGATAATTAATGGTGGAGTCATTGGTGGTTTTGAACAGAATGGAAAATACCCTATTGATTGTAGATTCAATCGCAATGTGTTAATTGAAAAAATAAAATTAATACACCAATATAGGCATAAGATTGACGTATTGAATCTTGATGCAATTGACCTTATCAGGAATAATATTAAGAATTACGATATCGATAATACCTTTGTGTATCTCGACCCTCCTTATGTGAAAAAAGGTCCTGAATTGTATCAGAATTTCTTCACTTATCAAGACCATGTGGATTTATATATGTCAATCTATAATAATATCGCATGTCCATGGCTGGTAACTTACGATGTAACTGACGATATGTCCGAACTGTATTCCAGATTTAAGCAAGAAATCATTGATATTAATTATAGTGCTGGGACAAATAAAAAAGGAACGGAATTAGCCATATTTAGTAATAATTTAGACTCTTTAACTGATAAAAAGAGTACAGCATAATAAAAAAACAAACGCCCCTGTTGGCGCAGGAGCGAATGTTATAAATCGGCTGTAATAGTACAAGCCTGACTCAATACCAGAATTGTACCATTACAGCCCGAGAAAATCAAGTCTCGGGCATTTTTATGCCCAAAATAAGAAAGGAATGGACATATGCTAAGAGAAACGTTCACCTTTGAGGGTAAGAGGTACGATGTAAAAGCAAAGACAGAAAAAGAGCTAATTCTTAAAGTAGCCGAAAAAAAGAAAGCCCTCGAAGAGGGATCAATTACCTTAAATAAAGGAATGACAGTAAAGAAATGGACTGATGAGTGGCTGCAGACTTATGTGGAACCCAATGTCGGCGACGCCACGTTGTATGCCTATAAATGTCGCATCAAGAACTATATTACCCCATCAATTGGTAACATGCGTCTGGTTGATGTCAGACCGCTGCATCTCCGCAAAATCCTCAACAGCGCTGCTGGATACTCTAGAGACCATATAAAGAAAATCCGATATACCCTGGTTCAAATATTTACGAAGGCCCAGCGTAACAAGCTGATCATAAACAATCCCGCTGAAGATCTGGATATACCGAGAGCAGAGAATAATACCCGACGGTCCATTACGGATACAGAACGTACATATATATTAAAAGTGGCTGAGAAGCACCCCGCAGGTCTTTGGGTCAAGCTGATGCTGTATTGTGGGCTGCGGCCCCAAGAAACCGCCGCCCTGCAAGGCAGACATCTGGATCTAAAAGGTGGTAACCTGAAGATCGAAAACGCATTAAAGCGCCACGATAATACCATTGGGGATACCAAGAGTCGATCTGGCAAAAGAACGGTACCCATACCTGATATTTTGCTTCCTGAGTTAAGGACGCTTAAGGTTGATCCATACGAGTATGTTTTTAAAAACCGTGATGGATCCCACATGACTACGGCAGGCATGAGAACACGCTGGAGAAGCTTCAAGCGCGAGATGAATATTGAAATGGGATGCAAGACTTTTAAGAACGCTGTTGTGCCCCCCTATCGAGTTGCAGATGACTTGGTGCCCTACTGTCTACGTCATACGTACTGCACAGACATACGTACTGCACAGACCTTCAGGACGCCGGTGTACCGATCAACGTCGCCAAGGAATTGATGGGTCATTCCGACATCAGCATCACTGCAAAGATCTACACACACCACTCTGAAACATCCTATAATAATGCGAAAAATCTAATAAACAATATGCATAATGGCGTAAAATCGTCCACACTAATTTCCACATTTGATGTGGAAAAATAGGCGATATTAGACGATTTCAACACCAAAATCAGTGCAATAAAAAACCGCCAAACGCATTGATTTCCAGTGCTTTAGCGGTTCTTTTCTTATCTGGCGGAGAGCATGGGACTCGAACCCACGGGGCTTTAACACCTTACTCGCTTTCCAGGCGAGCTCCTTAGCCACTCGGTCAACTCTCCA
>JARBUO010000007.1 GCA_029239605.1 Bacillota bacterium | reverse complement strand
CTGCACTCCCCTCTTACAATATTTTTGACTACAGCATTTTTTAACGAACAGGGAACGATATTTCCTTTTTAACAAAAAAAAATGTTCCGAAGGCTCAAATAATATGAGCTTTCGGAACGACTGAAACGAGTTTATGATTTTCGTATGGAACGAGTCTATGATTTTTATATCTTTTTTGGATGAAACCGGACATGAAACTTTAAACCTCAAATATAATTCTGCCAAGGCACTAGCTTTCCGGATAGAAAAAATGGTGAACTCTTTCATATGAGTTCTCATCACCAATGAAATACACAACGTCCTGTTCACAGAACATGGCGTAAGGACCAGGCGACATCATGAGCTCGTCTGCTCTTTTAATTGCAATAATCGTAGCAGATGTGTTGTGCCAGAAGTTTACTTCCGAAGAAGTTTTATTCAGGTACAGTGTATCCGCGGTTATTTCAATTTCGAAGGGCACGAAAGGATTGGAACTTTTAAACCGATCGATTTTATCAACCAGCTTCGTAACCTGATCCTTGATCTGAAACGTATCGTCAATCTGCTGATCCATCTTTCGCAGAATGTCATTTTTAAGATCATGCAGTGTTTGGATATCCTTGTACTGCTTGATAAACTTAACGGCATTCTCGTAGGATTTGATGACCACGCCGCTTCCTTTTGTCACTTCGACGATACTCATATCAGAGAGAACATTAATAGCCCTTCTTGCGGTTTCCGGAGATACGCTGTATTGACTTGCAAGGGCGGAGCGGGCATAAACCTTTCCACCGATTTCATAATGCTTATCTACGATTTTCCCCGCGATATCCACCGCTATCTGCTGATAGCGGGGCGCCACTATTTTCAAGCTGCTTTCCATTTTATATCAACCTTCTTTTTAAAATTTCATCGTTAGGGCAACTTTTTGTTTTTCGTGGTCAATGCTTAGAATTTTTACCTTTACTGTATCACCTACGCTTACGGCATCCATGGGATGCTTGATAAACTTATTGCTAATCTGCGAGATATGAACCAGACCATCATTTTTTACTCCGATATCGACAAAGGCACCAAAGTCCACGACATTTCTTACAGTCCCGGTAAGCTCCATGTCAACCTTTAGATCCTCAAATGAGAGAACATCATTACGGAAGATTACAGCCGGAGCATCCTCTCTGGGGTCTCTTGCCGGCTTCTTAATTTCACTGATGATATCGGTCAGCGTCATAGAACCAATTCCGATGTCCTCTGCCAGCTTTTCGATGCTCTTTTTGAGGCTTCCTCTGTCTTCCTTTTCATCCGGAAGAAGTGCTGCAAGGGCAGCAAACCCGTTGCCTGCCGGTTTTGGCTTCTTTTTCTCAGCCGGATACATCGCTATGATTTTATCCTCAATCTGTTTTGCAGCCCCTTTACCGATCTCTGACTTATTCATTCCCAGCTTTTTCAGCATCAGTTCTGCTGCACTATAAGATTCAGGATGGACGGAAGTGCTGTCAAGCGGATTTTTCCCTTCGGAAATTCTCATAAAACCGGCACACTGGTTAAACGTCTTTTCTCCCAGTTTCGCAACCTTCATCAGCTCTTTTCTGTCTTGGAATTTTCCGTTTTCTTCCCTGTAAGATACAATATTTTTTGCAATGCCGGCATTGATTCCTGCAATGTAAGCAAGCAGTGAAGGCGATGCCGTGTTCAGGTCTACCCCGACTCTGTTTACGCAGTCTTCGACTACGTTGGTCAACGCGCTGTCAAGAAGTCCCTGATTGATATCATGCTGATACTGGCCTACACCAATATGTTTCGGTGAGATTTTTACAAGTTCTGCCAGCGGGTCCTGCAGTCTCCTGCCGATGGACATTGCGCCCCTTGTGGTAACATCGAGATCGGGATACTCTTCTGTGGCAACTTTCGAAGCTGAATAAACCGATGCACCTGCCTCATTTACGATGGTGTAGCTTACGTCCAAATTATGTTTTTTAATGAAGTTAGCAACCACTGCTTCGGTTTCTCTGGAAGCGGTGCCGTTTCCGATTACAATTACATTGGAATTATATTTTTCGATGAGCTTAAGCAGGACCTTTTCCGTTCCTGCAATATCATTTTTCGGCTCGGTGGGATAGATGGTCGTATAGGCCATTAATTTTCCGGTCTCATTTAAAACCGCTACTTTACAGCCCGTTCGATATCCCGGATCAATGCTGATAATTCTTGCGTTTTTCACCGGAGGAACCATCAGAAGCTTTTCCGTATTCTTTGCAAATACCTTGACCGCTTCTTTCTCCGCACGTTCTGTCAGCAGATTTCTCATTTCACGCTCGATGGATGGAGCCATCAGACGTTTATAAGAATCATCAATTACATCCTGAAGCAGCTTGACAAAGATGGAGTTTTCATTCTTAATCACAAATTTCTGCAGGTCTTTTTTGATTTCCTCCACAGGAGCAACCACTTTGACTTTAAGTTTCTTTTCTTTTTCTCCGCGATTAATGGCCAGCACGCGATGATCAGGGATCTTGGCAATGCCTTCTGAAAACTCGTAATAAAGATCATATACTGTGCTTTCCGATGCATCTGAAGCCTCAGAAGAGATCAAGCCCGCTTTCTGGGTTCGTTCACGAACAGCAGCAGTGAACTCCGGATCATCAGCAATCAATTCTGCTACGATATCCATGGCACCCTGAATTGCGTCAGTCTCAGTTAATACGCCTTTCTCTTCACTGATAAACGGTGAAGCCAGCTCCTCTAAGGTCCCGCTTTCCAGTTCCTGTGCCCAGAAAAGCATAGCCAGCGGCTCCAGTCCTTTTTCCTTTGCTTTTGATGCCCTTGTTGACTTCTTCTGTTTAAAGGGCTTATATAAATCCTCCACCCTCTGGAGCACTTCCGCTTTCAGAATTTCTTCTTTCAACTCCGCCGTAAGCTTGCCCTGTTCTTCTATGATCCGAATGACCTCTTCTTTTCTCTGGTCAAGATTTCTCAGATACGTCAGGCGCTCATCCAGCTCACGCAGGATTACGTCTGACATTGCTCCGGTTACTTCTTTTCTGTATCGGGCGATAAATGGAATTGTATTTCCCTCATCAATCAGCTGAACGGTATTTTCTACCTGTGAAAGTTTCAGTTTAAATTCCTGTGCTAATTTTTCGATAATGTTCATGGAATCTCCTTGCGGTTTATCATTAATATTGTTCTGAAAATTGGGAAGAGCAGTTTTCTTCTTCCGCTTTTTATCAGTCTTTCATCTTCAATTTTTCATTGATAAAGAAATCCAAATCTCCGTCCATTACTGCATAAACATTTCCCATCTCTGCGTTGGTCCTGTGATCTTTGACCAGCGAATAGGGATGGAACACATAGGAACGAATCTGACTTCCCCAGGTGATCTGACTGTAATCGCCCTTCAACTCATCGAGATTCGCCTTCTGCTCCTGCTTCGCAAGCTCCATCAGCTTGGCGGCCAGTACCTTCATTGCCGTTTCCTTGTTTTGATGCTGAGAGCGTTCATTCTGGCAGGATACAACGATATTCGTAGGGATATGTGTAATACGAATTGCAGAATCCGTCTTATTTACATGCTGCCCTCCTGCACCACTGGAACGGAAGGTGTCGATCCTCAGATCGTCCGGGTTAATATCCACTGTGATATTATCATCCATTTCAGGAATTACATCAAGGGAAGAAAAGGACGTGTGCCTCCTGCCCGACGAATCAAAGGGCGAAATTCTCACAACCCGGTGAACTCCCTTTTCATTCTTCAGATATCCATATGCATTTTCCCCTTCGATCAGCAGTGTCGCGCTTTTAATCCCGCCCTCGGTAGCGTCCTGATAATCAAGGGTTCTAACCTTGTAGCCTTTGGAATCTGCCCACCTTGTATACATTCTGAGCAGCATTTCAGCCCAGTCCTGTGCATCTGTTCCACCGGAACCTGCATGGATGGAGATAATCGCATTGTTGGCATCGTATTCCCCGTTCAGGAGCGTTTTAATGCGAAGCTCCTCAGATTTTTTATTGAAGGCATCATAAGCCTGCCTGACCTCAGGGATCATGGATTCATCTTCCTCTTCGACGGCCATTTCAATGAGAACGCCGATGTCTTCGAATTCCTTTGTCAGGCTGATATATTCGTTAATTTTTGATTCAACACTCTTCTTTTCTTTCAGAAGTCTTTGCGCTCTTTCATGATCATTCCAAAAGCCCTCTTCTTCTGCTGTCTGATTAATTTCATTCAGTCTTTCAGTCAGTCCTGCGACGTCAAAGGGACTCACCCAATTCTTTTAGATTTTGTGCCTTGTCGGTCAGTTCATACTTGATCTGATCCAGTTCAACCAATTTCATCAACTCCTTTAAATTTTGAATATTAGGATGCTTAGATGCAACAAAGCGCAACGCAAGCCAGTCGCGTGTTTGAGATCCTCACAGCCTCAGTCGTATGTGGGTTCCTGCGCGGAACCTCTCCAGCGCCCCCCTCGAATATAAAAAACTGAGGGATGGACGCGTTTTTTATCGCTGCTATTTGTGTCCGAAGCGGTGTGTAAGACAAGAAGCAGCGCAGTAATGCTCTGAGCACTTCTCGCTACCTCTCGCTGCCTCGCAAGCCAGGCATTCAGCCGGGACGTTCTCGTAGGAAACCGTCCGAGCGAAGCGAGCGTGTTTCCGAGAGAATGCCCGGCTGATGCCTATCGTTTATTCTGCTGCATTGGCGCCGCAGCATTTTTTATATTTCTTTCCGCTTCCACAAGGGCAGGGATCATTTCTTCCCACGGTTTCGCCTTTTCTCACGGTCTCCTGCTTGTGTTCCCGCTCCGGAACCTTTGTTGCAGCAGGGGCACCGGCAGAGTATTCCCCTTCATCCTCGTTTGCAGTATCAGTAAAGTCCTCTTTTCTGCCTTCTCCTTTGCCCAGAACCTGCTTTCTGGTGGTATCGGTCTGTATGGTGACGTTAAAGCAGAATTTCACCGTATCTTCCTTGATGTTCTTGACCATCAGATCGAACATTTCGAAGCCTTCGTTGGCATAGGCTCTGGCAGGGTCCTGCTGACCCAGCGCCCGCAGACCGATTCCGTGTCTCAGCTGATCCATTGCGTCAATATGATCCATCCACTTGTTGTCTACTACGCGGATCAGGATCATGCGCTCGAGCTCACGCATTCTTTCGATGCCGATTTCCTCTTCCTTTGCCCGGTACGCTTCTTCAAACAGGTTTATGGTATCCTCACGCAATGTATCCTTATCCAGGTTTTCAATATCATCTTCTGTATAAGCATAGCCCTTAAAGGTACTGCAAATCTTTTTCAAGGAAGTTTCTAACGCTTTAAGATCCCATTCCTCAGCAAATTTTGATCCCGCCGTTGTAAAGTCAAGGCTCTCATCAATCAGTTCCTCTGCCATGGACATGACATGGCTTCGCAGATCTTCCCCATAAAGGACCCTGCGGCGCTCTCCGTAGATGATCTCCCTCTGCTTGTTCATTACATCATCGTACTGCAGCACGTATTTTCTGATTCCGAAGTTTCTGCCTTCCACTCGTTTCTGTGCGTTTTCTATTGATTTTGTCAGCATGCCCGCTTCGATGGGGTCATCCTCCTGCATGCCAAGCTTCCCTACAATGTTCTGGATTCGTTCACCGCCGAAGAGACGCATCAGTTCATCTTCAAGGGAAATAAAGAACTGGGTTGTTCCCGGGTCTCCCTGACGTCCGGAACGTCCTCTCAGCTGATTATCAATTCTTCGTGATTCATGGCGTTCTGTACCAATGATGTACAGACCTCCAAGTTCACGTACCTTTTTCTGCTCTTCCGCTCTTTCTGCCTTGAACTTGTCATGAAGTTCATTGTAAAGCCTTCGGGCTTCGATGAGATCCGGGTCCTCAAGGGGAACAAAGCTGGATGCAAAGGAAATGGCTTCCTCTTCATACCCCATTCTTCTCATTTCACGTTTGGCCTCGAAATCCGGGTTTCCGCCCAGAATGATGTCGGTACCACGACCGGCCATATTGGTAGCGATGGTGACAGAACCCAGCTGTCCTGCCTGCGCGACGATTTCCGCTTCTTTTTCGTGCTGCTTCGCATTCAGCACGCTGTGCTTAACACCTTTCCTCTTCAGGATTGAGCTGATGATTTCTGAACGCTCGATGGAGATCGTACCCACCAGAACTGGCTGACCGGTTTGGTGAAGCACCTCAATCTGATCTGCAATGGCGTTGAATTTAGCCCGCTCCGTAGCATAGATGCAGTCTTCTCTATCAATTCTGGCAATGGGACGGTTGGTAGGAATTTCAACGACGTCCATGTTGTAGATATCTCTGAATTCCTGTTCTTCTGTCCTTGCAGTACCGGTCATACCGGCAAGCTTCTGGTACATTCTGAAATAATTCTGAAGTGTAATGGTAGCCAAAGTCTTGGACTCCTGGCGGACCTTCATTCCTTCCTTTGCTTCGATGGCCTGATGCAGCCCGTCGCTGTATCTTCTACCGAACATCAAACGGCCGGTGAACTCATCGACGATAACAACTTCATCATCTTTCACAATATAGTCAACATCACGCTTCATCAAATTTCTGGCCTTCAGCGCCTGCTGCACGTGATGGTTTAATTCCATGTTCTCCGGGTCAGAGAAGTTTTCAATCTTAAAGAAAGCTTCGCACTTTGCAACACCTTCCTCTGTAATGGAAACGGTTCTGTCCTTTTCGTCCATGGTAAAGTCTTCCTCAATGCGGAAGCCGCTGACGAATTTATCTGCAATATGATACAGGTCGGTGGATTTTTCTCCCTGACCCGAAATGATCAAAGGTGTTCTGGCTTCGTCGATGAGGATGCTGTCCACCTCGTCCACGATGGCAAAGTTCAGTTCTCTCTGCGTCATCTCTTCTTTATAGATCACCATGTTGTCGCGGAGATAATCGAAGCCGAATTCATTGTTTGTACCGTACGTAATATCTGCCTGATATGCAGCTTTTCTGACCTCATTGGTAATGCCGTGGACCACACAGCCTACGGTAAGTCCCAGGAAGGTATAGAGTTTGCCCATCCATTCCATATCACGCTTGGCCAGATAATCATTGACGGTAACAACGTGAACGCCTTTGCCTTCAAGGGCATTTAAATAGACTGGAAGCGTTGCAACAAGTGTTTTTCCTTCACCGGTTTTCATCTCGGAGATTCTGCCCTGATGGAGAACAACGCCGCCGATGAGCTGAACTCTGAAGTGCTTCATGCCGAGGCTTCTCCAGGATGCTTCACGGCATACCGCAAAGGCTTCCGGCAGAAGATCATCCAGAGTTTCTCCTGATGCCGCCCGCTCTTTAAATTCAGCAGTCTTTGCCTTCAGTTCCGTGTCTGTCAGCTTCTGCATTGACTCGTCCAGCGCTTCAATGCGATCTACGATCTTTTCAACCTTTTTCACTTCCTTGACGTTCAAATCGCCAAAGATTTTTTCCATTAATCCCATATGTTTGGTCCCTTCTTTCTTATATCTCACAGTTTCGCCCCTTCTGGCCGAAGGCCGAACCCTTGATTCATTTCCTGATTATTAGGAAGCTCTGATTTCATAGAGGGTAGGCAGTTGTGCACACAAAATGAATCAGCACCTTCTCAGGTCAATATATACGTTACCCACGAATTTCCATCAGAATTCACATTATAACATATTTCAAAAAAAAAATCAAAATTGCAGGTTCGACAAGATTATTTCCTGTCCGCATTTCATGGGAATCAACCCTTACCTTTTTCACCAATTGATTTGCTTTGTCATAAGATACACAAAGGAATTACGACGCAACAGTAGTAGTTTCCCGAAAAGTCAATCAAATAAAACGCTGATTTATCCCTGGCACCAAGTGCAGTTCAAACAGAAACCGTCGCCGCGCTGCAGGTGTACTTTTTATTGAATCAGCCATTATTCCCTAGCATGAGGATTTGAAGCATGAATATACTCGAAGTCAAAAACATCGCACAGAAATATCAAGCGGAAAACGGAGAAACCATCGCCATTAAAGATGTAAGTTTCTCTGCTGAAAAAGGGGAGTTTATCAGTATTGTCGGTCCCAGCGGCTGCGGCAAATCCACGCTGCTTTCCATTATATCCGGTCTTCTGAAACCCACAGCAGGCGAGGTTTTCGTCAATGGCAGCAGGGTTTTAGAAGTTACCTCCCATATCGGATACATGCTCCAGAATGATAATCTTCTGGATTGGCGCACCATCTATAAGAATGTGCTCTTTGGTCTGGAGATCAGAAATATAAAAACACCTGAAAATGTTGCCCGGGCAGAAGACTTATTAAAAAAATACGGTCTTTACGAATTTCGGAACAACTATCCATCCCAGCTGTCCGGCGGCATGCGACAGCGTGCTGCTTTAATCAGGACCCTTGCGGTCAATCCCGATCTTTTGCTGCTTGACGAAGCATTTTCCGCCCTGGACTATCAGACGAGATTAACAGTAACCGACGATGTCTACGGGATCTTAAAGCAGGAGCAGGTTACTACCATCATGGTCACCCATGACATTCCGGAAAGCATCAGTATGAGTGACCGAATCATCATACTCACCCAGCGTCCGGCCGAAATTAAAGAAATGATGTCCATTGATTTCAATATGGAAAACCGAACTCCCCTAAGCTGCAGAAACAATCCGAATTTCAGCCGCTACTTTAATCATATATGGAAAGAGTTGAGTATCTATGAATGAAGTACATGACAAAGAATACACCACGCTGTCCTCGGAGCGAAACGCTTATCTGAAAGGGCAGAAACGGACGCAGCGTCTGATATTCGCATGGCAGATTGGGATCCTTCTTCAGTTTCTTTTTTTCTGGGAACTGTTTGCAAGGATGGGCATCATCGATAGCTTTATCCTGAGCCAGCCCTCCCGAATTGCCAGTACCTTCGTCAGCATGGCTAAGTACGACCTCCTGCTGCACGTGGGCGTTACGGTATATGAAACTCTGGTCGGCTTTGTCCTTGGGGTAATCATCGGCACTGCGCTCGCCGTGGTTCTGTGGTGGAGCAGCTTTATTTCCAAAATCAGTGAGCCGTATCTTGTGGTATTAAACAGTCTGCCGAAAATTGCGCTTGGACCGGTCATTATCATTATTGTAGGCGCTGGCACAGAGGCGATCATCTTTATGGCCCTGGCCATTTCGCTCATTGTAACGGTTTTGGAAATGCTCAACGGTTTTCGCCATACGAACCGTGAATACATTCGAATGGCCTCTACCTTCGGTGCTACCAAAGGCCAGATTTTCCTTAAGGTTGTCTTCCCATACAACATTTCCACACTGTTTAACTCTTTGAAAATCAATATCGGCCTTTCATTGGTCGGTGTTATCGCAGGAGAATTTCTTGTATCAAAAGCCGGCCTGGGCTACCTCATCGTCTACGGAGGTCAGGTCTTTAAAATGGATCTGGTGATGGCCAGTGTCATCATCCTTGCCATTGTTGCCGCGCTGATGTACCAGGGCGTCGTCCTCCTCCAAAAACTGGCGATGCGTTGGTATAGTCACTAATATATCGGGCACCGGCACCATTTGTATGACGCCGGTGCCTGAAGAATCCGAATTATATCTGGAAGGAGTAACAGAATGAAGATTACAAAGAGGATTTTATGCATCGGACTTTGCGCTCTGCTCGTTCTACCTGCTTTTGCCGGCTGCCAAAAGCAAGAGGAGAAAACAAAGGTTACATTATGTGAAGTAACACATTCCATTTTCTACGCTCCGCAGTATGTTGCCATGAATCTGGGTTACTTTGAAGATGAAGGACTTGAAATTGAACTGACAAACGGCCAGGGCGCTGACAAGGTTATGTCAGCAGTGCTTTCCGATAACGTAGATATCGGTTTTGCAGGGCCGGAAGCTTCCATTTACGTGTACAATGAAGGAAAAGAAGATCATACCCAGGTCTTTGCTCTGCTGACCCAGCGTGACGGGTCCTTTCTTGTGGCGAGAGAACCCGACCCTGAGTTCACCTGGGATAAGTTGAAAGGAAAGAACATTCTGCCCGGAAGAAAGGGCGGAGTGCCCTATATGGCGCTGGAATATGTCATCCGCAATCACGGTCTTGATCCTTACAAAGATCTAACATTGGATAACAGCATTCAGTTTGCGTTGATGGCCGGTGCGTTTACCAGTGGAACAGGAGACTATGTCACGCTCTTTGAACCCACTGCCTCCATGCTGGAAGCAGAAGGCAAAGGTTACATCGTGGCTTCGGTAGGTGAAGAAGCAGGAAATATCGCCTATACCGGGTATTTTGCAAAGAAGAGTTTTATTGAAAAGAACAAAGATGTTGTAGAACGCTTTACCAGAGCCATCTATCGCGGGCAGAAATGGGTTGCCAATCACTCTGCTGAGGAGATCGCCAAAGCGGTGGCTCCCTCTTTCCCCGACACAGATGTCGCACTGTTAACCACCGTTGCAAAACGCTACCAGGAAATCGGGGCATGGCGCGACTCCCCAATGGTAGACGAAGCTGCTTACATGAAACTGCAGGAGGTTATGACCTCCGCGGGAGAACTGGATAAAGAGGCTCCCTTCAGTGAAGTCGTTAACAACAGCATCGCAGAAAATGTCATCGACTAATCGAAGCAGAACAAACGTTGACTGTGAGGCTGACAAACGCAGAATAATCGAGGCCAATAAATGCTGACGATTATCTTGCTTCCTCCAGCCAAATAAATGATCTCGGCAAAGAGCACACGGTATTCCATGATGGTTGCCGTGTGTTTTGTATTGGGCGGGAAAAGGCTTGGTTATGCATCCAAGCTCTGCTTGTACAATCAGTATTAATATACAATCCGTTGACAATCATCCGATTTCGGAGTATAATTCATTTCATCCGATTTCGGATAGTATCACAGGAGGATGTATGATGAACGAGATAAGCAAACTACTTACGGATTATAATAGCATCATCAAAGAAAATGACAAATTATACCGGGAGGCTGCAAAGGCGTTGGGGCTTGCGGACTGCGCCTTTTGGATTCTTTATGCGATGCGTGAAGCAAGCGGCAGCATAACGCAACGAGATATGGTAAATATGAACTACTTCCCCCCCCAAACCATTAATTCAGCGTTAAAGAAACTAGAAACGGAGGGGTATGTGGAGCTTCGCACTATCAGTGATAAACGAAAGAAGCAGGTCTATCTGACGCCGGATGGAGAGCAACTTGCTATTCATACTGCGGACAGAGTGATTGCCATTGAAATGGAAACAATGGCAAGTCTGACACCGCAAGAACAGCAAGCATTTCTCAGTGTATTCCGAAAATACACTGACCTGTTGAAAAAAAACTTAAGCGTTTTGGATGGGAGTAAATAAAATGGAGAGCCTTGATTTTTACACAAAGACTACTCCTCTCAAATTGTTTTTTATTGTAGCTCTTCCAGGCGCCATCGGCATGATCGCTTCTTCACTATGGGGCTTGTTTGACGGTATCTTTGTTGGTCAGATTTTAGGAGAAACTGCCTTTGCCGCCTTGAACTTGAGCTTCCCTTTCGTACTAATCAACTTCTCTTTAGCCGATTTAATTGGAACAGGCTCGTCTGTACCGATTTCCATTTCCCTTGGCAAAAATCAGGAAAAGGAAGCCAACAACTATTTTACCTGTGCTTGCCTGATGGTATTTATCACAGGAACCACAATGGGAGTGATTCTCTATTTTACTGCACCAGTACTGATTCAACTTATGGGAGCAGACGGAGAGTTGGCAGAGCTGGCAGTCCGCTATATAAGGGTATATGCAATCTGCTCTCCATTTACCACCATTGTATTTGCAGTGGATAACTTCTTGCGCATCTGTGGGAGAATCCAGGTCAGTATGGCCCTGAACATCGTAATGTCTGTATTGATATTAGGGATGGAATTTCTTTTTCTGTCCGTCTTAAAGATGGGGATTGGCGGATCGGCATTGGCCGTTTCGTTTGGGATGTTTGCCTGTTCCGTTATTGCGTTATATCCGTTCTTTAGAAACAGACTTGTATTGCGTTTTTGTAAACCCCGTTTTAGTTTTGCGTTAGTGCGACAGGTTGTTTCCAGTGGAAGCCCCATTTTTTTGAGCAATGTAGCAGCCAGATTAACTTCTATTATAATGAACATGATTCTGCTTCGAATCGGAGGGCATGGGGCTGTCAGCGTTTACGGCATCCTGATGTATTCAGGCGACTTTCTTCAGCAACTTTTATATGGGACCTGTGATTCGATGCAGCCAGCCATTGGATACAACTGGGGCGCAGGAAATAGCAAACGGGTGAAGGACATCGCGAAATGCTGCCTCGCGGCAGGTGCTGCCATATCAATTGGTGGAACACTGGCAATTCTTTTTTTCTCGGAATCTATAACCGCTTTGTTCTTAAAGGAAACAGAAAAAGACTTGCTCGCACTGTCAGTCCACGCATTGCAGTTATACAGCCTTACCTATCTTACGCGATGGTTCGGATTTGCAATTCAAAGTTTTCTGATTGCATTGGACAAGCCCCTTCCCGCTACGGTGCTATCCGTAGCCAACGCATTTGTTTTTCCGGTCCTGCTGATTGCCATTCTATGGCCATTGCATTTAAACGGATTATGGTTAAAAACACCGATTACCTCTGCGATGGTATCTGTACTTTCGGTCCTCATTCTTACCCGTATCCTAAAAAAACATTTTTAATGTACATGGCAACTGTCTGGAGCACACCTGCAAAGAGCAAAAAAAGAGAAGGTCATCACCGGTTATCGCCAGTCATCACCTTCTCTTTTTATTTTTTCTTTATTTTTTTATTTCTTCCTTATTGTACAACAAAGGCACTGTAGATTGCCTTGATGGCATTGTTAAAGTCGTCGTTCTCAACACCAACAATAATATTCATTTCGCTGGAGCCCTGATCAATCATACGTACGTTGACCCCTGCTTCAGACAGTGCGGCAAACAGTTTGGCGGATACACCTCGGCGCTTTGCCATACCGCTTCCCACCGTAGCGATTAGGGACATGTTTTCAAAAATATCAATGGTATCAGGCTGAAGCTTTCTTTGTATTTCTTCCAGGATTTCGTCAAGTTTTCCATCCAGCTTTTTGTTGGAAACAACAACGGAAATGGTATCAATGCCGCTGGGCATATGCTCCAAGGGAACCTCGTAGTCATCGAGGATCTCAAGAAGCCGTTTGACAAACCCCCTTTCTGTTGACATCATATTCTTATAGATGCCGATTACAGTAAAGTCCTTGTGCCCTGCGATTCCTGTTATAATGGTATCCTCTTTTGCACTGGCTTCTGCCGTTATAATGGTTCCCGGGTCGTCCGGCTCATTGGTATTTCTGATGTTGATTGGAATATCCGCAACCCTTGCCGGATAGATTGCATCTTCATGAAGTACGGAGGCACCCATATAGGACAATTCCCTCAGTTCTTTATAGGAAAGTGTGCTGATGGGCTTTGGATTGCTGACAATCCTGGGGTCAGCCATGAGGAAGCCGGAAACGTCCGTCCAGTTTTCATAGATTTCCGCATCAACTGCCCTGGCCACCAGTGAGCCGGTGATATCCGAGCCTCCTCTGGAGAAGGTTTTGATGGTGCCGTCCGGATTGGTTCCATAAAAACCGGGCAATACAGCCTTATCGTGTTTTTTCAGTTCTTCCCTCAGTGCATCATTGGTCTTGCCGTTTTGGAATCTGCCCTTTGTGTCAAACTGCACCAGACCTGCTGTGTCCACGAAGTCGTAGCCCAAATAGGCAGCCGTTATCAGAGCGTTCAGGTACTCTCCCCTGCTGGCTATGTAGTCCGCGGAAGCTCCTGCTCTAAGGTTGCGGTTAATTTCTTCAAATTCCCCCTGAAGATTTACATTGACGCCAAGGTTTAGCTCAATGGCCATGTACCGATCACAGATTACCTGAAATACCTGATCATAAGGTACATTGTGATCAATATGTGCCTTACATAGATACAGCAGATCTGTAATTTTATTATCTTCACTAAATCTTTTTCCCGGAGCGGAGACGACGACATATTTCCTGTCAGGATCCGCTTCTACAATTTTCTTTACCTTTGCCAGCTGTATGGCGTCAGATACTGAGGAACCCCCAAATTTTGCCACTTTTATTCCCATTTTATCATTCCTTTCCAGACCGTAAATTGTGGCAGTCATATCAAAATTTCGCTTGCCGAACCAAGAAGCCTGGCTTCCTGGAGAAATGTTGATCAATCAGCATTTCTCTCTGAGAAAATCCCTCAGCAATTTCACTTCAGCGCGGGCTTTTGGGCCCGCGCTGTGGATGCGATTAAATATTCCTATTTTATCATGTTTTGTGCATCTTGTCTCAACAAATCTGCTTTATCTGTTTTTTCCCATGGTACATCAATATCGGTTCTTCCAAAATGGCCATAAGCGGCTACCTGTCTGTAAATTGGTCTTCTCAGATCAAGGTCTCTGATAATGGCTGCAGGTCGCAGGTCAAAGTGTTTGTTAACCAGCTCTGCAAGCTTTTCTTCGGAGATTTTGCCTGTTCCAAAGGTTTCAACCAGTACGGATACGGGTTTTGCTACTCCGATAGCATAAGCCAGCTCGATTTCGCACTTATCCGCAAGGCCCGCTGCAACGATGTTCTTAGCTGCATATCTTGCTGCGTAAGCGGCGGAACGGTCCACCTTTGTGGGATCCTTTCCTGAGAAGGCTCCGCCACCATGTCTGGAATATCCGCCGTAAGTATCAACGATAATCTTTCTTCCTGTCAATCCGGAATCTCCGTTTGGTCCTCCGATAACAAATCTGCCGGTGGGATTCACGTAATACTTGGTGTTCGCATCAAGCAGGTAATCCGGAATGATCGGGTTGATAACATATTTTATGATATCTTTCTTGATCTGTTCCTGGGTCACATCCTCATCATGCTGTGTGGAAACCAAAACGGTATCGACGCGCACCACTTTATCATCCTCATATTCAACGGTAACCTGTGTTTTTCCGTCGGGTCTGAGATAAGCAAGTTTCCCGGACTTTCGCACATCGCTGAGCTGCTTTGCAAGCTTGTGTGCCAGAGAAATGGGCATTGGCATCAATTCGGGAGTTTCATTGCAGGCAAATCCAAACATAATTCCCTGATCTCCTGCACCAATGGCTTCCACATCATCCTTTAAGGAGCCGACCTTGTATTCGAGCGCTTTATCAACACCCATTGCGATATCGCCTGACTGCTCATGAATTGCAGTCATTACAGCACAGGTATTCCCGTCATAGCCGTATTCTCCCTTTGTGTATCCAATATCGCAGATAACCTTTCTAATCAGGTTCGGAATATCAACATAAGTGTTTGTTGTAATTTCCCCTACTACAAGGGCAAGACCTGTGGTTACAGTAGTTTCTGCTGCTACCCTTCCATGAGGGTCTTTTTCAAAAATCGCGTCCAGGATTGCATCTGATATCTGATCACAGATTTTATCAGGATGCCCCTCTGTTACGGATTCCGAAGTAAATAATCGTTTCATTTTCTTTCCTCCAATATGAATCTTCACTATTTTCCAAAATCAAGACTACGAATTATATTCTCTACTATAGATTTTGTCATTTTACTGTTCTGATACCCCAAATCAAATGAAAAAAACCTCTTCCTAATTGAAGAGGTATGTTGATTTTTCTATCCTCATCTTTCAGAATAAATTCCGTAGGATTTAGCACCTTTTCTACCCTTTTACAGGTACCTAGGTTGCTGGGCTTCACAGGGCCTATTCCCTCAGCCGCTCTTGATAAGGGGATATTCAGTTTTATAGCACATCTGCTTAAGAATTCACTGTTGAATTTATCTTGCCGCTGTGCGCTTTAACGAGACGACGTATTGCCCTCGTTATAATAGAAATATTATAATCCTTGATTTTTTAAATGTCAATGGGTATACTTAACCTACGAGGGAATTTTTTGGGATTCGAGGAGGATAGTTCATTGACGAAGGAGCGAAAATTTACAGTAATTAAAGGCGGTGCCTCAGCCGCAGTCAGCAACAACCAGAGAAAATTTCTATCCGCTTTCATTACAGACACGAGGCTAATGGGGGTAATTGGCCTTTACATTCACTGGGAATTATCCAATACAGACTTTGTATCGGATTTTCATCAGTTTTTTTATTTTGATGCGGAGGAGTATGGCTTTGAAACATACAAAAGTCTGCTTGGGAGCGACGAGGAAGCCCTTGGAATGATGGAACAAGCCTTAATCGGTGGTCTGGGAGGAAACAAGGTTAACGTAAGCGAAAGGGAAGCCACTTATCTGATTCAAAAGTTCAGTGCTATGAATGAGAAGCTTTCGCTGCCTCTACCTGACACAAAAAACGAATACGAGTTTCTGCTGGCAACACCAGTCAGCCTGACAAAAAAAGAGAACCAGATCCTCATCGACAAACTCTGTACGCCCATTTTATCTGAGTATCAACTGATCAATTATTTTCTGATGCGCGTCTTTGGCAGGGATTTTGAAGCAGCTGCTTATCTGGCGGCCAAGGATCTTCCTTACGATACACTTTCAGAAAACGAAGGAGCTACTCTGTGTAAAAACTCAATTGAAGAGTTTTGTGATGAGAATGGCTGCTCCTATTTGTGTGAGTCTCTCATCGAACTGGATGGCAAGTATAAGCTTGTTGTTTCCGAGGTAAATGTTGAAAAGGACAAAGTGGTGAGCACAAAAAAACGCTCTTCCTTCTTCATTACCCCTGCCGAAGCAGCCATGATGCTGAACCATCCTGAGTTTATCACGGTTTATGAAATTCTTACAGAAACGGATGATTTCCTGAAACGCTTTTCCAATCTGTCGGGAAATACAATGCAAACAATCCATGACAGCGGACGGCTGTATCTGGAATTTAATAAGAACAACGATCATGTTAATCGCAAAGTATTTCGGTTGAATGAAGATATTCACGGCCTATATTTCGTGACCGACTTTGGTCAGCTGATCATCGCTGCCTACAGTCTGAGCGAAATTCATGAAATTGAAAAAAACCTGGGTCGAAGCGATGTGGGTTCCTGCATTCTTCCTACTGCTAAGTATGAATTTAAGGAACCAATTCTTTATGAATTCATTCAAAGCGATTTTGATGATTTTACTGATTTTTTGGATTTTCTTAATTCCTGATCGAGAAAAATTTGCTTGGTTTTTTTCCATTATATAAATAACAACAGGCATCTACGCCTACTCAAATAAGAAACGCCTTACCCGGCTGCTGCAGAACTTGCAGCAAGTCGGGTATTTTCTTGTAAAAAAACTTCATACTAAATTTGAAAAAAGCTGTTGACAAAATTACTGGCACATGGCATTATTATATTGTAATCAATACAACTTTGTAGATAATACATTTTACATGTATCAGTTTTTATGGGAAGTGAGTAATATGAAATTTACATCCGATGATTTTGCGAAAGAATTGAAATCGAAAAACATACGGCTCTCCCATCAAAGGTTGAAGGTTCTTGAGTACCTTTCGGAGAACAAATGTCACCCTACAGTGGATCAGATTTATACCAGTCTTCACAAGGAGATACCCACGCTCTCAAAAACGACGGTATACAGCACACTGAGCGCATTGGCAGACGCCGGAATGGTTAAATCAATCAATATTGAAGACAATGAGATCCGGTACGATATCACTGTCGAGGACCACGGGCATTTCAAGTGTGAATCCTGCGGAGCGATATTTGATTTTCCTGCTGATATGAGCCGCCTTGAATCAGAGGTTTTAAGCGGATTCAAGATCAGGGATAAAAACGTTTACTTTAAAGGCACGTGTCCCATGTGCCTTGCAAATAAGAATTAATGTATGAAAGTGGAGGAAGATAACATGGAAAACAAAACATTGAACAACTTAATGGAAGCTTTTGCAGGAGAATCCCAGGCAAATAGAAAGTACACCGCCTATGCAAGGAAAGCAGAAGCAGAAGGCAAGCTCAATGCAGCAAAGCTCTTCAAAGCAGCTTCCGATGCAGAAACGCTTCATGCTTTAAAGCATTTTGAAGTAGCTGGAAAGATCAGTTCCACATTAGAGAATCTTAAGGATGCAGTAGCGGGTGAAACCCATGAATTCAAAGATATGTATCCTGACTTTGTCAAAGAAGCAGAAGCTGAAGGCAATAAGGCCGCTGTTGCCACCTTTACTATGGCTATGAAGGCAGAAGAGGTCCATGCCAGACTTTATCAGGAAGCATTGGAATCCCTTGACGAAACAGAAGAAGTATTCTACTATCTATGTCCCGTATGCGGCAATATCGAGAAGGTCGTTCCTGAAAGATGCAGCATCTGCGGCGTGCCAGGCACTAAATTCATCAAATACTAATCCGTTTGTATTTATGTCCCAGGCAGCATTGCGGCCTACTGCTGCATAGCTGCATAAACCTTACATCAACAAACCTGTTAGATTTTTCTCTCCCACAGAATGTGGGTATCTCCTATACAATAATAAACTACCGGCCCCTCCGAACAGGCCGGTAGTTTTATTGTTCCACCTTATCATGATACTTCCTGATAAAAGAATTTCAGGAGACGCCGATCTGTCTTACTTATCCTGGCAAAGAATATCGAAAACCTGCTTATTAATCTTCTTTACAGGAGCACCTGATATATTAGAGCAAACCATAATAGAAAGTGCTTTTTCCGGACAAAGCCAAAAACTTGCTCTGAATCCGTCGTCATTTCCTTCATGCCCGTAAAGGACATGGCCATTCTGTTCTCTGCGGAACCAGCTCAGACAAATGTGCTCTCCGTTATTGGGAACCAATGCCTGCTTCTCCCATGCCTTCTCATAGGCTTCCTTTTTCAGAAGCCGATATTCAAGATGACCTTGTGCCCATTTTTCCATATCAATGACGTTTGAAGTAAGCGTTGAGCTTGGACCATGTGCACGGTTGTACGGATAGTGCTCTCCTCTGACAATTCTATTCTTCGAATCCTTTTCATGAGGAATACAAAGATCTTTATCCCAAACCCCGCCCTCTCGATAAATTCCTCGCTCAAACGAAAGCAGATTGGAATCTTTCATCTCAAGAGGCTCAAAGATATGCTTCTTAATATAAGACTCAAAGGAGTCCCCTGAAACCGATGAAATCACTGCCCCGAGTATTTCATATCCGATATTGCTGTAAGTGAATCTCCCTTCTCCTGGATTCCAAAGGAGAGAGGCCTCCCTCACCTCCGGAGATCTCACATACCGCTCCAGCGCACCTTCATCCGTCTCCGGCTTGTCCCACGCGTAATCCTTCACATCAGGCATACCTGCTGTATGAGTGAGCAGATGCCGAATGGTAACCTGGCGAAACCTCTCATCCTTCATTTCAAACCAGGGAAGATAATCTGTCAGAAAGCCATCCAAATCCAAATGGCCTTTTTCCCAAAGCTGAAGAATAGAAGTCCCTACAAAAAGCTTTGTTACCGATGCCATGTGAAAAACGTGCTCCGGCAACAGTTTCTCACCCTTTTCCAAATCCTTAAAACCCGCTGCTCCCCTATAGAGCAGTCCTTTGGCTAGGTCATTCTCCGTTTCAAAGGCCCTGACCCCAATGGCTAACCCTGGCAGATCATAGTTAACAAGTGCTTTTTCCAGAAACTCATCTAATTTTATTTTAATCATTTGCTGCCTCTCCTGTACTTTAAGTTTATCGCTTTCTATCAATATTATATATTAATTGGGGAGAGTTATGGTATAATAATCGCTGACATATCAGCGATTATTATACCGATTTTATGCCCTGCCAGAATTTCGGCTCACAAATCTTTCATATCCGAAAACGCAGATGGCTTTACCATAAAAAACGAAGTTTTTTATGGTACTAAATCGCTGACATATCAGCGATTATTATACCGATTTTATGCCCTGCGAAAATTTCGGCACACAAAAGCTTTCATAGCCGAAAACGCAGATGGCTTTACCATAAAAAACGAAGTTTTTTATGGTACTAAATCGCTGAAACTTATGCGATTATTATATCCATTAATTTTTAACAGAAAGGCAGGAGGGATATATATGAAATATAGGACCTTTATGAAAACAGGAGAAAGAATCTCCTTATTGGGCTTCGGCACCATGAGACTGCCCATCGTCGACGGCGATTTTTCCAAGATCGACGAAGCGGAAGCCATCCGCATGATCCGGCACGCCATTGACAGCGGAGTCAATTATGTTGATACTGCTTACATGTATCATAACGGCCTCAGTGAGGTTGTAACAGGAAAAGCACTGAAAGACGGTTATCGGGAAAAGGTATTTTTAGCCGATAAGATGCCTGTCTGGTTTGCAAAGTCAGAAGAAGATATAGAGAGAATATTTGACGAGCAGCTGAAGCGGCTCGATGTTGACTGCATCGACATGTATCTGGTACACAATATCACCGGACCCATTTGGAGCAGAGTTCAGAAGTTTAATACACTGAATTTTCTTGAGAAGAAAAAGGCCGAAGGAAAGATCAAGCATATCGGTTTTTCGTTCCACGACGAATATCCTCTCTTTGAAGAGGTGATCAAGGCATACCCTTGGGATTTCTGTCAGATCCAGCTGAATTTCATGGACGCTGATTTTCAGGCCGGGGTAAAGGGATTAAAACTGGCCGGCTCCATGAATATTCCGGTCATCATTATGGAACCTCTGAAAGGCGGTAAACTTACAGACAAGCTGCCAGAGAGCATTCAGGCATACTGGGATCAGGCTCCAGTAAAAAGGACTCCCGCAGAATGGGCACTGCGCTGGGTAGCCGATTTCCCGGAAGTAATGACCGTTCTCAGCGGCATGAGCACGCAGGAGCAGGTTGAAGAAAATATCAGGATTATGAACGATGCGGAGCCGCTAAGCCTTACAGCGACGGAACAGGCAATCATTGCAAAAGTTTCAGAGGTATACAATAATTTGATCCAGTATTCCTGTACAAGCTGCAAGTACTGCATGCCATGTCCTGTAAAAGTGAATATACCCGAAATCATCGGCTATTATAATGATTGGTTCCTGTTTGACGGCAATCCGAAAATATCTGCGGATTTCAACATGTGGATTTCACCGAAGTCCAGACCGTCGCTTTGCGTGGAATGTAAGGCCTGCGAGGGGCACTGTCCGCAGCAGCTACCAATCTCAGAGGTAATGAAAAAAGCATCCGCACTATTTGAAGCATAATACACATGATATTAATGGACAATTGAAAACGGATCTATAAAAGAACGGATGGCTTTGCCGGTAAAACCGGCTGCCATCCGTTTGTTCGTTTTAATTATTTTTTTCGTACATTTATTGATCCATACATCTGCAGGTTCTATTTCACATCAAGTGCGTCAAGCAGTCTCTTTTCATTTTGCGCATCTGCATATTCTGAATCCATTTCTCTGATTCCAGCAGGGAAATCATACTTTGCAAGTCTTTCAACAAACGGATCCGGATCGAAGGACTCCGGCCCATGTACGCCTTTGATATCCCAGATACCCTTTGCCACCAGCTCCATCATGATAACCGGTCCTACAGCAGTCTGCGCTACGACGGAATTGGTCGTGTACTTCTTAATACAATCCTGATTGTCTGCTACCTGATACAGGTAAACCGATCTTCTCTTTCCGTCCTTTGTACCCGTTACCCAAGTTCCTGCGCAGCCTTTTCCTACCATCTTAGGGGCCAGTTCGATGGGGTTTGGAACAACTTTCACCAGGAAGTCTCTTGGGGAAATTTCACTGTCGCCAACTTTGATCATTCTGGTGGCAGAATCCATTCCGCAAGCTTCCAGATCTTTCAGAAGTTGTCTCATTTCTCTTGGAACACCGTATTTGAAGGTTACTCTGTTACAGTCAATTACTCTTGGCACAAGCAGAACTTCTTCGTGTTCAACATTGATTACTTCTACGTCACCAATTCCTCCCGGGAAATTGAAGATTTCAGGTTCAGAGAAGGATTCTGTACAGAACCAGCCCTTACCTTTTTCCCAGATTACAGGAGGATTCAGGCATTCTTCGATGGTGGTCCATACGGAGAAACCAAATGCAACGCCTTCATATCCTGGAATTTCATAATTGTCTCCGTCTCTAACGTTGACTTCATCGATGGTATCAAAAAGATGCTTGGCTGCATATCTTGCAAACACATCGGCCATACCAGGTTCTACGCCGGATCCAACGATGGCCATATTTCCTGCTTTTTCCCATTCTTCATGCTTATCAAACTGATAATCGCCCAGCTTTATGTATGCTAATTCATAAGGTTTCTCAGGATGTCTTTTGGAGAGCGTCATAGCACAGTCAAGATATCCGACACCAGCTTCCAGGCAGGTATCAAAGATATTTTCATTAAAGTCCGGTTCTACCGCATTCATAACGAAAGTGATATCGTGTTTCTTGATCACTTCCTTCATATTTTCTTTATCTTTTGCGTTGATCTTCTCTGCTACAAACCGTCCGCCACCGCAGAGTTTTGCAACTTCTTCCGCTCTGGCAAAGTTGTAATCCGATACAACGATTTTTTCCGCCCATTCGCCTTCTTTACCGGCTCTGCTGATAATCATAGCCGCAGAAGTTCCGACTCCACCGGCTCCAATAATTAAAAGTTTCATACTTTGACCTCCACATATTGATAACGTAAAAGGGAATCCTTTTTCAGCCCTATGTTATCAAATGAAGTCTGAATATTCAATTATGTGTTTGCTTAAAAAATG
Source organism: Bacillota bacterium (assembly GCA_029239605.1). GTDB lineage: Bacteria > Bacillota > Clostridia > Peptostreptococcales > Anaerovoracaceae > Anoxybacterium. The sequence continues at coordinate 21,444 of JARBUO010000007.1, read as the reverse complement.
TATTGATTTGCTGTTTTAGGCCGTTTTTCAAGTCTCCACCACAAACTAATCACAAATGGGAAATATACGCTGAATATTCAGCCTATTTCCCCTAAAACTGCACATTGCGCTCTTCCTGCTCCCCTACGTGATCAATTAAAATCAGCTCTGCTCCAAAACCCGAGAGGTGGGACTGAATGCTGAGTGTATCCACTGCATTTATTGTTGAGAAACTGACAGTGGGGGTCATGGCCCAACGGTTGGTAAGCTTCTCTCTCTTAGATACGGAATGCGAATTTCCAAGCTTCACCTTGTAACTCATCAGGATATTGTCCTTGGAAAACTTATACCGGCTGAGCTTGTACTCTCCGGTCATCCCTGAAATCTTTACCAAAATTTCTGCCCGATCATTAAAGCTGTCCAATTCCAGATACGTATCTTCCAGGGATTGTTCCTTTGCCGCAATCAATCTTACCTTATCCGTCAGATTGTAAAACAAGATACTGAACGACTCTTTGTCAGTGCTGCTCTTATGCGGCTTAGAAATAATATAGTTCTCCTCCTCCACAAGAATATGCTCATTCAGTGCAGTCAGCATTTTGTAAGCGAAGGCAGCGGGATGCATACAATTTTTTTCAAATAACAGGGCAATCCCGTTAGACGCAGGTGTCTTCTGCCGCCTCGGCTGATCCAAATCAAGGGAAACAATGGTCAGCGTTGAACCCTTTTCCTGCTGATCCGATGCAAACAAATCCTTCGTCTGATTTCGAATGGCTTTTTTGATTTCATCAGGCTTCGTCAGAATATATTGCGCATGGGTCTCTCTGCTGCTTACATTCCCGGTATACTTCTTGCGATATTCCAGCGGATGCATGCCGAACCATTTTGTAAAATATTTAATATAGTATCGGATCGCAGAAAAGCCTGATTCTTCTGAGATCGCACCGATCTTTTTATTGGTGCCCAGGAGAAGTTTCTCAGACTCTTCCACCCGGATAAAGCTCAACAGCTCCTGAAAGCTGAGTCCCGTTGCCTCTTTTATTACATGAGACAGATAATAGATACTTAGATGTTCCTGCTCTGCGATTTCATTCAACGTAAGCCTTCTGGAATAATTTTCATACATGTAGTCCGTAATCCGGTTTAGCCTGCCTGCAAGTACTTTATTTCCAATGTTCTTCGCCTCGTTAACGAATTTGCCGTCTTCCATGGTAAAGTACTGAAAGTTTGCCAGAAGATTCGCCAACAGATTATGGGTTGCTTCAATGACTTTATATTCATACCCATAGCCTTTCTCCAGTATGTCCAGCATGATGCGCCCAAGCAGGTTTCTCAGTGCTTCAAGGCTTTCATCATCTTCATCTTTCATATCCGTCACGAAGAAGCTGTTCTTCAGGTTGCCATAGTACTTGGAAAAAAACGCAATATCCATTTGCAGCATCATAACCATATTGGGCTGGTCTGTATGATAGAAGCTGTGTATTTCTCTGTCATTCAGGATAAAGATATCTCCCTGATTCAAGACATAGGAATAATAACCGTTCTTAAGGCCGATGGAGCCCTCCAGCACATATACCACCTCAATATCATCATGAAAATGGATGGGATATTCAATTATATTTGCAGTTATTACATTGATGGGAAGTCCTTCCTTGTAATAGTTTTTTTCTTTCAGCATGGCCGTTTTTTCCTTTCGTATTATGTAAACTGTTGTTTGTCCTGACGCGAACTTTTTTCAACAACCTGAAATCAGTAAATTGACATATTTCTATCACTTATCCACAATATTTTCTTGTTCGTATGCAATTTTATCCAAGGGTGGGTGTGGATAACTAAATACAGTCCAAACCCACAGATTTCAACATCTATATCTTTATCCAAAAAAGTCAATCTCAAAGTTATCCACAGATGTTGAGGATAATATGAAAACCGTGGATTGTTTGCGGATCCCAAAAACCGACAAATACTATACCTACGGTAACAAGCGGCTAACGCCGCCAGTTGGCAAATTTATCGTCACAAACTGTATTGCACCCTGTCAAAGGAGGGGATCCACTCGCAACGCAAGATGCTCATAGCTGCTCTATTTTCTATCCGCGGCTGTCAATGGTTTCGAATCGTTGTTTTGGCTCTTTCCCTGAATAAATCATAATGCCTTCATAGATATATCTTGCCAGTTTCTTTTGATATTCTGGATCTTCCAGCAGTTTTGCCTCTTGATCATTGGATAGAAACCCGCACTCCACGATTGCAATCGGTACTGTGGGATTTTTGAGCATAAGTACATCCCTTTTCCCAAGAGCCACTCGTTCACTGCCGTCTGCAATTCCGGCTATAAGTCGGTCTTGAATTGCTTCGGCAAGTTTCTTGCTTTCATCCAAAACAGACTGGTCACCAGGGCCCGAGGGGTAAAATGTCTGAGCACCTCTTACCGAACGATCCTGCTTGAAACTGTTCAAATGAATACTGATTGCGGCAATAGGAGCGATATCCTTTATCATTTGTTTCCGCGCAATCAGATCTGCCGTTTTCTTTCCGCGAATGGTCTTACTACCTGTTTCCCCAAGCGCTACATCCTTTTCTCTTGTCATTACAACTTTCCAACCGTCAGTCTCAGCAAATTCCTTAACATACATTGCAATTGCAAGATTGATATCCTTTTCACTGACGCCTGCCGCACTTTGGGCGCCGCCGTCCATTCCTCCATGACCTGGGTCGAGCAGAAGAATGTCGGCACTTGTTAGTCTTTCGACCCTCGTAACGACACCATCATACACAGGTTGAAAACCAATGAGCACCAATACTGCGATCACCAACAACCCTAATCGTCTTATTATCTTATTATAATTTCTTAAAACCATTACCGTCCCCTCCTGCTAATGTATATGAGGGGTGAGAATAAGGTATTATAACGATCGTAAAAAATTTTCGATTGCAGAAAATTTTCTTACCTCTGTGCGTTATATCAGGCAGAGGCGGGGCTTATTCGCCTCGCATATGAATCTACAAAGTATGATGTAGTGAACTTATGATTTGATGGTTTTATTCCATCATCCGTGCAAGTCGTTGCTCCGGCTTGCTTCACACCGATGCAATCAATGCAGCTGAGGCAAAATCTCTGATTTTGCTACTATTGCATTTATTCTATCATGACACAAGCCAACAAGATGATCAATAAAACCTACCTTGCGGCAACGGCCTTTGGCCTCCACGCAAACAAGTTTTGCTTTGCTGTCCGTTTTGCCATGCCAAGCAGTGCTTGGGGCAAAAAGGCGTAGCCGTTGTCGCTGCTTTGCAGTGATATTATGATTTAATGGTTTTATTATATCCCTATCCAACAAAAAGTGCTATAATTTTTATTATTACTTTGCGGTATCGGTATCATTCATTAGGGGTTGATTAGTAGATACGGCGGAAGCAGAAGTCATATGGATATATCGTGCAACAGAAAGGACTGCGTCATGACAAAAAAACTCTATCAAAGTGATGTTTATCAGAAGGAGCATACCAGCACCATTATAGATGTGATGGGAGACGGCACACAGGAAAATCCCTGGCTGCTGGTACTGGACGAGACGATCTTTTTCCCAACTGGCGGCGGTCAGCCTTGTGACCTTGGAACAATCGGCGGAGTTGCTGTAGCGGAAGTGACAGAAAAGGATGGGATCGTATTACATCAAATGCTGTCAGCGACAGAGGACTCAGCCGTTACCGGCTTTAACGCAGGTGACAAAGTATTCTGCCGGTTGGACTGGGCACGAAGATTCGAGCACATGCAACGCCATTGCGGTGAACATATTCTCTCGGGAATTTTCTTCCGCGAACTGGGCGGGGTGAACCGCGGTTTTCACATGGGCTCTGATTATATGACCATCGATATTGATGTCCCGGGAATTACCAAGGAGCAGGCAGAGCGAATTGAGACTCTGACCAATGAAGTCATTTGGTCCAATGTTCCGGTAACCACAAGATACTTTGAGGAGCGGACTGAAGCAGAAAAACTTCCGCTTCGAAAGGCCCTGGCTATTGACGAGGACATTTCCATCGTTTGTGTAGGAGATGAAAGCAATCCCGCTGACTGTGTTGCCTGCTGCGGCACTCACCCTGCTACATCCGGTCAGGTCGGACTCGTTAAGATCTTCAAGCTCGAAAACTACAAGGGAATGACGAGAGTTTATTTTAATGCCGGAAAAGGGGCATTTACCGATTATCAGAACAAACATCGCATTCTATCAGAACTCAACTTGAAGTACTCAGCAGATGACAAGGATCTGCTTGAAAAAATTAAGACACAGGATGAGAAGAACAAAGAAGTGCGGCAGGAGCTTTTTCAATTGAAAAACAGTGTCATTACAAAAGCAGCAGACGAAATTCTTCATAGCTTTGGTGTCCCCGCAAAAAAAGCTGAGGTGAAAAAAAAGAATCCCAGCGGATCCAGCAGAAGCTTCAGTGAGGCTTCAGACACTCTCATTCATACTTCCGACCGGCTTGTTATTCGGGAATACCCCTATTTGAATGTCAATGATCTTCTTGCTATAGCGAAGATCCTATCAAATCAGTTGGAGTCCGGAATCCTTGCAGTAATGGTATCTACAAGGGAGAACCTTTTAATTCTTGCTGCATCGGGCGGTCATGACTGCGGAAAAATTATCAAAGATAATGCTCTGGTCTGGAATGGAAAAGGCGGCGGCAACGCATCGGGAGCACGCGCATTATTTTCTTCCCGTGAGGATCTGGAATGCTTTGTTACATTTGTCAGACAAGCATACTCCACTCGTCCTTAGTAAATCAAAGGCGGGTTTTGTCCGGAAAAAGAATTTGCTGTCTGCGGCTGTTCTTCCGGGAGCATCGAAGGAGGAACGAATCGAAATCTGTCGAGGGAAATATTTTAAAATCTCCCGTTTGTTCCGGCACACTATCGGGTAAAATTAATACAAAGAAAAATTGCCCGAAAGGAGAAAATATAATGAGTATCTATGATTTTAATGTAAAAAAGATCGACGGTGCAGATGTATCCTTGAAAGACTACGAGGGAAAAGTTCTGCTCATCGTAAACACAGCAACAGGCTGCGGATTCACACCTCAATATGACGGTTTAGAAGCACTCTACGCAAAGTACCGGGAGAAGGGCTTTGAGATTCTTGACTTCCCTTGTAATCAGTTTTTAAACCAGGCTCCGGGAACAAGCGAAGAGATCGCCAGCTTCTGCAAACTCAATTTCGGAACTGAGTTTGAGACCTTTGATAAGATTGAAGTGAACGGTGAAAATGCTCATCCGCTTTATAAGTTCTTAAAGGAACAGGCACCGAGTGATATCGATAACGGTGGGCTGGAGGGCCTCAAGAAAAAACTTCTTGAGCATTCTTTCTCAGTAGATGCAACTGAAATTCAGTGGAACTTTACGAAATTCCTGGTAGACCGCAGCGGAAATGTAATTGGTAGATTTGCACCAACCATCACGCCGGCGGAATTGGAAGAACATATCGAAAAGCTGCTGTAACAGGTTGCTCCTATCAACGGCATCTTTTGAAGGATAGAAAGGGTCAGCGAGGTAACATTTCCTTGCTGACCCTTTTTTTATTAAGCACCGGCGCGTAAGAGTACGCGAGATTTCAGAAGAAAGATCGTCTCCTTTTTTATTTTGAGACAGCCTCATCCTTACTTCCTCTGATTCGATTGACGGAAAAGAATACAATAATGGTACCAAGAACACAGGTTGCCGTGCTGATCGCCAGCAACAGCGATGCTCCGCGTGCATCCAAAATGATCCCCCCCAGCAGACTCGCAAAAACTGTACTCATGGTGATCATACCCGTTACAAAGGATTGGCCTTTTACAGCTTCCCCTTTCTCCATTACTTCATCCACCAGATGAATGGCTGCTGACAGAAAAATGGGAAAGGATATCAGTTGGAATAAGTAAGCCAGGTAGATGAAAGAAACCGATCCGGCAATGGATACCAGAAATATCTTCAGAATGAAGGCAACAGACGAAAATTTCAGAAGTACCTGACAACTGAATCGAGATCTGATCTTGCTGAAAAAGAACAGTCCGGGAATTTCCAGTAATGCCATAAAGGAGAACAGCCTCCCGAGCTGCCCGCTTGTACCACCAATCTCTGTTATAATCTGAAGCAGGTAGGTATTCAAAACAGAGTTTTGAAAAAAAACAAACAGAATTCCGAAAGAGAAAATTATAAAAGGTTTATTTCTTCTGACAAAGGCCATCAGGTTGATGGTTTCTTCTTTTTCCTTTAAAACCATAGCTCCCGGTTCCGTAACCTTGGAGTGGGCAGCCTTTTTCAGCAGTCCGGCGGTGATACTCAGAAAAACAAGAAGCAGCACAAGGATCATTGACCCGGTGACTGGAATCGCTTTGATTCCATATATCGTGACCAGCGTCCCTAATATCGCACAGAGTACAGCATAGGCAACAGAACCGCCGCTCCTTGCAATGCCGAAGTTAATCTGATAACCGCTGCTGCTAAGATAGAATGCCATAGAGTTAACCAACGGCTGCAAGGATGTATGCAAGGCTGCAATTATTATGAAAAGGATAGAAAGCGCTAGCGTCTTTCCAGGGAAAAGATAAAGAGAGAGGGTTCCGGCAGCCAGTCCGATACTGCTGATTCCTACGATGTGAATCAAAGAAATCCGTTTCCCTCGATCTGCAACATCTGCAAGAAGCGGCTGGATCAGCACGGCTAATACATTTGCGGCTGCCAAAATCACACCAATTTCGGAGTTGGAATATCCTTTCCCGAGAAGGAAAACTGAGGCAAAGCTCAAAACCGCTCCGAAATACATCCAGTAGGACCCTTGAACGGCACTGTAAATCAAGTTCAATCGTGTTGTCATCTCTCTCAATATCCTTTTCTTATTTTCAGTTAAAAATTAAATTCTGCCCCCCAATCAAAATCACCTGACGCTTCTGCAGATTTGGGCCAGTGACTGCACCAATGGGGAACGATTGGCTGCTCTATGCGGTCAATGCTCGGCGTATAGGGCTTGATGTCCAGGACCGGTGTTCCGTCATCAGCATCAATGTACGCAAGATAGATTTCGCCTGCTTCACAATTCATTCCCACAATCTGAACCGCTGTCAAAGCAATGGGATTGGGGCGGATAGGCGACCTGGTTGCAAATATCCCCATGATTTCTGGGGCTTTTTTATAAGGAGCTTCCACTTCCAAGGTACTTCTGGCCTCGGAAGAATCGAATTTGTCGCACCACCAAAGTACGTTGATATGCCCAAAACCATCAAGGGCCTTCAGGGCTGGACGATAAGCCGGGTCAATTACCAGAACCGATCCGCTGTCATTGTGTCTGATCTCTCCGATGGGATTTACAATTAGTGTACTCATAACAAACCTCCATTTGATTAATTATGGTACTACTTTAAACCCTGACATCGTGTGAGAGTCAATTGCCTTTTACTATTTTTTCTGTAAACCGGTATATACTCATTCAATATGGAGCGATGCTCTGGTTAAGGTCAAGGGCTACGGGAATTTGAATTTCTGTAAGATAATTTTCTTCTTTTATTTCATTCCAGGGGCCCCTATGGCAAATCTGCCGGTTAAAACCGCACATGTAATATTCCTGATTTTCGTTCAGCCAGCCTGCAAATGCTGAAAAAGCCGGACCAATATTGCGAAAGGAACCGTACACCATCATGCATGCCATAGACGGCACCTCTTCTGTAATCCGAAACATCGGCGAACGGTTATATTGACCCAAGGAGGTCACCACAGCGCAAACTTCTACGTCTACATCAGTTTCCCGATAATCCAGATCATGATAAACGGCGAAATTCAGTGCACTCTGAGGCAGCTCCAGTTTTTCCTTCTCGATTTGAGCCGTAAGCTCTTCCCAAAGGAGCCCCTCGCCAAAATAGTTCGGAATCCTTTTTCTGAGGCTTAACACCGGGTAAGCCGGAATGTTCTTGATTAGAACGTCGTAGTGAATGGGCTGGCGCCCTTCCTTCAGCTCTGAAATAGCTGCCTCGATCTTCGCAATTTTTTTTCGCTCCTCATCGAGAGCGGCCTTTGCTTCATCTCTTTTCCGGTCAAGCTGGATCAAGGTGAAGTCATCGTCTCGATGCTTCAGAATCGCTGATATTTCATTTACCGTAAATCCTGAGTCCCGCAAAAATACGATTCGTTGGAGCTGCTTTATCTGGGCCGCAGAATAAAAGCGATACCCGGTGAAACGATCAATCTCAGCAGGCTTCAAAAGTCCGGCCTCATCATAATAACGAAGCATCCGTACAGATACCTGCATCAGTTTTGAAAACTCACCGATTTTAAACATATACAGCACCCCCTACCCAATATTTTTGCCCCGCAAGGACCGAGACTTCATTTCTTACATTGCGCCGATTAAATTTGCGTATGAAATCCGTATGCTTTATTTTACCATAGTTTGGACAAAAAGAGCATTGGCAGTTGGGTAAAAATGTTGCCTGTGCTATACTAACTCGCGTTCGCTCCCTGCTGTCCGTTTTGTCTGCAAAGCTTTTTCGTGCTTTGCTCTCAAACCTTTGGACAAAAAGGCAACGGCTTCGCCTCCGACTCGCTTACGCACCTAACCACATTTGTGAAACAAATGTTTGGTAGGTGCCATACGGAAATTCCCCAGCTTTAGCTGGTCGGAATTTTTCCGTTCGCTCCCTGCTGTCCGTTTTGTCTGCAAAGCTTTTTCGTGCTTTGCTCTCAAACCTTTGGACAAAAAGGCACACTTTTTATATGGTGGTTATCGAAAGGAGCATGGTTCCGGAGGCCACAGACCTCCGGAAGCCAAAGATAACACATCACATATCAGTGCGCCTAAATGCTGTTGTATGAACTGAAGCAATACGGCAAAGTAGATTCGGTTTGCCGTTATTTGCTTAGTTTTTTTCTTTACTTAGTGTCTTTCTCTAAAGGACCATTGGTTTTAATTCCGGGCTGATGATCAGTTCCGCTTCTGTTGCAGCCTGAATCTGGTCGACAGTGTAGTCAGGATGAAGCTCCGTCAGAAGAATTCCTTCCGGAGTAATCTCCATTACACCCATTTCTGTTATAATCATATCCACTACGCCAACCGCGGTGTAGGGCAATCTGCACTCCTTCAGGATTTTGTGGGCACCCTTTTGGGTGTGCTGCATTGCGATAATTACTTTCTTTGCGCCTACCACCAGATCCATGGCACCGCCCATTCCCGGAACCATCTTTCCGGGTACGATCCAGTTTGACAGATTTCCGTGCTGGTCTACCTCAAGGGCTCCCAGAATGGTAGCGTCCACGTGGCCTCCTCGAATAATTCCAAAGGAGGTGGCACTGTCGAAGAACATGGCACCGGAATTTACCGTTACATACTGGGCTCCGGCATTTACGATGTCCACATCTTCCTTGCCTTTCTCAGCAGCAGGTCCCATTCCCATAATGCCGTTTTCTGACTGAAGTACAATATGTACTCCTTCCGGAAGAAAGTTCGCAACCATGGTGGGCAGTCCGATTCCAAGATTTACAACATCTCCGTCCTTAAGCTCCTTAGCCACTCTAGCGGCGATGATTTCCTTTATATCTGCCATGGCTTCTCACCTCCTACGATGGCATCCACGAAGATGCCTGATGTTACAACATTGTTGGGATCAATTTCACCAATCTCTACGATTTCACAGGCTCCTACAATGACGTAATCTGCTGCTGCTGCCATCATTGGATTGAAGGTTCTTGTGGTTCCGTTGTACGTGGTATTTCCAAATTTATCAGTAACAGAACCTCTGATCAGAGCAAAGTCCGCTCTCAATGGCTTCTCCAGGAGGTAATCTCTTCCATCTACATGAATGACCGCTTTTCCTTCTGCTACAATGGTTCCAACACCGGTAGGAGTCAGAAAGCCTCCCAATCCTGTGCCTCCTGCCCGTACTCTTTCCGCAAGAGTTCCCTGGGGTACCAGAATGCACTCAAGCTTATCTTCTTCAATGTCAGTGTTCATTCTCTGCGCCACTTCCGGATTCAGACCAACATGGGATGCGATGAGTGTCTTGACCTGTCCGTTTGAGACCAGCTTTCCCACGCCTCTTCCCGGCACGCCTGCGTCATTGCAAATGATGGTAAGATGTTTTACACCTTTCTCAACAATAGCATCAATAAGAATTTCCGGGGTACCGCAGGCCATAAAGCCGCCAACCATAATTGTGGCGCCGTCATGAATTCCTGCGACCGCTTCCTGCGCTGTCATGATCTTGTTTTTCATAGAATCCTCCCTCTTATACGAGCTTCCGCTTCACAACCTCTGTGAGTACAAAGGACGCTACATCCTCTGCATAGGAATGGGCACCGAATCCAGCATCGTACCCCAGCTCCTGAGCAAGCTCGTGAGATATTCTCGGTCCTCCGCAGACCAGAACGATCTTGTCTCTGATTCCCTCTGCTTCGAGAAGTTCAACCAGATTCGTCAGGTTTGCAACGTGTACATCCTTTTGCGTAACAATCTGGGAAACCAGAATCGCATCTGCATTTACTTCAATGGCTTTTGCAATCAATGTCTCATTGGGAACCTGGCTGCCCATGTTAATCGCTTCGATTCCATGGTAACGTTCGAGACCAAAATGTCCATGGAAACCTTTCATATTCATAATCGCATCAATGCCGACAGTATGGGCATCTGTTCCGGAACACGCTCCGACGATAACCACATTTCTCTTGATGTTTTCTTCGATATATCGTTCGCATTCCAGACGATCCATTACGTCCACTTCCACTTTTGTTACTTTGATGGAAGTATAGTCAACGGTATGCTGACACTTGCCGTATAATACAAAATAGGTGTATCCAATTCCCAGATCCTTGGAAAACACTACTGCAGGCTCGTCAAGCCCCATCTTCTTCCCAAGAATTTTCGCTGCTTCGTTAGACTCCTCACCGTAAGGAACGGGAAGCGTGAAGCTGAGCTGCATCATACCGTCGTTCAACGTATCGCCGTAGGGCTTAATCTTTGTCAGGTCAACAGTGGTTGTTGCCGTTGTTACATTTTTATTGCCAGCACCGCTCATTATTTTGCACCTCCCAGCATTAACGGAATAAACGGATTAAAGTAGTGTCCATCCTTTACGCAAACTCCTGCCAGTCCTTTTCCGCCGTCCTTCGGTCTCTTAACGCCGCCGAACTTACCCTTTTCAATGGTGGAGAAAAGACCTTCTTTTTCAATTTCATGCAGGAGCTTTTCAGCTTCTGTCAGAACAAACTGTGCTCTCTTCTGGATAATACCATCCTGCTTGTACTCGACTTCTTCTCCCAGTGCTCTTGCATTGTTGAAGATGTATTTTGCATTTTCAATGGAAAGCATTCTGTCATGCAGATGCGGCGTGTGGATTGCTTCCGTAAGCATACCCAAAAGCTGCAGAGACTGACCTGACCATACTGCGATCAGATTGAACAAAGCATCCTGAATATGTCCCTTGAAGATATTTCCTGTCATATACTTTGTGGGCGGCATATATTTCAGCGGTGCCTTGGGGAAGATTTCTCTTGCCATAATGGCCTGAGAAAGCTCGTACAGGAAGCCGTTTTCAATATCCGGGTCCATTTCAAAGGCATGGCCGAGACCCATCTGCTCTTCTTTAATATTCGCAAGAACCGCGAACTGTTCATTGATGAACTGGGATGCAAGTACGGTGTGTGCTGCTTCATAAGCGTCGTCTGTTGTCAGGTAGTTATCTTCACCTGAGTTGAAAATAATTCCGCAGTATCCGATGATGACTCTGGAGAAGTACTGGTCAACCAGTGTTCTCTGCATATTGATATCACGGAACAAAATTCCGTACAGCGCATCGTTCAGCATGACGTCCAGTCTTTCAATGGCGCCCATCGCTGCGATTTCAGGCATACAAAGTCCGGAACTGTAGTTACAGAGCCGAATGTATCTGCCAACCTCTTCGCCTACTTCGTCAAGGGCTTTTCTCATCAATCTGAAGTTTTCCTGGGTTGCATAGGTTCCCCCGAAGCCTTCCGTCGTTGGGCCATAAGGTACATAATCCAGCAAGCTCTGTGCCGTTGTTCTGATAACTGCAATGATATCTGCTCCCTGCCTTGCTGCTGCCTGAGCCTGAATCACGTCTTCATAGATATTTCCTGTTGCTACAATGACGTAAAGATAAGGCTTTTTCCCTTCGCCTATGGTTGCCAGGTAATTTTCTCTCTTGGCAGTCTGGGCTTTGATCTTTTCAAGTGCAGCCTCAACAATGGGAAGAATCTTTGCTTCCGCTTCCTCGGATGAGGCCATTGGAAGTTTCATAATATCCAGTTCCCCGGAGGCCATCTTCTCAGCGATTGCCTGGGGTTCAAGTCCTGTCTGGATCATGGTGTTTCCCATCCAGTATGCTACTCCCTTGGGGAGTCCGCCGCCGTCCTTGATGGCATCAACAACGACATTTGGAAGGGGTGTATCTACGTCATCCACTCCATCTACTCCCAGAAGTCTCAGGATCGTTCTTTCCGTACTAACCGTGGTGTGTCTGTCGATAAAAGTCTGCATACTCTCGGCAATACGTGCAGCGCAGGATCTTGCGCTGTCAATCACCTTCGGGTCGAGATTTAATTTACTCTTCATCCTTTTTCCTTCTTTCTCTTTTATTTAGTATCGCGAAATATGAAAGGTAACAATGGGCTCAATTGATAGCATTCGTAGATTTTGACTGCCTTTGATGCGAAGCATCTCAAAGGAGACAGTTTTCGAGAAAACCACGAAGGGCGGTCAGCTGTGCCCATCCTTTAAATATCGTTTCGCATTCTCTATAATCTCATCATAGATTCCAAGCATCTTTGCAATGTTTAGCGCATCCTTTGGAATTTCTTCTCCGTTATCTGCCTGATAAAGACGGTAGTCCATGTATTTCTGTATGATTTCAATTCTTTCCCGGCGGTTTGCATAGCGCAGCTCTTTTTCCAGTTTCTGAAAGTCTGCTTGCTCCAGCCCTCTGACCTGCATATTTCTGATATCTTCGCCGACCGCAACACTGTCAAAATGCGTGGTAATCAGGCTGATATATGGCCTTGCCTTCAGATAGGCCACGAGGCTTTTTGTCAGGGCAAGTCCTTCCACTGGATTGGTACCACTCGCGATTTCGTCAATGAGAAGCAGGGAGCGATCCTTGCTATTGTCCAGAATCTCCTTCAGCTCCTCCATTTCACTTCCAAAGCTGGACAACCCGCGCTGTACCGACTGACTGTCTCCGATGAGAATGTGAATGTAATTGGATAGTCCCACCTTCGCTGTTTTGCATGGTACAAAGAAACCGTATTGGGTAAGGATTGCCACCAGTCCAACCAATTTCAGCGATACGGTTTTCCCACCCATGTTGGCTCCGGTAATACAGGTGACTCCATCAAAGAGTTTGATACTGACCGGACAGTAATCCTTCTTCTTTGCATTCAGGATTTCTTCCACCACAAGGTGCCTGCCGTCCTCTATTTCGATCAGGTGATCCCTAACAAGTTCCGGCTTGATACAGCTGTGCTGTTTTGCATAGACCGCTTTCGCAAGTGTAAAATCAAGCGCACCAATTTTACTGCAATTTTCCAGAAGAATGGGACTGGTTCTAAAAATCTCCTCTGACAGTTTCTCCCGAATGATCAGCTCCTCCTCTTCAATCCGTTCATTTAGCTGATCCATCTCAAGATTGACTGCATCTGTTTCTTCCGTTCCCTTCAAATGAAAGGTAACAGACAAATAATCCTCATCTCCTGCAACAAGTTCCGGAATTTCTTTGATGATTTTTACCAGCTCCTTGTTTGATTTTGAGACCGTATAATCAAACTTTGGAGTCAGGGTAATTCCGTAGTGGCGGTCGATCTCAAGTTTAATTTCTTTCTGGATTTTTCGAAGGCGAATCTCAATCTCCCGTTTTCTTTTTCTGAGTTCACCCAGGGTTTCAGAGAAATCGTCGTATATATAGAAGGTATACATTCTGTCCCGCCTGGGGTCCAGTGTATCAAGAAGCGAGCCTGTATCTGTCAGAAGAAACTCTTCAGATAATTTACTTTCTGACGCTACCAGAAGCTCAGTAATTCGCTTCATCTTGAGAAGAAGACTCTTGACCTCAAACAGCTCCACTACCGAAAGGGCGTTTCCCTTGCTCCGTTCAATGGTAAAGCTAACGTCTTTCATGTCCATAAAGGTCTCGGCCAGCTCTTCTGCAATCTGAGGCTTGTTTTCCGCAAGCAGGAGCAATTCCTCAAGCTTTCGGAATTCCTCGGAAAGCCCCTCTTCCTCCCCCGGCATAAAAGGTTTTATTTCCTTCATTCGTTTCTTGCCGAAAGGCGTCAGTACATTGATACTCTGCATTACATGGTCAAGTCCTGTTTCTCCGCGTGTTTTTACGTTAGATAACCTCATAGAACACACCTCCCAGCTTGACATCGATCACCGGAACCCCCAGCGCAGCATTTCTCATCTCCCGCAGCAGCAGCTCATGCTCAAACGCATAGCCTGACGGCGAGTAGGGATTGACCGTCAGAGCGGCTACTTTAATATTTTCAAGCACCCTTACGGTAAATCCTTTCTTGCGCAATTGCTGCCACAAAGATGCCTCGATAAAGATTTTCGTCGGGTCCTTTAGAATGAATTCCACTGTTTTCATTTTAGACGGATGGATTTCTGAAATCACACTCTTGGTCAGGGCTCCCGGAATATATATGTAGTCCGTTTCCTCATCGATGGCTTCATCCAGGTATTTTCCTGCTGCCAGACCGGTTTTCAGATCCAAAACCACAAGCCGGCTTCCTTTCACCAGCATGATCTTTTCTTTATCCTGATTTTTTATAATAAGACTTTTCGCGTCTCCGTCTTCCAGAACGGGAAGCTGATAGAGGCCAACAATATGAGCAGTTTCCTCTACTACCTTCTTGATGCTTCTTGAGAGAACAGCACCCGTTGCCAGAATGATAGCGTCTGAAGTGTCAGGCGCCGCAATGGATTTACGGTCAATGGCTCCGTCAATGAGAATCAGTTCTGCCCCAAATGCAAGCATTTCCTCACACATTTTTTTATGATCCCTCGTGTTCACGGGTCCTGCGATTTGAACATAACCACTTTCTGCGACACGGCAGATCATAATCTGACCGAGTGCAGTGGAATAGTTGGTCATACTGAGAATTTCCAGGCCTGCATCAGCAAGTTCATAGAGTTTCACCGGCACGGATACGATGGTACCTGCATCAAGAAAAACTCTGGGTTTGTCTGTTCCCGTCACAAGGTCGGTACTTTCGCCATCTCTGCCGGTGGATGTGATCCCCAGGACAACACCTTCATCCATCGCTTCTTCGATCAAATAGTTTAATGCTGTTGTCTTCCCCGCATTCTTCGCCATTCCAACGATGGACAGGGTTTTGTATTTCTGCTTCAATTGGCTTAGTAGACCCATTTTCATCTCCATTAAACGCAACAGATGCATCTGCCGGAGATTCCCGTCAGCTGCCCGGTTCCACATGCATACCTGGTTTACACCACATGCGGCCGGGTCCTCTTTTGGGGAAAATCAGACAGATGCATATCTTTATTGATTTATTTGTTTCTCTGGTGACGCAGAAGTTCCTGCGGCTCCATGGACATCCTCTCACCCTGAAGCAGTCCTGCGACGCCTTCATAATGATATTTTTTCTTTCCGGTGCAGTAATCACAGTTACATTCAATCTTCGGCAGATCCGTAGGTTCGGTGTAGGTTGTGATTACGCCTTCGTAGTTTCTCAGAATTACCTTGTCAGGTGACTGAGAAATGATGTACTGTGGCATTACCGGAATCTTTCCGCCGCCGCCGGGAGCATCTACAACAAAGGTTGGAACTGCATATCCGGAGGTGTGGCCTCTCAAACCTTCAATGATTTCAATTCCCTTGGCAACAGAAGTTCTGAAATGCTCGATTCCCAGGGAAAGATCGCATTGATAAATATAGTAAGGTCTTACTCTGTTTCTGACCAGAGCGTGAACCAGATCTCTCATGATGTGAGGACAGTCATTCACTCCTCTGAGCAGTACGGACTGGTTTCCAAGAGGAATTCCGGCATCAGCAAGCTTCTTTAATGCTTCGATTGCTTCCGGTGTAATTTCCTTGATATGGTTGAAGTGCGTGTTCAGCCAGATCGGATGGTACTTCTTCAGCATATTGACCAAATCATCTGTGATTCTCTGCGGCATAACCACAGGAGTTCTTGATCCCAGTCTGACGATTTCAACATGAGGAATCTTTCTCAGTTCGCTGATGATGTATTCCAGCACGTCATCATCCACCAGCAGACAGTCTCCGCCGGAGAGGAGTACGTCCCTGACCTGAGGAGATTTCTTGATGTAGGCGATGCACTTATTGATATCATCCATGCTTCTTGCGCCGTCTTTTTCTCCTGCAAGTCTTCTTCTGGTGCAGTGTCTGCAGTACATGGAGCACTGGTCTGTAATCAGAAGCAATACTCTGTCAGGATATCTGTGGGTCAGTCCCGGTGCGGGAGAATCTTCATCCTCATGCAGCGGATCAAGCATATCGGCATCACTTCTATGGGTTTCCGAAATAATAGGAACCGCCTGCATTCTTACAGGACATCTCGGATCATCTGCGTCCATCAAGGATGCATAGTATGGTGTAATTCCAAGACGGAAGCTTTTCAGCGTTTCGTTAATGTCATGTTCTTCCTGAGGTGTCAGGTTGATGATCTTTTTCAGCTGCTCAACGGAGGTGATTCTGTTGGCAACCTGCCATTTCCAGTCATTCCATTCTGCATCGGAAACATTTTTCCAAGCTTCGATCTCTTTCCAATTTCTTCTTTCTGACATTGCAGTTTTCCCTTCTTTCCTTTCTTTTTGCCCGCCTGCCAAAATGCAAGGCGGACTTATGCAGGGAAACCGCATCCGCTATGCGATTTCTCCCGCCAAGTCCTTTTTCGTTCAGCTCTTAGATTAAATAAACTCAAATCAAACGCTTACCTATGTAAGCCTATTATTAAACCAACGACGGTCGTAATAACACTACGTCCGTTATTACAATCACCCATTCAATTCTATTAAGCACCGCAACGCGGCGATCCGCAAATTTAACAAGCTTGGCTTTATGCGTACATCTCAGCAAACAGTTCTTTTAAAGGTGCACACTCTCTCAGCACCTGGAGGGAAATTGCTGCGTGACCTTTGCAATATCCGTTTCCTACGATCATGTTGACGTCTTTTCCTACGCCTTCTGCACCGAGAGCAGCTTTTGTGAAGCTGGTTGCCATGCTGAAGAAGTATACGGTTCCGTCATCTTTACATGCAAGGATACTAGCCATTTCTGTGTTTTCAATATTTACGCAGTTGATTACCACGTCTGCAAGTTTTCCATCGGTCAGTTCATAAATCTTATTGTAGATTGCAAGCGCATCTGTTGCATCTGCTGCAAAATATTCATCTGCCAGGCCGAGTTTTCTTGCTCTGTCAGTGCTCTTTTCGCTTCCGCCGATGCAGATAACCTTACCGGTTACGCCAGCTCTCTTCTTTGCTTCGTACAGGCAAAGCAGTCCGGATTTTCCGCCGCCGCCGATTACAACTACTGTATCACCGGACTTAACCAGTTTTGCAGTCTGAGCAGGTGCTCCTGCAACGTCAAGAACGGAAAGAGCCAGTGTTTCAGGCAGATCCTTAGGCAATACCGCATAGATTCCACTCTGGAACAGGATTGCCTGTCCTTTAATGTCTACCTGGTCAATGTCAGGTCTTACGGCAAGAATTTCTTCAATTACAAGAGGGGTCAGTGAAAGAGATACTAATGTAGCAATCTTGTCTCCCACTTTCAGGTCACCTACGTAAGCAGGTCCAACTTCCTTGATCGTTCCGATAAGCATTCCGCCGGAACCCGTTACCGGATTCTTATGCTTTCCTGCCTTGGCAACGATTCCCATCATAATTTTCTTGATTTCTTCAACGTCTCCGTTTGCCTGTCTTTCTATCTGAGTGAAGCTTGCTGAGTCAACGTTCAGAGTCTGCACATCAATCAGAACTTCGTTATCGTAAATTTCCATCGTATTGTCGATGACGTCAGCCGGCTGCGGCAATACTCCCTTTGGCGAGATTACTCTGTGTGTACCGAATGGGCATCCTTTTTTCATTGTGTTTCCTCCTAGATTAAATAAAGTTAATAAAAATCATTTCTTTGAATTTGATAGTATGCATATATTTATAGCAATTTGTGTGCCAATCAACCTACGTTGAAAAATCCAAGGTTTAAATTCCATTCGAACCATTTATGCAAAATTTCGAATCATTGTCCGAACCAATATTGGTTCAGCCTCGCAAAACGATATTTCTTATACGATAAAAAAAGAATGGAACACATTTTCAACCGGACTCACTTTATAGTTTGTCCTTATGAATGCATTCCATCCATTATATCTGCTCACACATGGAGCGTTGTCCCAGACAACAAGCGTTAGGTTTCACGAAAACATGAAATTGACTCCATGTCATTTGAATGTTGCTGATTGATTAAAGTATGTTATACTTATTTTTCTTTCTCACCAGCTGGGTTTGACTGATTCCGATTGCCTTGGCAGCCTTTCTGGTAGAGCCGTGCTTTTCACAGGCATACTGAATGATGTTCTTTTCAAAGTTGTTCACCATATCATCCAGATTGATTTTCTCCGCATCTTCAAACGCCGGTTCATCATAATTTACGTTAATCTTGTCAAACAGGTCTGCATGAAGCTCTTTCATAACATCAAGAACGGTGATCACCTCTCCCTTGCACGAGATCAACAGCCTCTGCACTACATTCTCCAGCTCTCTGATATTCCCGGGCCAGCTGCATTCTTTTAAATAGGCCAGCGCATCTTCGGCAATGGTTCGCTTCATTCCGAACTTCTCTGTGTATTTCCCCATAAAGTATTCCACCAGAGCTGGTATCTCAGCCTTTCTCTCATCAAGATCCGGAACTCTGATAGGAAATACGTTAAGCCTGTAATAGAGATCTCTTCTGAATTTTTTTTCTTCAATGAGTTTTTCCAAATCCCGGTTCGTTGCGGAGATGATTCTGACGTTTGTCTTGATGGGTTCCGTACCGCCCACACGATAAAACTCGCCGTCCTGAATAACGCGTAAAAGTTTCGCCTGCAAATCGGGCGGAAGCTCTCCAATTTCATCAAGGAAGATGATCCCGTTGTCTGCCAATTCAAAATACCCTTTTTTCCCGGTGGCACTGGCTCCCGTAAAAGATCCCTTTTCATAGCCAAAGAATTCTGACTCAATGAGATTATCTGAAATGGCAGCGCAATTAATCTTGATAAAAGGCTGCATTCTGCGGTTGCTGTTTTTTTGTATAATGGACGCGACCTTTTCTTTTCCGACACCCGTATCTCCTGTGATCAGAACATTACAGTCGTATTTTGCCACGCTAAGAATTTCATCTACAACGATTGCCATGGCTCTGCTCTCACAGATGAAATCTTCTACAAGACTCTTGCGATAGCCTGATAATTCAAATCCCTTTCTCATTCTCCCCAGCGGATAAGCAATGTCATCCTCAACCTTCATCTCAGTAACCACTGCGCGTTCCAGGAACGGTGCCAGTCCCTGTACAATTTTAATGTCAAACTCGTCGTACTCCTTCAGATACCCCACAGCACAGCGGATGTCCAGCTGCCTTGAAATAGCTTCTGTCAAATACAGCGCAATATTATAGTTATTGATCAGGTTTGCGAAGCAAACCGTCCCGCCGGATTTTGTGGCAAGAATATTGATGGTTTCTGCTCCCGGGATATCCGCACAGTTTACGCTAAGGTCAAACATTGAGTCCATCTGCAGACTTTCCAGACACTCCATCGGTTTTAAAATATTGACATAATAAATTTCTGTGAAGACATTGTTCAGCAGCAGTTCAATGCTTTTCCCCTTGACCATTACGTCAGATTTGCTGTCCAGCAGACATACAATCCGCGCATCAGGGCCTGCAACATTTCGGATGGCATACCCGTATAAGGTGTTTGTGAGCAGATTGCTTCCCACAATCAAAAAATTCTTTTTATCTTTAGCACAGCTGTTTACAGTGTACATTGTCCCCGACTCATCAAATGCAAACAACAACAGGTTGATGGGGACCCCTTCCGGTTTCCTGACGATAGGAAATTCGTTGAAAAGAATGGCATATCCTTCTGCGTCAACTTGGTTGTAAGCCATATCGATCTTGGTGATACGGCTGATATAGAGAGGAATGGCCGCCAGTGAAGCATTGCAGATGATTTCATCACCCACGTTTAGCCCATACTGATTATCGTACTCCTCACCGATTTTTTCCACAGTCCCATAAAGCAGCCCCCCTGTATCTGTTACCGGGTTGTGAAGCTTTCCTCTTTTGATGACGATATCTATAATTCTATCCTTAATTCGATCAAGATTATTGTTTGATTCAATGCAAATCTGCTTAAAGCTTGTGCTTTCCAGGTGGAGTTTTTTGATAGATACCCGCATTTCATTTGGGTGTATTTCCCGATTATTATCCACCTTCCATGCGGATGTAGACAGCACGTGCTTCGGTTCAATGACGCGCTTGACCCCATAGCAATTTTCTGTCATGATAACGCTCCTCCTCTCATGATCTTTTCGCATCACCCTGCAGGGATGGCGATGCAAAATCGGTTCGATACCTGCTTAATACAAGGATAACTGATTGGCACATTATTTGCAAATTATTTTTTTAGGATAAAATAACATTATACTGTAAAATCAAAGAGGAGAATTGAGATGGAAAAAATAACTTCCACCATCCGACTGAGAATGTCTCATAAGGATGCGCATTACGGCGGAAGCCTGGTTGACGGCGCTCATATGGTACATCTTTTCGGAGACGTTGCAACAGAGCTTTTAATTAAGATCGACGGTGACGAAGGACTGTTCCTGAAGTATACCGACATCCAGTTTCTGGCACCTACGTTTGCAGGCGATTATATCGAAGCTTACGGAGAAATTTATGAAGTGGGAAATACATCCAGAAAAATGAGATTCGAAGCGAGGAAAGTTGTTGCAGCAAGGCCTGACATCAGCCCTTCCGCTGCAGATTTTCTTGAAGAACCCATCGTTGTCTGCAGGGCGGAAGGCATCTGCGTAACACCGAAAGAATCAAAGAGAAAATAAGGATACATTTGACATAGTTTTCCCATCGGCAGAAGCCCGGGTCTCATGAGAGATCCCGGGCTTCTGCTTTTCATCCTTCTTCTGTAATTTGCCGTATCCCCTTTCGATGGCGTACAACATGTTTTGCATAGTAGTGTTTTAACCTTTAAAAACTTCAACGATTTTGATCACAAGAACCAAAAGCCCGCTTGTTATCAGCGGACCAACAGGAACGCCGCCTAAAAAAGCAGTGGCGATTACAGCCCCCAGGATCATGGAAGGCATTACATCGCTGTGACCTTGCACCGTCAGGAAATCCAGTCCCCGTCCGCTTAGATATGTGGTAAAAAAGGACAAT
>JARBUO010000121.1 GCA_029239605.1 Bacillota bacterium | reverse complement strand
GTAAATATCCATGAACACAACCAAGATGACCATGGGGCAAGCCCTGGTGAAATTTTTAGACAATCAGTATGTCAGCATGGACGGTGTTGAAACCAAGTTTGTTGAAGGTGTATTCACCATCTTCGGACATGGCATCGTCTGCGGACTGGGGCAGGCGCTGGATGAAAATCCAGGTAAGCTGAGAGTATATCAAGGCCGTAATGAACAGGGTATGGCCCACGTCGCTGCAGGCTTTGCAAAGCAGAATAACCGTAGAAAGATTATTGCGTGTGCTTCATCCATCGGTCCCGGCGCAGCAAACATGGTAACTGCTGCTGCCACCGCTACCGTAAACAATATTCCATTGCTTCTCCTTCCCGGAGACGTATTCGCAACAAGACAGCCTGATCCTGTTCTTCAGCAGATCGAGCAGCCCACAAGCCTATCCATCTCTACAAATGACGCATTCAAGCCAGTCACCAAATACTGGGATCGCGTCAACAGACCGGAGCAGCTGATGAGCGCTATGGTTAACGCAATGAGAGTGCTGACTGATCCTGCTGAAACTGGTGCAGTTTGTATCGCAATTCCTCAGGACGTTCAGGGTGAAAGCTTTGAATATCCCGATTATTTCTTTGAAAAACGCGTACACAAGATTACAAGACCTACCCCTGTAGCAGAGGAAATGGACGAAGTCATCGAAGCAATTTTAAACAGCAAGCGCCCCATCGTTATTTGCGGAGGCGGCGTCAGATATTCAGAAGCTGGTCAGGCGCTTGAAGAATTCTGCGAAGCGTTCCATGTTCCCTTTGGTGAAACCCAGGCTGGCAAGAGTGCCTGCAAGTCAAGCTCTCCTTATTGCCTGGGGGGAATTGGTGTAACAGGAAATCTCGCAGCAAATACCATTGCCGAGTCAGCTGATCTGGTCATCGCTGTAGGAACCAGACTTTCCGACTTCACCACCGGTTCCAAATCACTGTTCCAGAATCCTGATGTTAAGTTCATTTCCATTAATGCATCCAGATTCCATGCTTACAAAGCAGACAGCATCAAGGCTGTTGGAGATGCGAAAGCTGCGCTGATTGCTTTGACAGCGGCACTGAAGGAAAAGGGCTATAAGTCGACTTACCAAAACGAAATTAAGGAAATGAGAGCTGCCTGGAATCATCAGATGGAATTCTTTGCAAAATATGCTTATGACGATAACTTCAAGCCTATCGTAGAAGCAAGAGACCCAAGGACTGTAGAGGAATTCGTTGAGCTTACAGGCGGAACCATTACACAGACATCAGCGCTCTGCCTGATCAGAAAGATGATTCCTGAAGATTCCATCATTGTCGGTGCTTCCGGAAGTCTTCCCGGTTGTCTGCAGAGAATGTGGACCACGGATACAAGATATTCCTACCACATGGAATATGGCTATTCCTGTATGGGCTATGAAGTCGCTGCATCTCTGGGTGCAAAGATTGCTTCCCCAAATCAGGAAGTATACGCTATGACAGGAGACGGAAGCTATCTAATGCTCCATACAGAACTGGTTACCTCTCTTCAGGAAGGAAAGAAGATCAACGTGCTCCTCTTTGACAACTGTGGCTTTGGCTGTATCAACAACCTGCAGATGTCAAACGGTATCGGAAGCCTTGCAACGGAATTCAGATACCGCACAGAAGATCAGGGCCTCAGTGGTGGTCTGATTCCAATTGATTTTGCAAAAGCAGCAGAAGGCTACGGCGTTAAGACGTACACCGTCAAGACACTGGCAGAATTAAAAGCAGCGCTTGAGGATTCCAAGAAGCAGACAAGATCAACTCTGATTGATATCAAGGTTCTTCCAAAGACAATGACAGAAGGATATAAATCCTGGTGGCATGTTGGAATCGCCAGCACATCGGAAAAGGAAAGCGTAAATACCGCTTACCAGAATAAAGAAGCCAATCTGAAAAAGGCGAGAATGTATTAAACATTTTCTGATATGCTCTTGCCGTTATTTGAAATAAAATAGTTAACCAAAGAGAGACTGAAGTTGCCATCAGTCTCTCTTTGGTTTTTGTCATAAAACTATTCTCATTCGTTTGTCACCAATCCTACGCTGATTATTTTTCCTTATCTGCTGTGATTGGTTTTTGTCAAAACCTTGCTCTGAAAACAAAAAAATGCTATACTGGATTTTAAATTCTGAAGAGAATCCTTCCCTTTGCGCATATTTTCTATAATAGATCCCGTGAAACCAACAATAGAAAGGATTATATCATAATGAATCAAGCAGAAATATCCTACAGTCATGGATTTCAGAAATATTTGGGCAAAAAAGGTTTGATTGCCTATATCGTTCTGATGAATATGTTTATTCCCTTATCTACAGACCTCTATCTTCCATCGCTTCCTACGATGAACTTGTATTTTACCAGCAGCTCCACTGTAACGAATCTTACGCTGAGTTCATTTTTCATCTGCTATGCTATCGGGATTCTCTTTTGGGGTCCTATGAGCGATAAATACGGCAGAAAACCGATCATTTTAATTGGCAGCATCCTCTATATCGCAAGCAGTATTTCCTGCGCCCTTTCCCCCGATATCTATTTCCTGATCTTTAGCCGCGTCATTCAAGGGATTGGTTCAGGCGGAATCACCGCCTCTTCCGTAGCAATGGTCAAAGACTGTTATTCGGGAAAAAAAAGAGAAGGCGTGCTTGCCGTTGTTCAGACACTGGCTGGTCTTGCACCTATGCTGGCACCCGTTCTGGGGGCCATACTTCTTAAGATCGTCAATTGGCAAGGTACCTTCTGGACGCTCGCTGCCATTGGAATTTTCAATTTAATTCTCACGGTGCTCTATCAGGAGACTTTGAAGGAAGAGGACCGCTTTACCGGCACGCTGAAAGGTTCTATGGGCAGATTAATCCATGTATCAAAGAATAAGAGCTTCGTTATCCCGGTCGTCATCTTTTCATTGGTATCCATTCCCTTCATGGGATATATCGCAGTTTCATCCTATATTTACGTAGAATATTTTGGGCTAAGTGAGCAGTATTACAGCTATTTCTTTGCATTCAATGCCTTAATATCTCTTCTGGGCCCCACGATATATATTAAGTGTCTTCAGAATGCCAACAAGAATCTGTTTACCGGTTTTTGTTTTGGAGCCGCTTGTGTCAGCGGATTGCTCATGATGACTGCAGGCCGATTTTCGCCTTACTTATTCCTGATTTCTACCGTTATGATGTCCTTGTCCTGTACCATGCTCCGGCCTTTCAGCACCAATTTGCTTTTTAATCAGCAACAGGGCGATGCAGGTTCCGCTGCTTCTATCATCAGCACCGCCTGGATGGTACTGGGGAGTGTAGGTATGTCGCTTGCTTCCCTTCCGTGGAAGGATGGTGTAATGGGGCTGGCCATGCTCCTTACTGTTTTCTCCGCAGCTTCATTGATTGCGTGGTGCTGGTTTATACGCTCAGGCATTTCATGCGTCGGGCTAAACGATTAGCCTATTGAAACGTGAAAAGCGCTGCCTCTTTGTAAGCATTCCTAAGATTTTAGATGTTTCATCCAAATCGGGACTGTGCTTTACATGAAGAGCAGCGCCTTTTTTTATTCATTTTATCAATCTGTCTGATCAGAGTTCAGCAAAAACTATCTGGAAATGATCAATTCCATATCATGTTCTGTCATAAACTCCTGAATATCCTGGGGCGGATGACCGTCAGTGATAATGCCAGTGAGTTTATCCAAGGTGCAATAGGTCATGATTGCGACAAGATTAAACTTATCCTGACTTGTCAGCAGATAAACGGAATTGCTTCTCTTAACAGCAGTGGTTTTGATATCGTATTCTTTTGTAGAGGAATTTGTAACACCACCGTTGATGGAAACGCCTGCAGAAGCCATAAAAGCTTTGGAAATATTATAGCTTTTCAAAACAGCGGATGCGGTGTCCCCTGTAAAGGACAAGGTATTTCTGTCAAGCTCTCCTGAGAGGGAGATCAGCTTGATATTCTCATATGGGATTACACGAATCATTACTTCAAGATTATTTGTAATAATCGTCAGGTTTTTCTTTTCCTTGATAAAGTCGATCAGATGAATTGTTGTGGTCCCGGAATCAATAAAGATGACATCGCTGTCCTCTACCAGTTCAGCCGCCTTCGCTGCAATTTTTTTCTTTGCATCGAGATTGCTGATATTTCGTTCGCTGAAGGGAAGCAGATCCTTATTATCCTTTACAGTAATTCCCCCATAAATCTTTTTAAAATTGCCGCCAGAGATAATTTCCTTTAAATCACGGCGAATCGTGTTCTTAGAGACATCGAAGACTCTGCAAAGCTGGTCCAGTGTGACCGTTTTATTCTCATAAATGTAATCTTCAATATCACTGATTCTTTTAGATCTCATAAACAACTCCTTTGAAACATGATGCTTCCAAAACATATTTGTATTTTATCAAATGAACTCGTCGAAACGTATTCTTATTCATACGTTATATTATATACAACTTATCCACAGAAATCAAATAAATTTAACCATCACTTTACAAAGAATTATCCATAAGAAAAAATCGGTTCTTTCCCCGTTCTTTCAGGGATACAAAGGGTTTCTCTGTAAATGAAATCTCAGAAAAAGTGATGCTTTGCCCGTATGATCTGATCAAGTTCCAAAATTCCGAAGGAATAGAACTTGTTGCGTCTCCTGTCCGTTGGTGAACCTGGATTGAATAGAAGGAGATTCCCTCTGTATTCACATAAGGGTATGTGGCTATGTCCGAACACGATACAGTCCGCGGCCTCATCTTGAAAGGTTAGTAATGCACGCTCAGCTGTTTTTCCATAAGTCCCATGCCCATGAACAATTCCAATCCGAAATCCTCCCAGTGTGATTAATTTCTTCATTCCTAGCTCTCGTTGAAGCGGTTCTGGATCAACATTTCCTGCAACTGCTGTAACAGGAGCAAGCAGTCCAAGCTCGTGCAAGACTGAGTAGCTTGTCACATCTCCAGCATGGATAATATGATCTACCGACTGGAATTCCCGCATCAATTCTTCCGGCAGTTTTTTCGCTCTTCCGGGAATATGGGTATCTGACAAAACACCAATTCTCATAGTTTCGCCTCTTGTTTTTGACGGTTCATAAGTTTTCCCTCTTTTGTTCATAGGTTTAGTATGTCCCAATTGCTATCTGAATAAATTTGATTGCAAAGATATATCTTATCGTGGCATGCAATTGCATCACCCAACTTGTGAAAGGGCTATTTGGTTCTCCTGCAGATGCGTATCAGAAAAGCGATTTGTGTCATCAATGATATCAAAACTTAATATTGAATGGCAACACCAATTTCTATGGTATAATAATCGCAGAAAGTTTACTATTACCATTATGATACGAATTAAGTGCCCTGCGAGGATTTCAGCTTCGAGAGATAGGAGTGGAAAACCTGCAGATGGCAGTATACCATAAAAAGCCATACCTTTTATGATATACTAATCTCAGTAGTCTTGTTATAACGATTTTGATATGGGTAGTACCCTGATACATAAATAATGAGGGATTCCATCCAGGAAGGGAGAGGAAATGGGAAAGATACTAGTATTAGCAGAGAAACCATCCGTAGGCCGTGAACTGGCTCGTGTTCTAGGCTGTACCAACACAAAAGACGGCCATATCGTGGGTCAGAGATATATTGTTACCTGGTCGCTGGGACATCTGGTAACGTTAGCAGATCCAGAGCACTACGGAGATCAATATAAAAAATGGTCATTGGAAACGCTCCCGATGATGCCGAAAAAAATGGATCTGGTTGTAATTAAAGAGACTGGAAAGCAGTTTAATGTCGTGAAAAGCCTCATGAAAAATCCTGAAATCACAGAACTGGTTATCGCCACCGATGCAGGACGCGAAGGTGAGCTGGTAGCACGTTGGATCATTCAAAAGGTCGGCTTTCACAAACCGATTAAGCGGCTTTGGATCTCCTCCCAGACAGATAAAAGTATTCGGGAGGGTTTTGACCATTTAAAACCCGCGGCAGAATACGACAATCTTTATCAATCAGCTCAAAGCAGAGCGGAAGCAGACTGGCTTGTCGGGCTTAATGTGACCCGGGCGTTGACCTGTAAATATAATGCTCAGCTTTCCGCAGGCCGGGTTCAGACGCCGACATTGGCCATGATTGTAAAAAGAGAAGAGGAAATTAAACGATTTACTCCCAAGGATTATTTTGGTATCCATGCAGATTTCAACGGGTTTCAAGCGGAGTGGAGCGACAGAAAGAGCGGTCAAACCAGAATTGGGGATGACGAAAGAGCAAAAGCATTATTATCAGGGCTCAGCGGCAAGGACGGTCTTATCACCGATTTGAAAAAAGATGCAAAACATGTCGCACCGCCACTATTGTACGATTTAACAGAGTTACAGCGTGATGCTAATATCCACTATGGCTTTTCTGCGAAACAAACCTTAAATCTGATGCAGCGGCTTTATGAGGAGCATAAAGTCCTCACCTATCCCAGAACAGATTCCCGCTATATCAGCAGTGATATTGTTCCGACATTGAAGGATCGACTGCGGGCAGTCTCTTCCGGGGAATTTGGTGCTGCAGCTTCAGCAATTATAAAATTAGGAATCAAAACGTCGAAACGAATCGTTGACGACAGCAAAGTGACCGATCACCATGCGATTATTCCGACAGAAGAATACGTCAGATTGATGGATCTCTCTTCCGAAGAACGTAAAATATATGATCTTGTTGTAAAACGCTTTCTCGCAGTATTCAGCCCAGATTTTGAGTATGAGCAGACAACTGTAAAAATCGAGATTGGAAGCGAGGTATTTACCGCCAAAGGCAAAAGAATCAAACAGGCCGGATGGAAAAGTCTGTACGGAACCGGCTCTATGGATTGGGAGGACGCCTCAGAGGATTCAGAGGTAAAGAGCCAGAGGTTGCCCGAATTAAAGCAGGGGCAGAGCCTTCGCATGCTGGGCGTCAAGCTTACGAGCGGCAAAACCAAGCCACCGGCCAGATATACAGAGGCAACCCTCCTGTCCGCAATGGAACATCACAACCTGGGAACACCTGCAACAAGAGCAGATATCATAGAAAAAATGTTTACAGCAAACTCGGCGGAAAGAAGAGGTAAAGAAATCTTCCCCATGAGCAAAGGAGTGCAGCTCATCGGCCTGGTTCCGGAAGAATTAAAGTCTCCTGAGTTGACAGAAAAATGGGAAAAGCGCTTAACAGCTATCAGTAAAGGTCAGGAAAAGAGTGCACCTTTTATCACTGAAATGAAGGATTTTGCTTCCCACATCGTCGCCCGCGTAGTAGCCAGTGAAGGGAACTATCGCCATGATAATATGACACGAACCCGTTGTCCCTTGTGCGATAAGTTTCTCCTTGAGGTCAACGGAAAAAAAGGAAAGATGTTGGTATGCCAGGATCGGGAGTGCGGCTATAAGCAGAGCCTCTCCTATGTCAGCAATGCCCGCTGTCCACAATGCCATAAGAAGCTCAACGTAATTGGAGAGGGAGAAAAAAAGATCTACTCTTGCCCCTGCGGATTCCGTGAAAAGTTTGACCGTTTTAATAAGCAGCTGTCAGAAAACAGTAATAAAATGGGGAAACGGGAGTTACAGGAATTCATGAAAAAGCAGGAAAAAAGTCAGCCCCAGGAATCTGCATTTGCCCTTGCATGGGCAAAACTCCAGGAAGAAAAGAAAAATTAAGCGGACAACACGCTCCTATGTAAATTCAACAGGATAGTATAGCCATTTCAAATTATAATCGTAACAGTCATGGGAAATTTAAGCGTACAAAAGATATGTGAAAATCTAACCAGCCACAAAGGCAGTTCATAATGAAAGTTAACTCATAATTAAAGGAATTTCTTAGTCAAAGGAAGTTCATAACCAAACCCCTTCATACAGCAAAATTTTGCTGTATGAAGGGGTTTTTCGTAACTCATCGTCTATTTGCTATTGCCATTCAAAGGTGAGTATGCCGCTTTTGACCTTTCATGTAAGGACCACGTTTATGATGTAATCATCGATGAGATCATCTCTAACTCTTCCAGCCAGATACAGTTAGGCGCTGTATTGTTTTTTACCATCTCAATGCATTGAACGAGATCCATCCACAGAACATTCTCTATCTCCGCCTTTTGAATTGTTAAAGAAGACGCCTCCGTATCTCGCCATAAGGCATATATATTACTGACCTGATTGTCCCAAAAGTCTTTACCATGGAATCGTTCCCTAAATTCAAACTGCCGCTGTCCACAATAAATCAGTTCCTCTGGTACTGCGTCAATACCAAGCTCTTCTTTTAATTCACGCAAAGCCGATTCCAGAAACCCATCACCTGCCGGAATATGACCTGCGCTGGAAATATCATAACAGCCAGGAAAAGAATCTTTATTTTCACTCCTTTTCTGAAGGAGGACCTGCGTTTTTCCATTGCTATTTCTGAGAACCCATACATGGGATGTCCTGTGTCGAACACCCTTCCTATGTGCAATTTCTCTCTCTATTGTCTGCCCAGTTATGTTTCCGGTTTCATCTACTATGTCAAGCCATTCCATGCTGCAGTCTTTAACTCCTTTTTCGCAAGATTTCCTCTAATGAAATCAAATTGGGTAAATAAAGTATAACATAAGGTATTCAAAAAAATCGGAAATTAAGAAATTGTTAGGAATGTGAACCTTATCTAGATCAACACCCATTTAATCATGACACTTCCTCTGCTTACAATTGCCCGTTTGGCTTTTCGTTGGCCTGTTGATCACCCTTTTCTTTTTGAAAGTACTTAAGCGTAATTTCCAAGATAAAGAGCACCACCATTGTAACAATCACGAGGTGTGAGAATGTATTCCGCTTGATGCCTCCCTGGTAGGTTATGATGCCAAGGATTAGGATGATAGCAGAAGCTACGCTTTTAATGATGATCAAAACCTTCTTCTTGCTCAATTTAGTTCCTCCAGACGTGACGCGAAATCGTTCTGTTTCTTTCTATTTCCTTAGAGATATCTTAGCACAGTTTTGCAATAACTGTTACATAAAATCAATCTTTTACAGAAAAACAATCTTTTTATTAAAAGCCAGATATTTCGATACCAGCCATGCTGCTCCACTCTTCATATATAAGTCTGTGATCTCTATGAGAAAGGACAATGCGAACGTCACCGGAAAGCCCCTCTTTTATTGTATCCTGCATCTTTCCTTTCCTGGGTGCAATTAGCTTACCTGCATGGTTTAGACAGGCTTCCACCTTCAGTTCAGCCTGCTTGCTCACTAATCTAAGGATGGCTCGGCTTTCATTGATATCTTCAATAAGTAATTTACTCCTGTTATACGTTGCGAAGCGATATTCGACATCACTGATAACAAGATTGCAGATAAATCCAAAAAAACTTTGTCCAAGAAATGGAATGTGTGCTGCTGAGAAAAATAAACTGACATTTTCATTCTGGAATTGATTGCACTGGATCCAGATATACTTTTTAGGAAATGAGGTTCCCCAGTCTTTCTCCAGGTAGCCTTTGCCATCATAAAATTCAATGTTTGATCCGTTAATATTTAAAGAACCATGCACCTTATGATTCATACTAATGACACCGTGATAGCATTCCATCATAGGAAAATATGCAAAATAACCCATGATATTAGGAAATGCCGTCGATGTCTTAACCGGAGTCAGATCGTCAAATAACAATGTTCCTTCAGCTTTGGAATCTTTTGCGTTTAGGTTAACAGAAACCATGGACTCCATAAAAAGATTATCAGCTATTTTAATAATAAAGGGATCGTCACTATAGGAAAAATCTTTCAAAGAGTATTTATAGTATGACGTATTCACATCTCGACCACCGTTTTTATCCAGAGACATATGAATTGTCTGTACAAAGCAATGTGAATCACCTCCATCCAGGCTGATCCCCGGTATCAATGATACTACTGTTTTTCCATCCTTAGTACCCTGCTTGTAATACCAGCCTTCGAAGTATTCATGATGTTTATTTTTACCTTGAAATAACAATGGGGTTTTTATATGACGCATTGACATCTTAATCTCACACTTCCACAGCATTAAATCACTATGCTTTAGAATATACTTTACACGTTTTGTTTCGTATTATTATCCTTCTTCTAGTATTGCCAGAATGTCTGACCCACTAATCAGGTGTTTATCTTTAATGTGCTTTTTTGTAAACCGGCAACGTCCTACTTTCCCAGGCATCGCTCAGAACTTCGTTCTTCACTCCGACTCATGAACGGAAACTCCCAAGTCTATGTCTTCCGTTCTTTCGTTCGCTGTCCTGTTTTACACTGTGTCTGAAGCCACGCAACACAGGCACCTGCCTCGCCAATTTGGCGGGCAGCAAATTACTTCGGAAAGCGGATCGTCATCAAGACATAAAAAAAGACATCCCGAATGGAATGTCTTTTTTCTAAAACCGGCGACGTCCTACTTTCCCAGGCAACGTTCGGGACATTGTCCCTCTCTCCGACTCAAGAACAGAAATCCCAAGTCTACATATTTCCGTTCTTTCGTTCGCTGTCGTATTTTACACTGCAGCTAAAGCTGCGTAAAATACGCACCTGCCTCGCCATTGGCGGACAGCTTTGACTGAAATATTCTAAAACGTCTCTGAATAAATTAAAAAAATACACCCCAAATTGGAGTGTATTTTTTTATAAAACCGGCGACGTCCTAGGCAGCTGCCCGCCAAGTATCATCAGCGCTGAAGAGCTTAACTACTGTGTTCGAGATGGGAACAGGTGTGACCTCTTCGCTATAGTCACCAGATCTTCTGCTTGTATTTTCATTCTGTTGCTCATTTACATCAGTCTGAAAATCTTTCACAGTTAGGCCTTTTTCTTTTGAAAGTACATTTTCAAGATAGTTGTTGTACCCTCAAAACTGAACAATGTCAAAATATTTTACCTTGAAATCAATGGTCAAGCGTTCGACCTATTAGTATCGGTCAGCTGAATGCATTACTGCACTTACACCTCCGACCTATCAACGTGATAGTCTCTCACGGGTCTTACCATTTCTGGAGGAAATCTATTCTTGTGGGGGGCTTCGCACTTAGATGC
>JARBUO010000120.1 GCA_029239605.1 Bacillota bacterium | reverse complement strand
GTAGGGCATATGAAATCGCAGGAAAGGAGCATAATAAATGAGTCCGGAAGAATTTATGCTGGAAGCATTTAAAGAAGCAGAAAAAGCTCTTTCCCTGGGTGAAGTTCCCATCGGCGCCGTGATCGAAAAAGACGGCGTTATTATCGGTCGGGGCCATAATAAGACAGAAACGGATAAAGATCCCACGGCTCATGCCGAGATGATTGCCATCCGGGACGCCGCTGGTAAGCTGGGGGGCTGGAGGCTGCTTGGCTGCCGAATGTATGTTACGACTGAGCCCTGCTCCATGTGTGCAGGAGCCATCGTTTTAGCAAGAATTCAAACGGTTTTCATCGGAACCATGGATCGGAAAACCGGCGCTTGCGGATCCCTGTCCAATATTTTGCAGGATGAAAGATTAAATCATTATGTACAGATAGAAACTGGAATCATGCAGCAGGAATGTGAAAAAATAATGAAATCATTTTTCCAGAAGCTTAGGAAAAAGAAATCGGAGGAAGATACAATATGAAAAAAGCAGGCATAATTTTGAGCCTAACCCTATTGGTGTTTTTAATGTCCTTTTCCACTTGCTTTGCAGCAGGTTTACAACTGGAAGACAGCTATCCGAAAAACGGAAGCCACAATTCCATGCTGGAAAACGTCGTGGTAAAGTTATATTTTAACGAGGATGTTTCTGCGGCAGAGGTGCAGGATGCCAACAAAACTGCATTTGAATTTACCGATGCTGCGGGAGAGAAACTCCCTACAAAAATATTGTATCCCAGTGAAACGAAAGAAATTTGGGTACTGGTCGAGCAGACCCTTGTATCCAATACTGACTATAAACTCAAAATATCCGGCGACCTCAAGATGGCTAATGGCGACACCCTGGGAAAGGATCAACTGGTTGAGTTCAAAACAAGAAACACCAGCGTAGACTCCAGTGTCAACATGGGGCTGATGGCAGTAATGATGGTGGGTATGATCGGATATACCTCTATCTCCGCCAAAAGACAGCTGAAAAAACAGGAAGAGGAAGCCGTTGCTGAGGATAAAGTCAAGGTAAATCCGTATAAGGTAGCCAAGGAAACCGGCAAATCTGTGGAACAAGTTGTGGCAAAAACGGAGAAGGAAAAAGAAAAAGCAAGAGCCCAGGCGGAAAAGAAAAATAAGGGCAAGGTTGATACTAATTCAAAAGAAATCATCATTGCAGACGAGCCTGAAAAAGATAACCAGAGAGTAACCGGCCCAAGACCGATTTCTGTCACCGGAAGCACATACAAGTCCGGACGGAAAGAAAAAGCGGAACAGGAAAGACAGAGAGCAGCAGCGAAGGCGGCTGCAGGAACCACAAGGCCGAAAAACGCTACAGGAAAGAGCAAAAATAAGAAGGCAACCAAGAAATAAACAAATGAATTGTGCGGAATTAGCGGGCAGCAGCGGGCGGATCTTATGGTTTCGCCCGCTTTCTAATAGGAAAACAGGAATCCGGTTTAATTGCGCTGCATATTTAGGAGCAGAAGAATGAAAGAACTTATACTGAAAGCATATGCGAAGATCAATCTATCCATCGACGTATTAGGGAAACTGCCGAGCGGCTACCATGAGGTTCTTATGGTCATGGAACAGGTTGACTTGTATGATTCTGTAAAAATTACGTGGCTGGAGCCTTTGGCAGAGGGAAAACCCGTGGAGGATATCCCCACAGATCCCGCGGAGAGTATTGCCACAAATCACGAGAAGGGAATTACCATCACCCTTTCCACCAATGTACCTTACCTTCCTGACGACAATGGAAATATTGCCTATCGGGCTGCGGAAACAATGATTCGTGAATACGGAAATGGCCGCATAGGAACGCTTAAAATCGACATCGAAAAGAGAATCCCTGTGGCTGCAGGGCTGGCAGGAGGCAGCGCCAATTGCGCGGCAGTTCTGCATGGTATCAACAAACTCTGGAACCTCGGACTGGACCTGAAAACGCTGATGGTACATGGAACCGAACTGGGAGCAGACGTGGCATTCTGCCTGGCAGGTCAGGCTGCACTCAATCCGATCTTGGATTTACATAACGATCCCCTTGCGGGAACCTGTGCGGCAGCTTCGGGTATCGGAGAAAAACTGGAACAGATGATTCCAATGAAAGCATGGGTACTGTTGTCAAAGCCATCCATCAGTGTTTCTACTGCTCAGGTCTATGGAGGGCTGCGGCTTGACGAGATTGAAAACCGCCCCAATACCGCTGAATTGAAGGCAGGTCTCCGAGAAGGAAACTATTATAAAATTTCAAAAAATATGACGAATGTACTTGAAAATTATAGCCTAAAAGAGTATCCTGTTATTGTGTATACAAAGAACAAGATTGAGCAGGAGGGCAAGGCTTACAAGGTATTGATGAGCGGAAGCGGCCCCACCGTGTTCGCACTTTACACCAGCAAAAGAAAAGGTGAAGCGGCATATTCGAAGCTTAGACAGTTAAACCAAGAGACCTTTTTTGTAAAAGCACTATAATTGGGTTGGATATCATTCTGCAGCCTGATTGGATTAAAACAATACGGAAATATCGTGATTTACAAAGCGGTATTTTCGATCTTATTAAAAGAGGAAATGAGAATGCTTAATTTTGATATTCAAAGTCACAGACCGCTGAGAGAAATTGTATATGAAGAGCTGCGAAATCTGATCCTGACAGGAAAGATCAAACCGGGAACAAGAATGATGGAGATAGAGCTCGCCGAAGATATGGGTGTCAGTCGTACACCGATCCGGGAAGCTATCAGAAAGCTGGAAAAAGAAGGCCTGGTAGTGATTGAGCCAAGGAAGGGCGCTTATGCTTCTGAGGTGTCTATCAAAGATATGGAAGACATTTTGGAAGTGAGAGCAAACCTGGAAGGTCTTGCCGCATACTATGCTGCCGAGAGGATGACTGATGATGAAAAGAGGGTTCTGTCGGAGACCAGCGAAAAATTTAAGCAGGCGGTAATTGAAGGAAACATGGCGGACATGATTGCCAGCGATACGAAATTCCACCATCTCATTGTGGAATCCAGCCGAAATAACCACCTGATCCATATGGTGGAGCAGCTTCAGGAGCTGGTGCTCAGATTCCGGTATATCTATTATAAGGATTTCAAGCGGGCAGAGGAAATGATACCGGAACATAAGCGCATTTACGAGGAAATCGCAAACGGCAATGGCGCAAATGCAAGATTTGAAGCCTTCAATCATATTGACAAATTAAAGGATATGATCATGCAGGATGGTAGTTTTAAATAAGAAAAATGGTGATGCCGCTGGTTTTTAGAATAAAAATTGATCAGGTATCATTTACGACAACGAGCTTGTCCGATCGCCTTAGCGGCGGCCGGACCGGCTTTTTTTTTTGCCAGACTTTTTAATATTCTATTGACAAAAAAGGAAGTCAGGAATACAATAACTATAAAATACATATAAATCATATAGAAATAGTATGATTATATATAATAAGGGGGAAATGAAAATGAGTAAAATTGCTAAGAACTTGACAGAACTGATCGGAAATACACCTCTGCTTGAACTGGCTAATTACAGTAAGTCCATCGGACTTGATGCGCAAGTGGTTGCAAAGCTGGAGTACTTTAACCCTGCATCCAGCGTAAAGGACAGAATAGGATTCGCAATGATAAAAGACGCAGAGGAGAGAGGGCTTATCAATAAGGATACTGTAATTATTGAGCCAACCAGCGGGAATACAGGTATTGCGCTGGCATTCGTTGCAGCAGCCAAAGGATATCGGCTGATCATCACTCTGCCAGAGACTTTCAGTGTAGAGCGAAGAAATCTTCTGAAAGCATTGGGGGCTGAGCTGGTTTTAACGCCCGGATCGGAAGGAATGCCCGGGGCTATTAAGAAAGCAGAGGAGCTTGCTGCTCAGACGCCGAACTCCTTTATCCCCCAGCAGTTTAAAAACCCCGCTAATCCGGAAATTCACAAGAAAACTACAGCGGAGGAAATCTGGAGAGACACCGACGGCAAGGTCGATATCTTCATCGGAGGCGTGGGCACAGGCGGAACCATATCCGGTGTGGGTTCCGTATTAAAGGAGCGAAATCCAAACGTGCAGATTATAGCAGTGGAACCTTTTGATTCCCCCGTGTTGTCAGGCGGAACCAAAGGACCTCATAAAATCCAAGGAATCGGCGCCGGTTTTGTTCCCGATGTATTCAACAAAGATGTGGTCGATGAAATTTTTAAGGTAAAAAATGACGAAGCTTTTGAGACCTCAAGAAAGCTTGCCAAAACGGAAGGCCTTCTTGTTGGTATCTCCTCGGGAGCCGCTGCGTTTGCTGCAACCCAAGTGGCAAAACGGCCCGAAAATAAAGGAAAGACTATTGTTGTCCTGCTTCCTGATACCGGAGAGCGTTACCTCTCAACAGAACTGTTCCAATAGCAATACGAAACGGTAGGGTTGTGCTTTTAAGCGCAGCCTTTTTCTTTTTTTCTCAGCAGCATAACCCTTAAGATACGGATCAGACCGTTCCTGGGAAATTTGTCTTTGCCCTGTTTCCATGGCCAAAAGTAGTTTATAATTAAAAAGCAGAATAAAACCCAATGGGCATTCATTTGTTTATGGGACGGTTCTGATGATGTTAGCATAAGGATATGAAAGGAGCGGGATGAGTGGGAAAGAATAAGAAATCAATTTTATCAATCTTTTTTCTGGTGATTTTGATCTTGTCTTCTGTTTTGCTCCTGAAGGAACTGGCGGAGGAGTATCAATACCAAGCCATGCAGGATAGACTGAAGCATCAAATGGCAGAGGGAACAGATAATGATGGAAACGGAAGCACGAACCCATCCGGCAATCCAGCAGGAGACGGGCTAATTCTCAAGAAGTACCGTGAGGTTTATGAAAAGAATCAGGAATTTGCAGGGTGGATTCGCATTGAGGGTACGCTGATTGATTACCCTGTCATGAAACCGAAAACGGATAATGATTTTTACCTCACCCATAGTCCTGAAGGCACAAAAAGTAAGTATGGGGCCATCTATCTTGACGTGAACTCGGATCTCCACAACTCAAAGAACAACTATCTGATCTATGGGCATTATTTTCGGGATGGCAGTATGTTTGGCAGTCTCGAAAATTACAAAGAAGAGAATTATTTCAAAGAGCATCCTTATATTGCGTTCGATACGATTTATGAAGAGGGGACCTATGAAATCATGGCAGTCTTTTTATCCAGCGTGTATCAGAAGAATCAGGATGTCTTTAAGTATTATCAGTATACCAACATCACTTCTGAGGAAGCGTTTAACACCTATGTATCACAGATCAAGAAGATGGCACTTTATGATACCGGGATTACCGCCGAATATGGTGATTCCCTGATCACCCTTTCTACGTGCGATTATTGGACCGAAAACGGAAGACTTGCAGTGGTGGCAAGAAAAGTTTCGGTGCCGGAAGAGAAAACGTCCCCAAACTCTGAAAATTAGTTCGCCTACTGAAAATAAGATTGCACAGCAGAGTTATGTGTGGTAATATACACTAAATTAACAAATCATATCTGACAACTATGATATGGTGAATGCTGGTATGTCTGACAGAAGGTGATGAGATGAGCTTTGATTTTAAGAGCCAGGTAGAAAATCTGGTTTCCCAATTATCTGATAGTTATAAAAAAGAGCAGTATATTATCCCACAAAGTTTGGGCCCCCTCCCCAACAGGGAAGTTGTGATTGAAATATCAGAACTTCTCAGACGGCTCATATTTCCGGGATATTTTGAAAAGAGCAATTATATGGAGGATCTGAGAGAGTACCACATCGGCGAGCTTTTGATTCGTGTTCACGGGAAATTGACAGAGCAGATCAGCTTCGCACTGCGGCATCAGGCCAGCAGTTTGGAGGACTTTGAAGATGAAGATTTGGAAGAAAAGTCAGAGCAGCTGTGCTTTCAGTTCCTGGAGAAGCTGCCTAAAATAAGAGAGTATCTGGCCACAGATGTACAAGCTGCATATGACGGAGATCCTGCGGCAGGAAGCAAGGATGAAGTGATCTTTTCTTATCCGGGTGTTTTTGCGGTGAGCATCCATCGGATTGCGCATGAGCTGCAGGCCCTTTCGGTGCCTCTGATCCCGAGGATCATGAGTGAGTACGCACATAGCGTAACGGGGATTGATATCCACTCCGGTGCAAGTATCGGGAAATATTTTTTTATTGACCACGGCACAGGAGTTGTTATCGGAGAGACCACGGTTATTGGCGATCATGTTAAAATATATCAGGGTGTGACCTTAGGCGCGCTTTCCACAAGGGGTGGTCAGAATCTCAGAGGCGTGAAACGGCATCCGACCATTGAGGATGACGTTACAGTCTATTCCGGGGCTTCTATCCTCGGAGGAGATACCGTGATCGGAAAAGGAGCAGTAATCGGAAGCAATGCCTTTATTACAAAGCCCGTTCCCGGAGGAACAAAGGTCAGCATCAAAAGTCCCGAGCTTGTGTTTGTCAATCAGCCGGCCGCTGATACCAAACAGGAACTGATCTTTGACTGGATTATATAATTTTGTTTTAAGGGACTCAGCATGGATTCATAAAACATAATCCGTATGGAGCCGATCAATCAAACAAAGCAGGGAATTAAGATAAACAAGCAGAAAAAAGCAATTAAACTAAGAAATAAAAAAAATCGATAGAATGGGCAGTCTGAACGGGTGTTATTCTTCTTTGCACAGGGGGAATACCGGAAAGGCTGCCCAAATTATTTGTCATAACAAGCCCTCTCAGGGAATACATTATAGCAACGAACAGTAGAACGAACTGTAGATAGAGGGGGATAATGCGATGACGTACGAAAAAAACCCGTTAGAATTTGAAGGGATTCCGGATTTCGCTTTGCAGCCTGCAAAAGAAGCAGACGAATATAGTTACCATTACATGCCCAAAGGCGTCAACAGCCGTTTCGATCCTGCGGCATACGAAAGAGTACTGCATGAAACCGCCAGGCAGGCAGCGGAGACTGCGCAGATCGAAAACCCTGATTTTCGGGATGAAGGCATAGATGAGATGACAGGTTTTCAGCCACCAGGCGCAGAGGCGGCAGAATTCCAAGATACCTTACCGGAGACTGCAGCGGTATCACAGCTCGCTGCACAGGACGCAGCGTTGGGTTTTCCTGACCCTGCAGAGGCAGCTTCAGAAGCTGTTGCAGAGGCCCTTCCTGTTTCTCAGGAAGCAGAGGAGATTGCGGTTAGCGAAATCGAAGAGGCCCTTTCGATTTCCCAGGACGCAGAAGAGGTCGCGGTTTTCGAAGCCGAAGAGGCCATTCCTGTTTCCCAGAACGACGAGGAAATCATTCTGGAGGAAGCAACTGAAGAAGCTGCTGCCCCAGCAGCAAATGACCTCGAGAAAGGAGCTGGGGCTGATGCAGAAGCGGCAATGGAGACCATTACGTTCAGCGAGGCCATTAAAGCTAAAAACTGGCCGGACTTACCTTTTGCGTTCGCCGATAAGGAGAAGAAATCGGAAGCGATCCATAATTTTGCAGCGCCTTTTGCAAAACGTCCGGTTCTTCAGCCGACGCCTGTTCCCAAAGCAGTTCCTGTAAAAGCGCCTGTAGTAGGAAGCCTTATGAGCAGTAAACTGAAACTGGTGGATATGAAGCAGAAAGCACCGCTTCGAATGAATTTGGAAGAGGATATTCTCGTGCCGGATGTGAAACCGGACCTGGCGCGGATCTTAACAATGGACGGAAAGGTGAAGCTCTCTGACCGGGAAATCCATACCGGGCAAACGGAAACCGATTCTGTCAGGCTTACAGGGGATTTGCTGCTTCAGACCCTTTATGTACCGGAGACAAACGCAGAGGGTGACCCCATCGTTGCCATTGAATCAAAAATACCGTTTAAAAACGATGCAGAGATGAAGGCCGGACCCTATTCCGATTTGGCTGTAGTTCCAAGCATCGAATCAATAGATTTTACAGTTATCAACGAAAGAAAATTCAGAGTAAGAGCTACTGTTGTTTTCCATATGAAAGAGTACAGCAATGTGGACATCGAAGTTTTTGAGGGACTCAGAGACGAAGAGGTTCAGATGCTGAAAGAAAAAATCAAGCTAACGGATGTGGCTCTGAGAAAAACAGAAACGACAGAAATCAAGGATGCTCTGGCATTGAAGGAAAATATGCCGGAAGTATTGAAGATACTAAAATATGATGTCAGCGTGGTTGAGAACCACAAGCAGATTACAAAAGAAAAGGCAGTGATCAATGCAACTGTCAATTGTAATATTTTGTACCTAGGGGCAGAGGGGAACAGTGACGCCGCAGCAGTGTCAGAGGCCGCAGCGCCTGAGGGGAATTCTGCAGCACTCCCGGTACTGTACCAGGGAAAAACAGAATTTACCCAGTTCATCAGACTGGACGGAGAACACAATCCAAGTGATCAGAATCCGGCAGGAAGCAAAGTAAACTTCAATATCTCTTCGTTAAATCTAACTGCAAAGGAGGACGGAAACGGAAAAAGAGGCCTTTTTGAACTGGATATGAACGTGGACACCGGTCTGGAACTTTACAAGAACGTAGAAAAGGAAGTTGTAACCGACGTATACCATCACAAAAAGGATGTTCAGTTTGACACGGATGAAATCGGAGTGTTGACCCTTGGCGGAAGCGGGGTTGCAGAAATATCCGCCCGCGAGATTATCAATGTTCCGGATCGATACGGCAGCGTCGATAAGGTGATTTATGTCAATGGGACCATCAAAGAGAAGCGATCCGTTATCGAGCAATCCAAGAGTGTTGTGGAGGGAACGGTCAACGTCAGCCTGATTTGCACCTCTTCGGATGACAGAAAAACAATCTTCAGCATCGATCAGGAAATCCCGTTCCGTAGCGCTATGGAAATTCCGGGAATCACTCCCGATATGACGGCGAATAATGATATTGCGCTGAAGGAGATATGGTTTGATAAGATTAATAATAAGCAGATTGAAGTAAATGCGGGAATTCTGGTCAATACTGCTTTGTCCACTCAGGAACGGCACCAGCTTGTTAAGAGCGTCAGCTTCCTGGATAGCCCTCAGGATAATAACCCCATTCCGGGTATTATACTTTACGTTTCAAGAACGGGAGATAACATCTGGAATATTGCGAAAAAATATCGAACTACCATTGATGAGATTAAGAAGATCAATGATTTAGAAGTAGGAAAGGAGATTAAACCCGGTACGAAACTCTTGATCGTAGCCAAAAATTATTAAATGGTAAATAGAAATAAAATAACCGCGGCGGTGAATTGAGCAGGCAAAGTTCCCTGTGGGAACGTAAATATTCTGCAACACTGACCTGCAAGTTGCCCGAAATCAGAAACAGATTCTTCGGGCTGACAGAAACATATTGTATAAAATTCCCTCCCTATGGGAAAGATTAATATTGAAAATCTTGATCAAGGGAGGGATTTTTATTGGGATTAAGAAGAAGACAAATCAGAATCATGTTTCTCTTGTTGATCTGTATCATTGTTTACAGTGCGTGGACAGTATACAGCAGTCAAAATAAATTGAGCAATGATGATTTCATAAGGTTTCATGTCATTGCAAACAGCGATTCGGTCTCTGATCAGCAGCTGAAACTGAAGGTCAGAGACGGTGTTCTGGCTAAGATCAACAGCGAGCTGGTAAAAGAGGCAATGGCACAGGAAATGGAGGCATTCCAGCGTCCTGAAGAGGAGTCCCCGCGTTCAAATGCAGCAGGAGACAAAACAGTACCTTCTGTATCACCGGAATTGTCGGGAAGGGGAGGCCGCTCCGGGACAGAAGTATATGCCGCAGAGCAGAACGAAACTGCCGTCAATGAAACACGGGTAAGTTTGAACCTGGAACAATCCAGAAAGTACATTCAGGACAATCTGAAGGAAATCGAAAGCACAGCAGAGCAGATCATTCGGGAAAATGGATATGATTATGCAGTAAAAGCAGAGCTGGGCGTAAAATGGATTCCTCGGAAAGCCTACGGAGAGGTCGTATTTCCTTCCGGAAATTATGAGACGCTGAACATAACCATAGGAGAAGGAGTCGGCCAAAACTGGTGGTGCGTCCTGTTTCCACCCCTTTGTCTCATCGGGGCAGAATCAGATGAAGATAAGAAATCAGCAGAGGAAGCTCAGGAGCTTTATAAGGATATTTTACTCGATCATAAATATGATCCGCTGATGCAGGATTATGACGAACCTACAACGCTTAAACTCAAGTTCAAAACACTGGAACTTATCAATAAACAACGGCAGCAGTCCGAGGGCGCAGCGTCCGGGACGAAAGCCGGCAGTTAATTAAACAAGGTAGTGAAATGCCCGCCTTCAACGGCTGGCGTTTTGCTTTTTTGGAGATCTTTGGTGCTTCAGGCCTTACGTGGTTAGTCCCCTTTCCAATCAGCAAAAGATCCGCCTGAGCGGATTTTTTGCTGATTGCCGTATTCTCCTAAAACAATTCCCAAATCTGTCTTGGGAAAGCCAAATCCTTTTTGTAATTCTCTGGGCAGGAATTCCTTGCGTCCGTTACTCCAGTACCCGTATTATGTCAATAACTTCGTTTCCATCCTCATCTGTTACCGTTGTAAACATGATTACAGAGCCTTCCGCAATTTCTGATAAATCAATTTCTGCTTCCTCACCGCTTCTTCCCTTTGTCACTTTCAAATCAGAAGATAAGCTGAAGGTAACTTCCTCCCCGCTGAACGTTATCTCGCCGCTGCCTTTCGGAGGAGTGGCTCCATCTTCAGGGGGCGTACCACCGGGACCGCCGCCCCCAGGTCCTCCGCCCTGAGGCGGTTGTCCTTCCGGCGGTGCGGACTGCGCCGCAGTGCTGTC
>JARBUO010000119.1 GCA_029239605.1 Bacillota bacterium | reverse complement strand
AGGCCTGCGATGTAATTACTCAGCCTGCCTTCGATCAATGGTCTTTTATGGGTCAGGTTAACACCGTAGTTCGTTTTGATATAGGAGGTGATGGCATTGAATTCCTCATCGTTTATGTATATCATCGATTGGTCTCCTCGTCATATGTCATACTAATGCTCTAATACTGATTTAAAATGCCCTGTACATCGAGAATCAAACTGATGCTTCCGTCTCCCAGTATGGTGCAGCCTGCAATTCCGACTCCCTTTGCGGCATACCTGCTGAGATAAACAGGAAGAGGCTTGACAACAACCTGGTGCTTACCGAGCAGCTCATCAGCAAGAATGCAGGCGAGCCGATCTCCCGAATCCACAAGCAGCAGAATGCCTTCGGTAATGCTCGTCTGGGCATCTTGAAGATGGAAGATTTTGTGCAGCCGTATAATCGGATAACACACCCCGCGGATCATGATCATTTCGTTGCCGTCAGGATCAGTAAGCAGCTGTTTCTGTGTGGCTTTGAAGGATTCGCGGATGTTGTTGATGGGGATTGCATAGACATTGCTTCCCACCTTGATTTCCATGCTGGCAATGATGGCCAGGGTGAGGGGTATCTTAAAGAAGATATTGGTTCCGCTTCCCTTGACACTTTCAATGGTAACAGTACCTCCAATCTTCTCGATATTCTTCTTAACGACATCCATACCGACACCACGTCCGGAGAATTCCGTAACAGCTTCTTTTGTGGAGAAGCCCGGCATTGTCAGCAGGTTGAAAATTTCTTTTTCGGTATAATCATTTTCCGGCTTTGTTAAAAGATTTTTTGCCTTTGCTTTTT
Source organism: Bacillota bacterium (assembly GCA_029239605.1). GTDB lineage: Bacteria > Bacillota > Clostridia > Peptostreptococcales > Anaerovoracaceae > Anoxybacterium. The sequence goes on along the minus strand of JARBUO010000119.1, from coordinate 10,130 downwards.
CCAGAATCATCTCTGCGTCTAGGCCTTTTCCGTCATCACTGACGGAAATAATGATGTCACCGCCAATGTTTTGAGCTGAGAGAATAATCCTTCCCACCGGATCTTTTTTCGCCGCTGCACGGCCATCCTTATCTTCGATGGCATGATCCATGGCATTTCTTACAAGGTGCATCAGCGGATCTGCAATACCGTCGATTATAGTCTTATCTACTTCTGTTGCTTCTCCCATCAATACCAGATCCACGTCTTTATCCAGCTTCTTGCCCATATCTCGTACAATGCGGCGCATCTTCTGGAAGGTAGATGCGATGGGAACCATTCGGATTGACATAACGATATCCTGCAATTCATCCGTCAGCTTTCTGAGCTGTCTTGCAGCACGGTTGAAGTTATCCAGCTCAAGCCCGGCAAGATCGGAACTGCCGGAAACCATGGACTCGGTGATTACAATTTCGCCTACAAGATCCATGAGGGTATCCAGTTTGTTCAGATCAACATTGATCAGATTCTGTTTGCCGGCTTTTCCTTTTCCGTTATCGCCTGAGGCATCGGAGGTGCTTGCTGCAGCTTTTGCAGGCTCTGTGTCAGCTGAACTGCCGGCGGCCGCAGCGGGAGCAGCAGTGGTGGCTGCTGCTGCAGGGGTCTCTGCTTTTCCGGAAGCATTAGGCAGCCCACTGATGAATTCAACGGTATAAACCGACAAGGTACCCTTGGTCATCGCTGTGATCTGTTCCTGAGGCAGGATGGTCTCCAGGCTGCAATAGAAGCCGTTCTGCGAGATGATACTGGATGCATCCTTGTTGGTGTTCAATTCTTCCGGGATTGTAGCAATAACTTTTCCGACGGTTTCCAATTTATTGACCAGCATGAAGGCTCTGATGTTCTCCATCTGGCAGTCAGCGGTGAAGTTGACATGCATGTGATAGATCTTCTTGCTATCGTTTGATGTAGATGCACCAGACATTGCCGAAACTTCTTTTGCAGCTGTGGCAGCAGGGGGATTACTGTCTGAAGCGGTTGGTACGGAAGCAGTTGTTACAGCCGTGTCGGATACTGCCGCTTCTGCAGGCTGCGAAGTTTTTGCCTTGGAGGACTTTGCTTTCGCCGCAGATGCTGGGCTGGCCTCTTCCTTTGAAGCGGCACCATTTCCGTTCATCCTGTCAATCAAATCCAGAATTTCTGAGATAAGCCCTTCATTATCGGAAGAGGGTTTCATTCCGTTTTGAATTGTTTCCACTTCTTCTTTCAGGAAATCTGAAACCTTCAGTACCAGGTCAAACAATTCCTGAAAGTAAGCATCATCCAGTCCGTTATCACGGATAATATAAAACAGGTCCTCAAGTTTGTGGGATACATGGGATATGGTATCGAACTCCATCATAGCAGAGGAACCTTTGATCGTATGCATGATGCGGAATATTTCATTGACATTTTCAGTGGATAAATTCGCCGCCTTCTCGGACTGAAGCAATATTTCGTCCAGTTGATCCAAGAGGGTGGTTGATTCAAATAAATACATTTCTAACATAGAATCATTTGCAAAATCATAGTCACTCATCGCTAATTCCACCTTTTCTTTATTTCTGAAAACCTCGAAGTTCAGGAGAGTTACTGCCGGAGTCATCGCCGGCTTTTCGTGTATCCCGATTTCTTCGTTGTTTTCTTTAACTTGCAGTTTTGCCAGTCTACACTATCATATATATTTTATCGGCAAATAAGCGCTAAAGATTAGTTCCAATTCATAGATTCATAAAATTGTTGTCGTTTTATTGATTTTCGTGGCGATTCGAGATATAATCAGTTATCTTATTAACGTTAGATTCGTCAGGGAGGATATAAAATGGAATCCATCAATGATATTGCACGTAATAATATCAAGCGTTATAGAAAATTGAGAAAAATGACACAAAAAGAGTTGGCTGAAGCACTGGATGTGACACATAGCTCTGTGTCGGCCTGGGAAATCGGAAAAAACTCAATCGATATGAGCAGACTGAACCAGATCTGTCAGGTTCTTAACGTAGGACTAGCGGAAATTCTGGCTGACGGTGGCGACGCACAGCAACTTCAAAAGGACGAAGAAAACAGGAAGATACTGGAAACCATTAATCAGCGTCCTGAGGTAAAACGCTTAATGCTGACGACCTTCGACTCAAGAAATGATGATATCGTTGTTGCGATCAAGCTGCTGGAAGCACTGAAGAAGAGATAAGATCTTTGTCAAAACCGAATAAGGAGATTTTAATGTGGTTGATGTTCTAAAGATCACTTCACCGATTTCCATAAAGAATAAAGTACAGAATATACCGAGTAAACTTCCGACTGATGCTTCCTTTGATATCACAAATCCAGGCCAGGTGGTCAAGGAACAGCCTAAGGTTAAAAGCCAGGAGGAGGATAGCGGTAAACAATCGCTGTCAAAGAATCTCAATAAAGAAATTTTTGAGCCGCTGCTTCATAGCACGAGGACTCAGGCTGATGGCGTGAGAAAACTCGTACTTATGGCACGGCTTTTTGAGAATTCAACAGGAAACCTCTCGGATGCTTTTTTAGACAGAGTTTTTGTGCGGCCGCAGGAGATGCTGGCTGAACTGCTAACGAGGGAAAAGGGAGCAACTATTTTTGCTGGTGAGTTTTTTGACAGTCTCCGGATATTAGCCAAGTTAGAGGGGCAGCCAAGGATCAGGGATGCCATCGTGGCTATTTTAAAACATTTTGATGGTTATGTGAATCAGGAAAACTCTTTAAAAGCAGTTGTGCTTCAGGGGCAGGATCTGATGAAGAAACTGACAAAGACTGAGGTACAGGCAATTGTTGAGAAATTCGAAGCACTGGAGACCATGGCAGGTCTCAGCAGCCTGAGAAAGAACGGTGCGCTTTCAGCACAGCGAATGACCCAGGGAGCCTCTGGATTGGATCATGATACTCTGCTAGAAGAACTTTTGCTAGACCTTCAGGGAAATCAGTCCCAACAGCGTCTTGGAGGACGGAGCGGTAAGGGTAATCTCGACCTGAACAGCCTGATTAGCCTGGATAAAGAACTCCAGACTGAAATTAAAACTTATTTAAAAAACGAAATCATTCCTGAATTGGGGAAAATTGCAAAGCGTTATCAGGGAAGCCAGCGAATTCATAGTCAGGTCATGTCAATTGTTCATAACATTGTTCGCTATGATAAGGCAGATCCCAGTTTGCTGGAAGATGCAGTGTTTCAATTAGGTGATGAACTAAAACCATTGACCAAGCTGGCAGATGAGGATATTCTCGAAATGAGGCGTCTGATATTTGAACATGCTGTTCAAGAGCTGGAACAAGGGGACAAGCGCAAGGTGGAACTTTCTATCAGCCGTATGGGAGCTGAACAGGAAGATAATGATATCGCTTCGCTTTTGAGCAGAGCCCTTGATCCCTCCGGTCCTGCAAAGATCAGTAACATTGCCCAGACCCTTTTGTTCAACATGCTTCAAAATGAAAGTCCGATGATGGCACTGATTCATTTTACAATTCCTTTTCGCTACATGGATGAAAACACCTACGGTGAGTTTTTTGTGGATAAGGAATGCAAAGAGCGAAGGGGAGATGCAAAAGATGCAAAAAACATCTTCTTCACAATACAGTCTGATAAGTACGGCAATTTCGAGGTAGATCTCCTCGTTAAGGATAAGAAGATTGATCTTGACATTCGGTGTCCGGATCCTCTTCTAAATACCATTAAAGAGACTAAAGGCAGATGGAGAGACCTTATCGAAGAGCAGGGGTATCGTCTGAACAGTTATCAGGTTGGCGTCTATCAGGAGAGTCAGCCAATATTGCTGAGATTTCCCAAGCTTGCTGTAAGAAAGGTGGGCCTTGATGTCAAAATATAAAAGTCAGCGGCAAAAGAATGGGGAAGCCGGTTTCGTTTTCAGTGCAGAGGATATTAACAAAAATGCTGATAAAGAGAAAAAATCTTCTCTGAAAGTGGCAGCCTTAAAATACGATAAGCTGAAGAATAACGCTCCTTGTGTGGTTGCAGCAGGCTCTGGACATATTGCACAAAAGATTCTTCAGGTGGCCATGGAAAACGGCGTAGCCATCTATCATGATGACAGTGCAGCAACGATGCTGGCCAAACTGGAGCTTGGGCAGGAGATTCCGCCGGAGCTGTATCAAATCGTTGTGAACATCTATATCTCGTTGTTGGATCTTGCAGAGGGAAAGGGAAAATACTAAATAAAAAAGAAATAGGACTCATGTTTATACAAAAAGCTGCCTTTGGGCAGCTTTTTCTTTGCATTTCTAATCCTGCTCCATTGAGTGCCTGTCCGTCTGCGTTTTTATAAATAGAGATCAATAGCCAGCCGCCGGCTTAATATTAAGATAGCAGCTGGTTGTGTCAGCGGAAATAGTCAATAAATCAAGCACCTAAATATATTTTAGCACGTATTCTATTGTTAGTGAAAGGCGCTGTATGGCTTGCGTCACTCGGATTGAGGCAGCAGAGGAATCGGCGAGGGGGTTAGATTGAAATCGATATCATCATTGATGAAAACAGTACGTTGTTACAAGCGATGGAACGCTTAGATACCACATCAAAGAAGATCCTGTTTGTCCAACGAGATGAAGCCTTGGTGGCCGCTTTAACAGATGGTGATATCAGAAGGTGGATTTTGGCAAAGGGCGATCTCAATGCATTTGTAAAAGACTTTGCAAACTATAGCCCGATTTATCTCTATGAATCAACTGCCCATAAAGCAAAGGTGCTGATGTACAAAAAACACATTGAGGCAATTCCCGTTGTTGATGAAGACAAGAAGATTATTTCTATTATCTTTCAGAATGAAAAAGAAATTAAGCTGCGCGAGACCTTAAACATACCGGTGGTAATAATGGCTGGAGGTTTGGGCACCAGGCTTTACCCCTATACCAAAATTCTTCCTAAACCCCTGATACCAATTGGAGAAATACCTGTTACGGAGCACATCATCAATCGATTTTGCCAGTATGGTGCCAGGCAATTTTTTTTAATTGTCAACCATAAGAAGAATATGATCAAGGCTTATTTTAATGAAGTTGATAAGGAATATGAGCTTCAATATGTGGAGGAACCGCAGCCATTAGGGACGGGAGGCGGTTTAAGCCTGCTGAAAGACAAAATATCTTCTACTTTCATCTTATCCAATTGTGACATATTAATTGAAGAAGACTATGTAAAAATATTCAATTACCACAAGGGAAAAGAGAATTTGATTACTATGGTATGCTCCTTGAAGAACATTTCTATCCCCTATGGGGTAATTGAGATTGATGGTTCGGGAGAAATTATAAACATGAAAGAGAAGCCCCAACTGTCGTTTCTAGCCAATACGGGGATGTATATTGTAGAGCCCCAAGTGATTCAAGAATTGGAAGGGGATCTGTCTATCGGATTTCCTAATATCATAGAAAAACATCGAATCAATGGGAAAAAAATAGGGATATATCCAATTAGTGAAAAGAGCTGGCTTGATATGGGAGAGCTAGGTTCAATGGAGAAGATGAAAGAAAGGTTTGAAAAATAATATCCTATGGAACATTTGCCTGTCATTATCTTGGGCATCGGCGGCGGTGCCAAAGATGCGTATTACTGGATCAAGCAATGCAACAAACTGCCTGAAGCCAATGGCACATTTTTTGATGTCATAGGATTTGTCAGTGAGGATAACAAAACGATCGGGACTGTATTTGCTAATGGAATGAAAGTCATTGCCAGCGATGATTCAATAGAAAAGGTATTTGTAAAGTATGAGCAAATGGGGGTGATACTTCCTTTTGGATTTCCTAGAGTAAAAGAAAAGGTCTATGAAAGAATCAATTCCTATAGAAATATTTTGTTTCCTACAATCGTACACCCCTCTGTTATTTTTGATAGGGATGCAGGAACGTTGGGCTGCGGAAATATCATTGGTCCCGGAACAATTCTGGCCAGTGAGTATCGGATTGGTAATTTCAATTACATCAATACAAACTGCACCTTAGCCCATGATGTCATCGTAGGAGACTTCAATTCAATTAATCCCATGGCAACTATTTCCGGTAACGTGACCATCGGAAATGGATGTTTGATTGGAGCGGGAGCTACCGTACTGCAGGGTCTAACTATTGAAAACGGAGCTACCCTTGGAGCTGGAGCTGTTTTGACGAAAAATGCAGAGCATGGAAAAACCTATATCGGTGTTCCTGCAAAAGAAATGAGGGGCAGGTGATGGATCGTGAATCGGAGAGCAACCGCGAAGAGGTACTAGCTGTGGAGGCGTCTCTCTTATTAAAGTGTATTGAGAGTGGAGATGACGATGCTTGCAGGGCTTAAACCCTGTTTCCATCAGGCCTTAAAAAGAGGGAAGGAATGGGCAGAATCATGAACGTTATTATTATCGGATTAGGCTCCATGGGAAAAAGAAGGATCAGGCTGTTGAAGCAATATGATCCGAATTTAAATATAATTGGTGTGGACGGTAGGTTAGACCGCCTGCAGGAAGTGGGTGAGCTGTTTCATATTCCTGTCTATAAGGATTTGAATGATGCAATCAGAAAAGAAAAGCCCTGCATTGCTTTTATTTGTGCATCTCCCATTGGTCACTATGACATTACTGTCCAATGTATCAAGCAAGGAATCCATATCTTTTCAGAGCTTAATTTAATCAACGAAAATCATAAGCAAATCATAGATTTGGCTGGAAAACACCGTATTCAATTGTTCTTATCCTCCACCTTGCTTTATCGAAAAGAGATCCAATATCTCGTGGCAAAGCTGAACGGAATCGAACAAAAGGTACATTATCGCTACCATGTGGGTCAATATTTGCCGGACTGGCATCCTTGGGAAAATGTAAACGAATTCTTTGTTTCCGATAAAAAGACAAATGGATGCAGAGAACTACTGGCCATAGAATTGCCGTGGATTCTAAAAGCATTTGGTGATTTAAAAACAGTCACGGTGATAAAGGATACCCTAACTTCTTTAAATCTGACCTATCCGGATTCCTATATCATCGTGATGGAACATGATACAGGGCATAAAGGGGTATTGAACGTTGATGTCGCGTCAAGAAAGGCAACCAGAAATTTGGAGATATATTCCGAGCATCTGCATCTTTTCTGGGATGGAACTCCAAATGGACTAAAAACGTTCGACTTCGAGAATAAGGAATTGGTTTCTCTCCTATTATATGAAAACGTACAGCAAGATTCAAACTATGCAGATAATATCATTGAGAACGCATATCTTGAAGAGATACGTTCCTTTTTCAGAGAAATGGGCGGAGCTACGGAGGCCCTCTATTCCTATGAAGAGGATATTCATATTTTAGAATTAATTAATAGAATTGAAGCGTGAATCATATGAGTCGATATAAAATTTGTATAATCGGTTTAGGTTCTATCGGGTCCCAGCATATTCTAAACCTAGTGGAAGTTCTTCAAAAGAGAAATACGGGTTTTACCATTGATCTTTTACGAAGTGGTTTTGGTGCTGAGCCAGACAGCCAATTGACGAAGTGGATCAGCAATATATATTATGATGCCAAAACGATGCCGAATGATTACGATATTGTTTTCATTACCAATCCTACCAGTCTGCATTACTGCACAATTGCTGATTTTGCATGGAAAAGCAGGAATATGTTTATAGAGAAACCGGTTTTTTCTGAAAGCAGCGTGGATCTTTCCTTTCTGAATTTGAGACCTACTGGCACATATTATGTAGCCTGCCCCCTAAGACATACAAAAGTAATTCAGTATTTAAAAGGTTATATACAGTCAACCAAGGTTTACAGTGCCAGGGTGATTTGTTCCAGTTACCTACCTGAATGGAGACCTTTTACGGATTATAGAAAAAGCTACAGCGCAAAAAGAGAGCAGGGTGGGGGTGTTTCCATCGATCTGATTCATGAGTGGGATTATTTATACTACTTATTTGGTAAGCCTAGGAGCGTTTTGAACATAAGAGGAACTTTCTCAGATCTAGAGATTACCAGTGATGATCTTTCTGTTTATATTGCAGAATATGATCATATGCTTGTTGAAGTACACCTGGATTATTTCGGTCGGGTCCCGGTCAGGGAGATTGAACTTTACGGGCCTGAGGACAAAATAAAAGGGGACTTGGTCCATAACCAAGTCCAATTTCTTAAAATTGGGCAAGTAGTAGAGTTCGAAGACAGCAGACGATGCTATCAAATGAGAGAGCTGGAATATTTCTTTGACATCCTGGAAGGGAAAGCAGAAAACCATAATGATTTAGCAACTGCGTTAGAAGTATTGAAGATAACGGAAGGGCGAATATGAAGATATTGTTTACCGTATGTGGAAGAGCGGGATCAAAAGGGATTAAGAATAAGAACATAAAGGAGTTTTTAGGCTACCCGTTGATTTTCTATACCTTATCGGCCATTGATTTGTATCAGAAAAAATATATGGAGGATTCCTATGATATCGCGTTAAACACCGATAGTGAGGAAATGATGGATCTGACGTCAAAGGATGTGGTAATGCCAATCAATATAATCAGGAGAAAGAGCGAGCTCGGTCTTGACCATACGCCTAAAATCGCAGTACTCCTTGATTCCCTTCTTGAGATGGAAGCCAGAACAGCAACGATGTATGATATGGTTGTTGATCTTGATATTACCTCACCGCTAAGAACTGTAGCGGACATCAAGCGTTTAATCGAGCAAAAGAAAAATGGCAACAGCGATGTGGTATTCTCTGTTACAGAATCCAGGAGAAACCCTTATTTCAACATGGTAAAACGAAAGGGAGTATATTACACGCGAGTCATCCCTTCCGAATACAACGCCCGGCAGGAAGCTCCTGAAATCTTTGACATGAATGCCTCACTCTATGCCTTTGACCCACATTTTATAAAAACAGGAAAGAATCTGTTCGAAGGAAATTGTGACATTATAAAAATGTTTGATACGGCTGTTTTGGATCTTGATCATGAGCAGGATTTTAAACTCATGGAGATTATCGCAGCCTACTTGTTTGATCAGCTCAACGAATTTGGAGAAATTAGACAGAATGTAGATAAAATAATAGGGGAAATTAATTAGGATTTTAATTAAAAACGCCGAAGGCCTGATCACACCGAGTCAGCTGCAACCGGAAAAGCGAGCTGGACAGGCTATTGCACTAAACCGGTTACGGAGAATGTTTTAAAAGCCTGCCCTGTCGCTATTTAATCTCTATTCAGTACAGAAGGATCGGTTCCTAGAACGAGTCAGATTAGTTTTGCGTGCCTTCTAATTTGATTGCTCCGATATAACCATCCTCAGAAAATCCAAGTAGATATTTATATCAGTAGCTTTTCCTAAAGCAATTTCAAAATGATGGTTATATAATTCTTTTTCATCAGAGCCGCGGTACTGATTCCTCAGCTGCAGCGCATGGAATTTTACACGAAGCGCATGCTGAACAACAACCCGGTAAAACTCCAGGCTATCAAACTGTTTTGCTGCATAAGCTTCAATTTCATTCAGATCTCTGTTCAGTTTATTGGTAGAAGTTCCGCGTTCCGCTTGTTTTTTAAGTTTGATTAGCTTCTTGATCCGGTGTGCATTGATTGCACTTAGTTCCTCGACTATTTCGTTTAAATTCAGTTTTTCTAGTTTTTGATTCCAGATGCTTTCATCTATCTCGTTTTCAAGAATCAAATTGTTGACCAAATTGTCGATATCCTTGTTCTGGCTTAGATCCTCTTCTAGAACTTTTTCAAAAGGTTTATTCTGCGTGCCTGCGATATTAAGCCCCTTTTCAGTAGCATTAATGTAATCAATACCGGGATTCGTCTGAATAATGCTTTCAAAAAGGTCTCGCATCCCTAGAAAACCTCTGGTGGTATAGACCGTCTCACCTTGAGCATTTGTGGTCTTAATGTAACCGTCTTTTTCAAAATCGATGGATTCTTCTTCTTTCCAACTGCCCTTTGCATAGAGGCTTCCTTCTGTATAGCTCAAATCCTGACCCATAAAGATGACCTTATTGGACCCTAGTTTAAGGGCAAGATCCAGGGCGACATTGGCAACGGAAAAGCCGCTTTTGATCAGGAACAGTTCGTCATAGAGCTCTTTAAAAATATACATGTCCAAAGAACCGGTATCAAGCGCCATTCT
>JARBUO010000118.1 GCA_029239605.1 Bacillota bacterium | reverse complement strand
GAAAAAAAGATGTTGAATATTTCCATTTCGTGGGTAATAATATATGCGAGGAGGGAACGTGGAAATGAATACTACAATTACCCTAGGTGACGCCGGCATAATACTAATTGGACTGGCCGTCTTCGTACTATTGGTCTATTGCATTCAGTTTGTAAGGAATCTGATTCCGACTGTAAAAAATGTGAATAAAATATTGGAGGATGCTCAGGTAATTTCTGGAATTGCCGCTGAAAACGCGAAAGAGGTTGATAAAATCATCGGTGACGTCTCTACCTCTGTAGACAGTATCTCTAACATAATTAAAGGAAATCAAAGCGTAATAGCCGCATTGACCTCCCTGATCAACGCACTGGGTTCTCTTAAGAACCTGCTTGTCCGGGATAAAAAATAGCGTTGACTAATTTTATCCAAAATGTTAATATAAGGTACGGCAATTTAGAACTTGGATTATTTGTTTGAGGAGAAGTTTATAAGGAAAGGGGAGATCGTAATGAAAGCTACAGGTATCGTTAGAAAAGTTGACGAACTTGGCAGAATTGTGTTACCGATAGAGCTTAGAAGAACACTCGATATTGAAATTAAAGACCCGATCGAGATCTATGTTGACGGCGACTACATCCTGTTAAAGAAATATGAACCTGCTTGCATTTTCTGCGGTAATGCAAAAAATGTAAAGAGGATTCATGACAAAAATGTTTGTTCCGATTGTATTGACGAACTGCAGAAGCTTTAATAACATAGTAATCGATTTACTATAAAAACGGCAAAACAGCTAAATCGAGAAAACGGCAAAATCAACAAAACGAACAAAAGCAAGGCCTGCTGATCACTCAGCAGGCTTTTCTATTTATGTACACTCCGGCTTCTGTTTTATATCAGCTGGGGTTCCGATTTATATCCGTTCATACCGCTTCATGATGTCCTCAGTATAATTCCCCTCTTCATCATACACAAACAGAGGATCAAGAAATTTCAGTTCCGGTCTCCCATATTTCACACAATGAAGCAGCAGAATATTAGGGGCAGCCATTCGGTTGGGGCATACGAACATCATCTTCTTTGGCTCCAATTTGTACTTTCGGCTTAAAGTACAGATATCTACCAGCCGGTTAGGGCGATGAACCAGATAAAAGTCTCCTCTATCCTTCAATAGCAGTGACGCTTCTTTCAAAAAATCTTCCAGACCGGCAGTTGTTTCGTGGCGGGCTATGGTCTTTGCCGCCATTTTGTTCTTCAGACCGCCGTTTCCGGAAACATAAGGCGGATTGGACAACACGGCATCAAAGCTGCCCGGGGTAAGTTTTTTCTCTTTTATCAGCTCCTTAACGTCACTGTTGATCAGACGAACCCGATCCGCCAATCCGTTCAGCGCGATATTTCTAAGGCCTCTTTCATAGGAATCCTTCTGAATCTCTATCCCCACCAGCTCTGCTGCTTCCGTTCTGTGGCTCAAAATCAACGGGATAATTCCCGTTCCAGTACCAAAATCAACAGCACGCCCACCCTTTTTCACCTCTGCAAAGGTGGCCAGCAGAACCGCATCGATTCCATAGCAAAAATCCTCAGGCTTTTGAATCAGCCTGAGGTTTCCAAATCCGATCTCGTCTATTCGTTCTCCGTCTTTTAATAATTCATCCATATTGATTCGTGTCATCTTTATCCCAAATAAGCTTATTCTAAGATTTGAAAGGGGCCGGCAATATTCATAAAGACGAAAGGAAGATCATCTCAAGTTGTTTGCCCAGCGAAATTGTAAGCTTAATGAATAAGAAAATATCCGAGCAGATTTCTCATATCATCCGATGCAGGCGAAATAGATTTTTGCAAATAAGCTATTCTGATAAAAACACCGTCAACAGACTACGTTTGTTTTTATTACAAAAATAAATGAGCCGAATCGTGATGATACGAAATCTGAGAGTATTTTCGTTTCATTAAGCTGGAAATTCCTATTCCTTAAGCAAGTCCTTTATCTCATCCAACAGTGCGTCGTCAATGTCCTCCAGAATATCCTTATGATCTTTTGCATCCACTCTGGTAATCTGCTGCTTTTTATAAGTGTAGATGTCAGTACTGAGTTTCTCAGGTTTATCCGGATTCTTATCCTCTAATACAAGACGAACTCTGATCTTGTTCTCCAGGATATTTGATTCAATGACCACACCAAGGCCGTCGCTTGTCTTAATCCGTTCTCCAACCTCAGGCATGCCCTTTCTCAGTTCATAATAGATGTCATTTTCATACTTTAAACAGCACATCAGTCTTCCGCAAATCCCTGAGATCTTGGTGGGATTCAGTGAAAGATTCTGAACCTTGGCCATTTTAATGGATACGGGTTCAAACTCAGGCAGCCAGGTATGACAGCAAAGCCCTTTCCCGCAGGTACCAATCCCTCCGACCATCTTTGCTTCATCCCGAACCCCGATTTGACGAAGCTCTATTCGCATTTTGAAAACACCGGCCAAATCTTTGACGAGTTCCCTGAAGTCAACTCTGCCGTCCGCTGTGAAATAGAATATGATTTTGCTGTTATCAAAGGTATATTCCACATCGATAAGTTTCATCTGCAGATTGTGCTTGTTTACTTTTTCCTGGCAAAGTTCCAGGGCTCGCTGCTTTTTCTTAACGTTTTCTTTGTGCTGGTTTACATCGTTTTCATCCGCTATCCGTACAATTTTCTTAAGGGGAGGCACGATTTCGCTTTCCGGAACCTCTTTGATTCCAGAAGTAACCGTACCGAATTCCATTCCGCGTGCGGTCTCGACGATAACGTTGGTTCCATCCTCTACATGCAGGCTGTCGGGATCAAAATAATATATCTTCCCAGCTCTTTTAAACCGGACTCCGGCTACCTTAACCATTCTTTATCCTCCTTTAGGATTTCTCTATCTATTAAAATGTTTTGTATTTCAACTGTTTTCTTACCGCTCAGGACCAGAGGTGATTGATTCGTTTCTTACAAAGTTATTTTCAAAATCATGTTTTTCAGTGTATAACTGACATTCAAATTTCGGTTCAGGTCACTGCGTGCTTCCTCAAGGGCTCCAACTGCCTTTTCAACAAGACTCGCCGGGCACAGCCTGCTTTTATCTCTGATCTCATCCATTTTGTCCTTATGAACGATCAGCTGTAATTTTGAGTCGTAGCGATAAATCGCCAAATCACGATACCATGTTTCCATTGCATCCAAAAGCTCGTGGGCAAGGTTACGGTTTGCAGTAAACTCTGAGAGCTTTCCGGAAATTTCATAGAAAGGACGGCCTTCCAACAGCATTCCTGCTATTAGTATTGCCCCTTCCAGCACATTCTTATATTCCTGAGTTTCAAATGTTTTGAGTTTGAAAATCACACATCTTGAAAGAATTGTCTGCGCAAGGTTTTCTGTATTTTCCGAGAGAAGGATAATTACCGTTCCTGGAGTCGGTTCCTCCAGGGTTTTCAGCAGTCTGTTCTGCGCTCTTAGGGTCATGGTATCCGCATCCTTAAGAATGACAATATTTCTCTCACCGTCATATGGCTTCTTCTTAATTCTTCCTTGAAGCTCCTCAATGGCTTCGTCCTTTATGCTGCTTCCGTCTGCTTCCAGATAAATCAAATCCTCATGATTTCCATGACTAATTTTTCTGCAAGTGGTGCAGGAATCGCAGCAGTCTCCATTACCTTCTTTGCAAAGTATGGCTTTTACAAAGCTTTCTGCCAGTCCCAGCTTGTCTACAGAACGATCGCCTTCCAGCAGATAAGCGTGAGAGATGGACCGATTCCTTACAGATCGGATCATCCGCTCCACAATATTCTCATTTCCTTTGAAATCTTTTAATGCCATGGTTCAACTCTTACCTACTTATTTATGATGAGGTTTTTAGGGAAGTATTCTTGAAAGTTAATAAAAGCGTGTTCAAAATCTGTTTCCGTTTAGACGTTCATTCCTATTAAGCACTCGTAGCCGAAGCCAGTTGACTTAGCCCAAAATACGCTCAATATGGCGCTTAATTTCATTGCTTATCTCATCAATCCCCCTTGATGCATCGATACCGATAATCCGGTCGGGGGCGTTCCGCTCCAGCGCTTCATAGGCCTGGTAAACTGTTCTGTGATATTCCAGCTTCTCCATATCGAGGCGGTCTTGCGCATCCGGGCGAATTCTGCCCTTTCCGATCTCTGGATCTACTTTTAGAAGAAACGTGATATCTGGTAAGCAGCCTCTCACTGCAAATTCATTCATAATTCTGACGCAATCTCCGAGCCCTCTCCCAAATCCCTGGTAGACAATGCTCGAATCAATAAAGCGATCACAGATAACCGCTCTCCCTGATTCCAGTGCAGGCTTGATCACCTGTGCAACATGCTGGGCTCTGGAAGCCGCGTATAAAAGCGCCTCTGTCATATAATCCATTTCCGTATTGCCGCGGTCCAGGATGATCTCCCGTATTTTTTCGCTGATCGCGGTTCCTCCCGGTTCTCTTGTCAAAACAGCGTCATATCCCTTTTTTTCCACAAAGGCTCTCAGCCTTTCGATCTGGGTCGTTTTACCGGATCCGTCAGGACCTTCAAAGGTTATAAACAGGCCTCGATTCATAAGTAATGTCTCCTACCTCTTTTTTTTCATGTATTCATCACATAGTTTTCCAACAAGTACGGCTGAAATATATAATAAAGGCACGCAAAGCATCGCTACAAATATAATCTTCAGTATCGTCACGTCTGTATCCTCCCTGCAGAAGCCAAAACTACTCAGCACCTATTGAAAGATTCATTCATCTTTGCAACGTCGGATGATAATAGTCGGAACCATTATAACATAAAAACCCGCCGAGTTCGACGGGTTTTTGTTAATTTTTAAAAGCTTCTAAAACGTCACGCCACATATTCGATTGACGCTTCTACGGCACTTTCGTCCTTACGTTTTCGTTACTACTTTAGAAATTCATCTACGTTATCCGTTGTGATCAATGTAAAATCAACAAGGATTTCAGAATCCACGGTTTCACCGCTGGCGATTGCATAGCAGGCTTTCATCGCTTCTGTACCCTGCGCTGTAGTGCTCTGAGATACGGTTGCAGCAAGTCTGCCGTCTTTTACAGCCTGCAGAGCGTCCGGTGTAGCATCGAGGCCGTATACTTTGATGGAATCCTGCAGTTTTGCATCTTCAATTGCTTTCAGTGCTCCAAGGGCCATACCGTCATTCTGTGCAACGATTGCCTTCAGATCCTTATTTGCCTGGAGCCAGTTTTCTACTAAGCTGAGGGCTTTTGCAGTATCCCATTCTGCAGTGCTTTCAAAAGCGACCTTAATGTCTGGGTTTTTGGAAAGAACTCTCTGATATCCTTCCAGTCTTCCCAGCTGAGCGTCTGAGCCCATTGGTCCGTACAGGAAGGCTACATTGCCTGCACCGCCTATGTCCTCAGCTGCCTTTGTCATCTCCATCTCTCCTCCATCTGCATTGGATACACCTACATATGCATCTGCTGCGGAAGGATCACTGATTTGCTGATTTACGATTACAACAGTAACGCCAGCTTCTTTGGCCATTTTTACGCCGGGCATAATACCGTCAACGGAAACAGGTTCAATGATGATACCATCAACGCCCTGATTAACAGCTGTCTCAATCTGGCTGATCTGCTTTGCTACATCCTGAGCTGCATCATTAACGGTCAGTTCAATACCCAGCTCACCAGCCTGTGCTTTTACCGCATCAGACAGTTCGATTGTGAATGCATTTGACATGTGTGTCATGAACAAAGCAAACTTCTTTGGTGCATCTTTGCTGCCGCCTTCGCTTTCATCCTCTGTAACTTTTCCTGCACAGCCTGCAAATACGGCCATCACCAGGATAAGTGCCATGAATACGGCAAGAAATTTTCTTGTTTTCATTTTCTCTTCCTCCTCATTTGTTTGGCATCCGTTGATGCCGGATTTATTACAATGCCAAAACCACAGGGTCTTCGGCATCAGTAATCATTCAAATTACTCGTTTCTGCTCTTACCTCTGATATCCACCAGTACAGCAATGGCAATAATTGCTCCCTTGATCACCATCTGGTAGTTTGACGAGACATTAAGGATATCAAGCCCGTTTGCAAGTACCGCCAGCAGCAGCGCTCCAATGAGGGTGCCATACCACTTCCCTGCCCCGCCGGACATGCTGACCCCTCCGATGATAACAGCCGCGATAGCATCAAGCTCATAGCCCTGTCCCGCAGTAGGCGACCCGGAAATGGTTCGAGAGGCAAGCAATACTCCTGCAAAACCCGCAAGTACACCGGAAATAGCATAGACGGACAATCTCATTCTCTTCACATTGATTCCGGATACCTTTGCTGCAACCTCGTTTCCGCCGATGGTGTATATGCGGCGACCAAAAACAGTCTTTGTCAGAATGAAGCCGCTGACCAGTATAATGATCAGAAAATATACCGCTAATATCGGTATGATGGTTCCCGGAATAAAGCCGCTGGCTATACCGTTAAAGGTATCGGACAGATCATAGACGGGAGAGCCTCCGCTGGCAATCAGGGCCACACCCCTGACCGCAGTCATTGTAGCCAGCGTGATGATGAAGGGCGGAATGCCACCAAATGCAACCCCGATTCCGTTGAGCAGCCCAACTCCAAGGCCCACCAAAATTCCGATCAGGATCGGGATCAATACCGGATACGTATCCGGGTGAGCGAAATGAGCCGCCATAACACCGGCCAGAGCTACGGTAGATCCTACCGACAGATCAATCCCATCCGACAGTATGACAAACATCATGCCGCAGGCAAGTATCCCGTTGATAGATGCCTGTTTGACGATGCCGATGAGGTTTTTCGGCTGTGCAAATGCATCGGGAGAAATAATCATCAAAACAGCTACAATTGCTACAAATGCAATCAAAATACCAAACTCTCTTACATTATCTTTCCATCTTGTTCTTTCGATTCCAAGTCTTTCACTCATGCTCTTTTTCCTCCTCTTGCAGATGCATAATTCATGATGGCTTCCTGGGTAAACGCTTCCCGCTTCAGTTCTCCCGCAACAGAGCCTTCACACATGACCAGAATCCGGTCACTGATTCCCATAACTTCAGGCATTTCCGAAGATATCACGATAACTGCCTTTCCCTGCTTCGCCAGTTCTCCGATCAAAAGATAGATATCCCGCTTTGCACCAACGTCAATTCCTCTGGTAGGTTCATCAAAGATAATGATCTCCGGCTCACTGAGCAGCCATTTTGCTAAAACTACTTTCTGCTGATTTCCACCGCTGAGAGAAACCACGGGAGTCTTTCGCGAAAAAGTCTTTATCTTAAGAGATTTCATATAATTCTCTGCAGCTTCCGCTTCCTTCTTTTTATCGATAATTCCTTTTTTCGAAAGCTTTCCCAGAGAAACCAGGGAGATATTCTGTTCTACTGTGGTTTTAAGGTTCAGCCCTGTCTGTTTTCTATCTTCTGTGATCATTGCCATCTTCCGGGCGATAGCCTCCTTTGGATGGCGGATTGATACTTCTTTGCCATGGATCAGAATGCTTCCCGAAGTACTTGGCCGGATTCCGAAAATAGTTTCTGCAAGTTCACTTCTGCCAGAGCCGACCAGACCCGCAATCCCCAGCACCTCGCCACTTCGTAAACGAAAGCTCACATCTCTGACCCGTTTACCGCTGTTCAGATTTTTCACTTCAAGAACAACATCCTTGATGACCGTTTCTTCCTTCGGATAAACCTCTTTGATTTCTCTTCCAACCATCATGGTGATCAACTTATCGGGGTCAAGATCAGTGCTCCTTCCTGTTCCCGCCAGTGTACCATCCCTAAGTACGGTGATGGAGTCAGAAATTTTAAAAATCTCATCCATTTTGTGAGAAATATAGATAATTGCAACGCCCTGCTCCTTCAATTTTTTAATCTGCTGGAACAGTACCTGAACTTCCTTTTCCGTAATAGCAGAAGTTGGCTCGTCCATAATAACAATCCTGGAATTCAGGGAAATCGCTTTTACGATTTCCACAAGCTGCATCTCAGCAACACTGAGATATCTTGTGATTGTTCTGGGGTTGATCCCAATGTCCATGCTTTGAAAGAGTGCTTCTGCTTCTTTTCTCATGCTGGCTCTATCCACCAGCTTAATTGGCCCGGAGGTTTTTAATTCTCTTCCGATAAAAATATTCTCCGAAACTTCCATGTCCAAAACAGGATTCAATTCCTGATGAATCATAGATATCCCTTTTGCTATGGCGTCCTTTGGCCCGCTTACCGTTACAGGCTCTCCGTTTATTGAAATGCTGCCTGAGTCCGCTTTGTAAATCCCCATCAGAATTTTCATTAAGGTCGACTTACCGGCTCCATTTTCTCCCATGAGAGCGTGAACCTCTCCCGCCTTTATCCGCAGCGAAACATTATCCAGCACTTTAACGCCCGAGAATGATTTGCAGATATCGTTCATTTCCAATATATATTCCATTCTCTCTCTCCCTTCCCCTCTCCAGTAAATCGTTTTTTTCTTCCTTGTGTCAATTATAATAGCACTTAGATTTCTCCATATCAACACAAATTTTTTACACTAGTTTGCCTTTTTTTCACGGTTTTACGCATACTGGGCGAATTGAATGCACCCCTGTGACTTCAGGCTTTGTTTTCATATAAAGTTTCCCCCTGATTAACATAAAAAAAGTCGTTTTTAATACTAACTTGCTTCATCTTACTTATATTTGCTCCTCTGTACTGCACAATTTCGCGTATAGGGGAAAACTCCTAAATATTTTGAATTGCATGCTTTGATTCAATTCATACTAATGGATAACGAATTGGTCTGAAGAATTAATTACATCAGCTACTTTTATTAAAATATCTATTGTTCTTTTCTGGACTTCATGCTAAAATATACTCAAAACATAATCAAATCTCACTATAACATAACAATAATTTACATAACTATGATTTCAACGGTCTCAGGAGGTATTTATGCCACTTTGTAATATGAAGTCTCTTTTAACAGAGGCAGAGCAAAAGAAAAAAGCCGTTGGCGCATTTAATGTGGGCAATATGGAGATGATAATCGCTGTCATCAAGGCTGCGGAGGATCTTAATTGTCCCATCATCATGCAGGTGGCGGAAAAACGTTTAACACACTCGCCGCTGGATTTGATGGGCCCCATGATGGTAAATGCTGCCAAAGGTGCAAAAGTTGATATTGCAGTCCATCTGGATCACGGTGTATCCTTTGAAAATATCCAAAAAGCACTTGATTATGGATTCACTTCGGTCATGTTTGACGGTTCTTTGTTCCCGCTGGAGCAAAACATTCAAAAGACAAGAGATGTTATTTCCATGGCAGCACCATACGGCGCTGATGTCGAAGCTGAAATCGGCGTGGTAGGCGGCAACGAGGGTGGAAGCGAGAACCATTCAATTAGCTATACCGACCCTGCAGATGCCCTGACATTTTCAAAAAGTTCTGATTTAACAGCACTGGCAATTGCAATAGGCAATGCACACGGTAATTACACCGTGGCGCCGGAACTTCGGTTTGACATTCTGGAGCAGACAGCCAAGCTGGTTGATCTTCCCCTTGTATTACACGGCGGAACAGGACTTACAGAAGAGGACTTTAAAACGGCAATCCGACTAGGAATTAGGAAGGTCAATATTGCGACCTCCTGCTACGATGCACTTACAGCCTCAGCTCAAACCTATCTTAACCGTGATGGACATCACGATTACTTCGGCTTGAACGAAGCAATGATAGAGGGCTTTTATGAAAAAGTTAAGCAGCATATTCATATTTTTAATGATTAATGGTAAGGAGTGGGATGATGAAGTACGTTAACTTTGATTCAAAGAGACCAATGGATCTTGTACTGCTTGGCAGGGTTGCCATAGATTTTAATCCAGTCGATTATTTTAAAACATTGACGGAAAGCACTACATTTAAAAAGTATCTCGGCGGTTCACCTGCCAATATTGCAGTGGGCATGGCAAGACTGGGTAAGCGCATCGGCTTTTTTGCCAGAGTATCAGACGATCGCTTCGGAGATTTTGTTGTTGATTATTTCGAAAATGAGGGAATCGATGTTTCAAGGGTAAGAAGATGCACCAACGGAGAAAAGCTTGGTCTGACTTTTACAGAAATCCTCAATGAAAGCGAAAGCAGCATCCTGATGTATCGAAATGATATTGCTGATCTTCAGCTAGACGTTTCCGACATCGATGAAGCCTATATTAAAAACAGCAAAGCACTTCTGCTTTCCGGAACAGCTTTGGCCGAAAGCCCATCAAGAGAAGCAGCGCTGCGAGCGCTTTTCCTTGCAAAGAAAACCAATACTCCGGTCATTTTTGACATTGACTATAGAGAGTATAACTGGAGAAGCAAGGATGAGATCTCAATTTATTATTCCATCGTTGCCAGACAAAGTGATATAATCCTCGGCTCCAGGGAAGAATATGATTTAACAGAGCGCCTGATTGAGCCTGGCCGTAACGATGCAGAAACTGCTGCGTATTGGCATACACAAGGTGCAAAAGTTGTTGTAATCAAGCATGGCAAAGCAGGTTCCACAGCATACACCAATGACGGTGAAAAATACTCCATTAAACCGTTCCCGGTAAAAGCACTGAAATCCTTCGGAGGCGGAGATGGTTACGCCGCTGCATTCCTGTTCGGCTTGCTGGAAGGTCTTCCGATTCAGGACTGTCTGGAACTGGGAAGTGCCTCGGCTTCCCTGCTGGTCGCAAGCCATGCATGCTCCGAAGATATGCCTACCCTTGATGTAATCAGGGAGTTTATTGTAAAATCAAAACAAGAATACGGCGATATGGTTGCAAAAGCTGATTAGCAGCTGAAAAAGCCGTTAAGTATAAAGCAAACAAAAATGAGAGGTAAATATCCATGAACACAACCAAGATGACCATGGGGCAAGCCCTGGTGAAATTTTTAGACAATCAGTATGTCAGCATGGACGGTGTTGAAACCAAGTT
>JARBUO010000117.1 GCA_029239605.1 Bacillota bacterium | reverse complement strand
GCGTTGTTGTGGAACAGCACAATAGAACCTGGCTTCACATTTCTTGTAACCCGCTCTACGATCTGATCTGCGGTGATGTCTTTCCAGTCTAAGCTATCAACATCCCACTGAATCACCTGATACCCATTGGCTTCACATGTTTCCACGAGGCTGTTATTGTATGCTCCGAAAGGCGGACGGAAGACAGTGGGTTTTACACCGGTAATTTGAACGATGGCATCCTCTGCTCCCTTAAGTTCTTTAACAATGCCCTCTTCTGATAGTTTTGCCATATTGGGATGGGTCGAGGAGTGATTTCCGATCTCATGCCCTCTGTTGTAAATTTCCTTTACATCATCCGGGAATTTTTCCGCCCAAAATTCAACCATAAAAAAAGTCGTCTTCACATCATACTGGTCGAGGATATCAAGGATTGGCTTGGTATGTTCATTCCCCCATGCACAATCAAAGCTGATGGCGATTCTTTTCTCCTTGATATCAACAGAATAAATGGGGAGTTTCCGCTCCTCTCCAAATGCAGACTTTAATCCGAATCCATAGAGTCCGGCTGTTACAACGATGGCTGCAACAGCCAAAACAGCCGTCGCCCGGACCAGGAACCGGCTCCATTTCTTTTTCATCCTATACCTCCACGCTTCAAAGCAATTTATGTTGCTTGTTCTTTTTCTTACAGTTTATTCTTGCGTTCAGCCAGCCATGCATGTTTTACCATCTCTCTTGACAGTGTTTTTCCGCCAAACTATAATCATATTAAAAGAAGTACTGCTGACTTCTTATGATTTCAGCTTTATTTAGGAAAGGATAGAACGGTGCAGTCCATGAGAAAAGCTTACACAGAAATTCTCGCTCAGATCAAGAAGGGACAGCCCTCTGCGATGTTGACAACCATACCAAAGGATGGAGGAAAGGCAGAAAAAAGAGTATTTATTAAACAGGATGAAGTCCCCACTCTTTATAAAGAAATTCTAAAAGAAGGTAAACCGACGGTGATTCGTGAATCGGATCGTGACATTTTTATTGAACCGGTTCAGCCAAAGGATCGCCTTATCATATTGGGGGGAGGACATATTGCAATGCCCCTAGTGAAATTCGCCTCGGAAGTGGGTTTTTCCGTGACAGTTTGTGATGATCGTCCTGCCTTTGCAAATGAAGACCGTTTTCCTCATGCAGAACGGGTCATCTGTGAAACCTTTGACGACTGTTTTGATAAGCTTGGGGTAACGGAGTTTGATTACGTAGTAATCATAACCCGAGGGCATCGTCACGACACCTTATGTCTGAGAAAGCTCCTTGATCTGCCGGAAACGTTTTATCTGGGCATGATCGGCTCCAAACGACGAGTCGAAGGAGTTAAAGAGATGCTGACAGAGGAAGGGTATGACAAAGATCGCATCCAGCGTATTTTTACCCCTATCGGCCTCAGCATCGGTGCCGTTACTCCTGAGGAAATTTCTATTTCCATCCTTGCCGAGATCATAAAAGAAAAGCGGCTTGGCCGCCCGGAGCACCGGCCAGTCCAGTGTTCTGACCTCGACCCGGAGGTGATTCAGGCCCTTGCGGGCCAGACATCCACTTCCTGTTCCGTGGTTACGGTCATGTCCTCAAAAGGCTCGGTGCCCCGTGGTCCCGGTGCCAAGATGATCGTTTTTCCCGATAGAACCATTGTCGGTAGCATCGGAGGCGGCTGCAGTGAATCAGAAGTAATTTGGGATGCCATGACCATCATCGGCACAGGAAACCATTTAATCAAGCATATTGATCTGACCGGTGATGTTGCGGAAAGCGAAGGTATGGTCTGCGGCGGTATCATGGAAGTTTTAGTAGAAGATTTCACCATTGACTGATCGATCAGATTCACAGATTGACAAGTTAAAATACATCTGCATTGTATCGCATGCTGACCTAAGTTATAAGTCCAATCAAACAGATGTGTTGCAGAAAGGAAGTAAGAAATGATAACAAGAGAAGAAGCCTGGGCTCTATTAAATGAATATAACAATGACCCTTTCCATTTAAAACATGCCTTGGTTGTAGAAGGAACAATGAAATATTTTGCAAAGCAGCTGGGCTATAAAGAAGAAGCAGAGTTTTGGGGCATTGTCGGCCTTCTCCATGATCTGGATTTCGGGATGTACCCTGACCAGCACTGCATCAAGCAGGAGGAAATTATGCGAGCGCGCGGCATTGAAGAGCGCATCATCCACGCCACAGTCAGCCATGGGTATGAGCTGACCGTGGACGTAAAGCCGGAACATGAAATGGAAAAAGTCTTGTATGCAACAGATGAACTTACCGGCCTCATCGGTGCTGTAGCATTGATGCGTCCGTCCAAAAGCGTATCTGATCTTGAGCTGAAATCCGTAAAAAAGAAATATAAGACGTTGAATTTTGCAGCTGGCTGTTCCAGAGAAGTCATCGAAAAAGGTGCCGCGATGCTTGGATGGGAGCTGGATCACCTCATCGAGCAGACAATCCTGGCCATGAGAAGCTGTGAAGATCAGGCAGTTCTGTAGCAAACCAGATTCCAGTAGTTCTGTTGCAGAACAATCTGACCATCCTTTGTTGCACAGCAATCCGGCAGTTCTGTCAACAGCTTTGAAAAAAGGAAATACAATAAACGATAAGGGCATGATGCAACGAGTCTTCGTCACGCATCCATGCCCTTTTTGTTCGTCAAAATATTGTCTTACAGGGTTTCGTTCATGCTTCCTGTTCGATATCCTCCCAGATCCAGAGAGATATACGTAAATCCAATTTCCTTCAAACGGCTGTTGATCAGATTTCTGATTTCACCAGTCATAATTTTTTCAAACTGATCCTCGGTAATTTCGATTCTCGCAAGGGTTCCATGATGGCGAACCCGAACCTGCCTGAATCCCAGATCCAGCAGAAGCTGTTCCGCTTCGTCTACCATTTTGAGTTTTTCCGGAGAAATCGTTTCTCCGTAAGGGAACCTCGAGGACAGACAGGCAAAAGACTGTTTCTCCCATGTAGGCAGATTCAGTTCTTTTGAAAGCTCACGAATCTCACTCTTGGAAAGTTCTGCATATCGAAGCGGGCTCTTGACACCGAGCTCCTGAACAGCCGTCAGTCCCGGTCTGTAGTCCCCATTATCGTCCATATTGGAACCTTCCACCACTTCTTTAATCCCATTCTCTTCTGCGATACCCTGCATCTTGGAAAAGAGCTCATGCTTGCAAAGGTAACAGCGATTGACCGGATTCTGTGAAAAACCATCGATATCCAATTCTTCGGAATCCACGATCAGATGTCTGATTCCATTTGCAGAAGTAAATGCTTCTGCTTCCTTCAGCTCCCGTTCGGGAAAACTGCAGGATCTGGCGGTTACTGCAACCGCTTGATCTCCAAGCACATCGTGGGCAACTTTCAGCAAAAATGTGGAATCCACACCGCTGGAAAAGGCAACCGCTACACTTCCAAGGCTCTTGAGATAATCCTTTAATATATTGTACTTTTCTTGTAAACTCTTCATTTTATTCCTCTTGCTCTGTTATTTTTCGGAAAGACCTTCCAGATAAGCCTCCGCAGTGCTTACAATCAAATCTACGTCAGCCAAAGCCCCTTTCCCTGTGTCTCCGCAGGCCAAATGGCTGTTCTTGGGTTCGACAAAACGATATCCCAATTCCGTCAAGTATTTAATATTCTTCTGGACGATGGTGTTCTCGTACATATTCGTATTCATTGCGGGGCAGATGAACGCCGGAGCGTGTTCCAGAGCCATAATGACCGTGGTAACCATATCATCAGCAATTCCGCCCGCTATTTTTCCAATGACATTGGCCGTAGCAGGTGCCACAAGGCAAAGATCCGCCTTCTTCGCCAGAGAAATATGCTCCACCTGGCTCGGTTCATAATCGGCAAACATATCCGTGTGAACCTTGTTTTTTGTCAAAGTCTGAAATGTGAGCGGTGTAACAAACCGCTGTGCACTGTCGGTCATAATGACTTCTACATGATAGCCATCCTTTGTCAGCCGGTTTGCAATTTCCGCTGCCTTATAGACAGCAATGCTTCCGGTAACACATAGTAACACATTCTTCACTGTTCCGCCTCCTTTCTGTCCAGCTGTTCGAAAACAGCTTGAACGATGGCTTCTGCAATCTGTATCTTTGTGGAATAGCGGTGGTAGCTTCCATCAGGCATGATCAGGTAGCCTACATGCTGATCACCGGTTATCTCAGACAGATCGTTGGCCAGTACCATATCACAGTGGTTTTTATGCAATAGCTTTAAAGCGGTGCTGATCAGGACACTTTGCTCTACATTGCTCAAGAGTTTAAAGCCAACCAAGATCGTATCTTCTGCAAGCTTTTTGATTTCACCGATTACCTTTGGTGTTCGTTTCAGCAGGATTGCAAGATCTTCCACTTCAGAGCTGATCTTTCCTTCTCCGCCAGATAAAAGCGGAGCAGCTTCTTCTCCTGAACGAATTGCATCCACGGTGGTTACCTGCTTCACCATGTAGTCGCTGACTGCCATCGCATGAACCACCGCGTCGATGGTTTCATTGGTAAGCAGCCGCGTCAGTTCATCAAGCAGCCCCTGAACGCCGGCTACTCTGACCACCTCAACACGGCTGTCGTCTGGAACGACGGTATTTTTGTCACATAAATAATAAATCTTTCCGATTTCATTGTGCTCGGATTCAAGAAATGATTTTGCAACAGCAAGGCCCAGCCTTCCGGACGAAAAGTTGGATATGACCCGGACTTCATCAATTTTCTCAGAAGTTCCTCCTGCTGTTATCAGTATATTTCTTACCATTTTGCACCTTCCATATTGCATATCAGGGTATTAATTCGGAACTTTCTGGGCAGCACCTCAATTTCAAGCGGGAACTCTGCACCCTTTTCTCCATCTACATCGGTTCCTACATTTTGATCCGATTCCACAAACAGTTTCTTTGTTTGAAAAAACTCCACGTTTTTATTTTCTGTATGTTGGCCTGTCATGACATTGATGAGCAGCGGAGCCAGATCGCGGATGGGCATTTCCTTAAACAACATTACGTCAAGGAGGCCGTCGTTAACTTCGGCCATGGGCGCAATTCTCTTGAAACCGCCTGCGGATCTGCCATTCATCACCAGCATGAAGTAAATTTTGTCTTCAGCGGTATAGGCATCGCTGGTAATTCTAACATGGATGGGCTTGAGATTGGGGATTTCAGTAACTCCTTTCAAGTAGTACGAAATAACACCCAGGGTATTTTTAATGTTAGGATCGGTCTTCTGACTCACATCCACGAGAAAGCCCATGGCAGCAACGTTGACAAAATATTTATCGTTGACCTTTCCGATATCCGTATAGGTATATCGCTCTTCAAGCGCAATTTTGACCATGCTGTCAATATCGTGGGGCAGATCGAAATAATAGGCAAAGTCGTTTGCCGTTCCCGACGGAAAAATCGCAATTGGCAGGTCAATCTTATGCTCCAGCATAGTATTGATCAGAATGTTAATCGTTCCATCCCCTCCGGCAGCAATAACCTTACGGTATTCTCTTGGATTAAGATCCTTCATTACTTCGTTTAGAATCCCTTTTCGATCCGCTCTGACCGGTACTACATAGAGTTTTCGTTTCTGAAATTTCTCGATAATCAAGTCCAGATTGTTTTTAAATAAGCCATTGCCCGCATACGGGTTATAAAATAGAAGCACTTTGTTCTTTTTCATAGCCTAATATCCCCCTAACCTTCCCAATTAGATAAAGTGAGCCGGCAAACAGGATGACGTCATACTGGTGTAAACCGGCGACGTATCCGCAGGCTTCTTCAGGGTCCGGTACAGCGATGCATTGCTTTCCCGCATTCTGAAGCTTTTCACACAATACCGAAGCAGCCAGCTTGCGCGGACTGTCTGGTTCCGTCGCCACAAACTCGTCCGATATGCTTCCAAAGATTTCAACCAGTTTGTCAATTTTTTTATCAGCCAGTATCCCCATAACCATGAGAATTTTTTTCTCAGGAAAATGATTCTTTATGGCTGCCGCCAAGGCTTCCGCACCAGCCTCGTTATGAGCACCGTCAATAATGATATACGGATGTGTACCCATGATTTCAAATCGGCCATTGTGCTTTGCATTTTGAAAACCAAGGTAGGTTTTCCTTTTGTCCAGCTTCACTTTCCCTTCCTTTTTCAGGATCTCCAGTACCGTAAGCGCACAGACTGCGTTCTCGATCTGATGGAGCCCCATCATGGAAATAGCCAGCCCCTCATAAGGAGTGCCCTGGATCACAGTATCAAAGATATAGCCGGAATCTTTCATCTCCCGGATCTGATAGGCAATATCGGTGATGCCATAGACCGGTGCACCTTTTTCTTCCGCAATTCTGACGATTGCACTTGCAGCAGTTTCATCTTCCACGTGACAGATCACAGGAACACCCGGCTTGATAATGCCAGCCTTTTGTACCGCAATCTTTTCCAGCGTATCACCCAGATATTCCATATGGTCAAAGGATATCGAGGTTATCACTGAAACGGCAGGTTTGCTCATCACATTGGTGGAATCTCCAACACCGCCAAGCCCTACCTCAAGAACAAGAAAGTCCATCTCCTGTTCTGAAAAATAGTGGAATGCAATCGCTGTAATCAATTCAAATTCAGTGGGCGAATCCATCCCTTCAGAAATTAACTGATCGACCTTTTCCAGAACCAACTCAGTACATCGGGCTAAATCTTCTTCTGAAATCTCCAGGCCGTTGAATTCAATTCTTTCCGTAAAGCGTTCCAGAAACGGGGATATATAGAGCCCCGTCTTATAGCCGTTCTCCTGAAGCACGGAATAAAGGTATCTGCAGACAGACCCTTTTCCGTTTGTTCCTGCCACATGAATGACATTCATCCGCTCCTGAGGATTGCCGAGCAGCTCCATCAATCTGGTCATTCGTTCCAAACCGAGCCTGCTTCCGTATTTCTGAAAGCTGTGTATCTTATCCAGAGTCTCTTGGTAGGTCATTTCCTTTATCCTTTTATATTAAGGTGACACCAATTCATCCCCATGCTTTAATTGTAAGCTTTTCTTGCGGGATGAATCAGTGTTTCTCATTATGAATGATGACGCGCAGCTGCCTGTAACCCTGCAGCATTGCAAGCCTTCAGAATTACTGAGACTGAAGCATTGCTGAGCCTGCAGCATTGCCCAATCTACAGCTTTTTCTCTACCAGCTGCAGACGTTCTGTTACCTTAACGAGCATATCTTCATATTTCTGAAGCTTCTCTCTCTCGTCCTCAATCACCTTTGCAGGCGCTTTGCTCACAAATCCTTCGTTTGCAAGTTTTCCGGCGATTCTGGCGACCTCTCCTGTAAGCCTTGTCTTTTCCTTCTGGAGGCGCTCGTATTCTGCTTTATAATCCAGCAGATCGTCCAGAGGAATATAAATTTCTACATTTCCGATGACCGCAGACATAACCTCTTCCGGTACCTGTGCTTTATCGGTCGTAAATTGTATTTCTGTTATATTTGCGAGACTCTTGATATAGCGTTCACCACCCTTGATATCTTCCAGTTCTCTGCCGGAGGAGAGAATCACTGCACTCAGCTTTCTTGAAGGAGCAGCTTCTGCTTCCGCACGAATATTTCTAATGCTTCGAATCGCCTCCATAGCAAGTTCCAGCTTCTTTACTTCCGCTTCAAAGGTCAAGGCGCTGTCGTAAACCGGCCAGTTCTCCTTGATCAGGAAGCCTTCTGTTGTGCCTGCAGAAGCTGTATTGGCAGCACTTGTCTTCGGCAGAAAGCTCCAGATTTCCTCCGTAATGAAAGGCATGAAAGGATGAAGCAGCTTCAGCATATCTTTCAGCGCTCTCACAAGCACATATCTGGCGACCTTCTTGTCCTCTTCATCATCGCCGTATAATCTGCCTTTGACCAGCTCAATGTACCAGTCGCAGTACTCATTCCAGATCAGCTCATAAGCCTTCTGTGCCGCCAGAGAAAGTTCAAACTTGTCCATATTGGCGGTTGCTTCTCTGGCCGCTTCGTTGACCTTGGCCAGAATCCATTTATCCTCATCCTTCAGTGCGAGAGTTTCCACGCCGGAAGCATCATCTGCCATCTCTCTAAAGTTTCCTTCTTCATCCTGAAGGTTCATGATTACGAATCTTGAAGCATTCCAGAGCTTGTTTGCAAAGTTTCTGCTGGCCTCCAGCTTATCGGTCTTAAATCTCATGTCATTGCCCGCAGTAATTCCCGTCATCAGCATAAAGCGCAGTGCATCGGCTCCATACTGGTCGATGATTTCCAGCGGATCAATTCCGTTACCGAGTGATTTACTCATCTTACGGCCTTCCGCATCCCGGACCAGACCATGAACATAAACGTATTTAAAGGGTACTTCTCCCATGATTTCCAGACTGGAAAACACCATTCTGACAACCCAGAAGAAGATGATATCATAACCGGTTACCAGTACGTCTGTAGGGAAGAAATACTTCAGATCTTCCGTTTCCTCCGGCCATCCAAGTGTTGAGAAGGGCCACAGAGCAGAGCTGAACCAGGTATCCAGTACATCCTCATCCTGCTTGATGTTTGTGCTTCCGCATTTTCCGCAGGTTGGAGGCGCTTCAGCAGAGACCATCATTTCTCCGCAATCCTGACAATAGTAGGCAGGGATTCTATGACCCCACCAGAGCTGTCTGGAAATACACCAATCTCTGATATTCTCCAGCCAGTGAAGATAAATCTTTTCAAAGCGCTCGGGCACATGAACTAGATCCTTGGTCTTTGCTGCTTCAATGGCGGGCTGTGCCAGATCGTGCATTTTAACGAACCACTGATCGGAAAGCATAGGCTCGATGACCGTATCACAGCGATAGCAGCCGCCGATGGGGATTACCTTCTCCTCAACCTTTACCAAATATCCTGCTTCTTCCAGATCCTTTACCCAGGCCTTTCTGCAGTCGAAGCGATTCATGCCCTCATATTTTCCGGCAAGCTTATTCATGGAAGCATCCGCGTTGATGCAGGAGGGGCTTGCAAGGTTGTGTCTTTCTCCCACTTCAAAGTCGTTGGGGTCATGGGCTGGCGTGATTTTTACAGCGCCTGTTCCCTTTTCCGGATCAGGGTAAGCGTCCGCGATGACAGGAATTTCGGTTCCTACCAGCGGAATGATGACATTCTTTCCCACCAGATCCTTATATCGTTCGTCGTCCGGATGAACAGCGATTGCAACATCACCGAACATGGTTTCCGGTCTGGAGGTAGCTACGGTGATTCCTTCGCCGCCATCTGCTCCCGGATATCTGAAATAATAGTACTTGCCTGATTTATCTTCGTGTTCAACCTCTGCGTCGGACAGCGAGGTTCCGCAGCTCGGACACCAGTTGATGAGCCTGTTTCCTCTATAGATCAAGCCTTTTTCGTAAAGCTTGATAAACGTGTCGATGACCGCCTTGTTGCATCCTTCGTCCATTGTAAAGCGTTCCCGCTCCCAATCGCAGGAGTTTCCAAGCTTTCTGACCTGCTCCGTGATCTTGCCTCCATAGACCCGTTTCCACTCCCAGGCTCTCTTCAGAAACTCTTCTCTGCCCAGTTCTTCCTTGGTGATTCCCTCTTCCGTTCGGATC
The DNA here is from genome assembly GCA_029239605.1 of Bacillota bacterium. GTDB lineage: Bacteria > Bacillota > Clostridia > Peptostreptococcales > Anaerovoracaceae > Anoxybacterium. The sequence continues at coordinate 1,429 of JARBUO010000117.1, read as the reverse complement.
TTGTCTGCGACTTTCACTTCGGTGGCGATGCTGGCATGGTCCGTTCCGGGAAGCCAAAGTGCGCTGAAGCCCTGCATTCTCTTCCAGCGGGTCAAAACGTCCTGCAGTGTCTGATCCAGAGCATGACCCATATGCAGCTGCCCGGTGATGTTCGGCGGGGGCATAACGATGGTGAAAGGCTTTTTATTGGGATCCCTTTCCGCTTTGAATGCGCCGCTTTTTTCCCACTTTTCATAGATTCTATCCTCAAAATCTTTGGGATTGTACGTTTTAGCCAAATTATTTTCCATAGTGACACCTCTTTACTATTTCATAAACTTCATTCAACGAAAGGTTGTTATCTTCAGCAATTCTTACGCAGTCTTCATATTCCGGCTGGACTCTCTCCAGCCCGGAGACGCTAACCAATTTCACGCGCACCTCTCCCAGCTCCGACTGAACGGTTCTAATCTCTCTCACCAGAGTAATCCGGTCGGTTTCCCGAATGCGAATTCCTATGGTGGAGGTTTCTTTAAAGATAAGATCGGACAGTTTCTCCGCATCCTCTTTTCGGCAAATTACTGACAGCATCGTTGCAGGACGGTTCTTTTTCATCTGGATTGGTGTAAAATATGCATCCAGCGCTCCCTCTTTCAGAAGCCGCTCTGCGGTATATCCCAAAGCTTCGCCGCTGGTATTGTCAATATTGGTCTCCATCAGGATCACCTGATCCCGCAGCTTCCCAGCCTCATTATAATTTCCTGGGGGGTTGTGTAATTCCAACTCGTTGTCACACTGCCGGATTTTGTTATCTTCACTGATTTCGACTCTGGTTCCAAGAATGACGCGGAGGGCATTCAATCTTCCGGTATCGGTTTTTCCGAATCCGTAGCCTACATTTTCAACAAGCATTTCTGGCATCTTGCCGCAACCCTCTGATACGGTCTTTAAAATGCCAAAGCCCGTAGGTGTCACAAGTTCTGCCTGTATATCCTCCGTCACGATGGAAATTCCGCTGCCGCCCAGCATTTTAATCACCGCCGGCACGGGGACAGGAAGCCTTCCATGTCTGCAATGGATAAAGCCCTGACCTTCATGTACAGGAGAGCAGTATATTTTATCAACCTTTAACAGATCGATACAAATCGCTGCACCGACGATATCAACGATGGAATCGATGGCTCCCACTTCATGAAAGTGGACCTCTTCCAGAGACTTTCCGTGAACTGATGCTTCCGCTTTGGCAATTTCCGTGAACACCGCAATGGCAATTTCCTTTGCCCTCTCACTGATTCCGCAGGACCGGATGATATGGCTGATGTCAGACAGGCTTCTTTCTCTGTCGTCATGACTGTGGCTATGGTCATGGTCATGATTATGGCCATTGTAGCGGCTGTGGCTATGGTCATGGCCATGATTATGACCATCTTTGTGACTGTGGTTGCTTCCG
>JARBUO010000116.1 GCA_029239605.1 Bacillota bacterium | reverse complement strand
TTTCACACCCTTTTCTTTCAGAATATTCAATCTAAAACTGTATTAAACTTTCAGAATATTCTTATAATCAACCGTTTTAACAGCCATTCTATCACACTATGTGGGATGCGTCAATGGAAATAACTATGAAAAAAACGGCAACCGAAAGTCGGCCACCGTTGCAAACCCATTATCTGCTGGAATTACAATATCACTTATGTTTTTTTGTTTATACTATTTTAAAATGAAAGCATAGATTTAATTGATAATAGGATTCGCTCAATACGGATCATACTATTCTTCCGGAACTGCCAGATAAGAGCGATACAGCACAATATAGCCCTCCTCCGGCACCGTCACGGTGGTTCTGTCGTCCAGTTCCGTGTTGTTGCTGATTTTCCCATCCAGAACCGAGTAATATCTCCCCGGAGCCTTTCCCTTTTCCGGAAAGATTTCGTATTCGCCCGGAGCGATATCTTTCCCAATTCGATACTTCCCGCTGATGAGGATTCCGCCGGTGAGCCTAATGGGATTGACGTTTTCCACCGATGTAAAACGGTAATTGCTGGATAAGGTTTCTCCTTCCTCTACTTGCACCGTCATGCAATATAGTTCATCGCTGAGTGCAGTTTCTCCGTTGATCTCAATGCTGTCCTTTTCAATCATTTCTCCAGTCCAGAAAAAGTACTCCCCAGCCGGCAAATCCTGGCCGACTCGGTAGAATCCAGGCTCGTATGCCGCAGGCTGGTTTACTGTAAAAGAGATCATGGGTTCATGCTCTGCCGGATTGATATTAGAAAGGTCTCTCTCCTGAGTATTCTGATCAGACGGATTCTCTCCGTCCTGCGCTTGCTTCCCGCTCCCGGAGCCGTCCTTTTCCTGGTCGTCTCCTGCTGCTATTTCGGGGCTGCCATCCTTCGGAGCCATCTGCCCCGAGTTTCCGGAACCGGGCTGTCCAAGCCACGCTGCGATGATCACTGCTGCCGTGATCATCAAAACCGCGGCTGCGAGCAGCACCCTCTTGGAACCCACCCTTATCGGAAGTGAGCGTTTCACAATATCCGCTTTTTTCTCAGTATTAGTAGCTTTTCCCGTTGATATATCTTTGGTTTCAGGTACAGCCTGCTCCTGCGCTTCCTCTGCTGCAGCTTCATTTTCTTGCACTGCCTGCTCACGTCCACGCTCTTCCGCTTTCGCAATCTCAAATGGTTCCGCAACAGTTTCAGCTTCTTCTTCAGCGGCGGCTTCGCCAGTTTCAGGTACCACCACTGCAACGCAGATATCTCCCTGGGTTTCTTTTATGAAATATTTCTCGATATTCTCAGTCAATGCTTCGCTGACGGTTTCTCCGTCATACTCCTTAAGCCATTCCCCAAAGGTGCTGCAGGCAGGCGATATGCCTTCTTCCCCGCGATTGTAAAGGCTTACACATGCTCCGCTGTTCAGCAGAACAAGCATAAACTCTTTTTCCAGCAGGCCCTTAAAAACGTTCAGGCTTTTTTCTTCCGATTCCTCGATCTCTAAACTGTGCTGTACTTGATTGAGAACAGACCAGCGTTTCTGCAGATCTCCTTCACGCAGTCCCGCAATACCGTCTCCGCAGCAGAAGAGCAGATATCGCCCGTTCTTTATCGCAGCCATAAGCAGTGGAGCCGCAGCGTCCCTGCGGGCTGATCCTTGCTTCGTATTTTTTTGCGTGTTTTGCTTTATAAGTTCCCGTCTCGCCTGCTCCTCCGTCATGGACCAGAGCAGGTCAAACCGCTCCGTTATGAATTTCATCAGGAATTCCAAATCAGGCGTATTGCTCAATTTTGGACCCTTTTTTGGTGCAGGGTTTTCTTTCTGCTGGACAGTATCCTCTATAGCAATGATAAAAACTTCATTCTCCTCGGTGGTGGTGATTCTGCTTCTTTGCAGCGGCACTCCCCCCGCCTTATTGTGGCAGGGAACAGCCGCATACGCATATTTTAATTTCATTTTTTCCCTCGTATCTTGTCAGTAATGATCTTTTTTAGATTATACCCCATCATCGCTGAATTGTTAATATCAAGTTATACCGCAAACCCTCTTTAATATCAAGTTTATATGCAAACCCAAAGAAGAACCACCTGAATTGACCGGTAATTTGCATCCAGTCACGGCAAACAAAAAGACCGGTTATCCCGATCTTCTTGCCGCACCGCTCCCAGGTAGCGGATATCCTGTTTCAGAAATATTCGCTGCTCTGGCATCAGGTTCAACTACCTTTTCATAAGCCCATGCAATTGTGACTTCGATAGGAAATGTCTAATATTTATCCGACTCTCCGCCGAGAATGATGGCCGGCGGCTTCTGCCCAAGACCAGTTGCAGTGCCTGAGAGTCGTTTGCTTCCCGCAGGTCCGGCCAGCTGCCGGTTCTGAGCCGAAGCAGCTAAGCGTTTGATCCGGAAGGTACCCACCATTTCCCGAAGAAATTCGGATTGAGAGGACAATTCCTCACTGGCGGCGGCACTTTCCTCTGCCGTGGCGGAATTGTTTTGAACTACAAGCGAAACTTGCTCAATTCCCTTGTTGACCTGAGCAATTCCCGACGCCTGCTCGTTCGATGCAGCGGCAATGTTTCGAACCAGATCTGAGGCTTCTCCTACCTTAGCAACGATCTCCTTTAAGGCCGCTGCTGTCTCATTGGCAATCTTCGTTCCAGCTCCCGCCTTGCTTACAGAGCCTTCAATGAGTTCCGCTGTCTCTTTCACTGCCTTTGCGCTTCTGGCTGCAAGATTCCGGACTTCCTCTGCAACGACAGCAAACCCTTTGCCGTGGAGCCCTGCTCTTGCGGCCTCAACGGCTGCATTAAGTGCGAGAATATTCGTCTGGAAGGCGATATCGTCGATGACCTTGATGATTTGAGAAATGTTTGCAGAAGATGTGTTAATCTCCTCCATGGAGACGAGCATCTCTCTCATATGAGCATTTCCCTTTTCCGCAAATGCTTTTGCATCGCTGGCAAGTTCATTTGCCAGGTTGGCGCTTACTGCATTTTGTTTCGTCTGAGATGCAATTTCAGCAATGGAAGCCGACAGTTCTTCCACTGCGCTGGCTTGTTCCGTGGAACCCTGAGACAGCGCCTGACTTCCGTCGGATACCTGCCGCGCCCCTGCGTTAACCTGATCCGCAGCCTCACCGATATTGCCAAGCACTTCGCTGAGGGAAGTCAGAATACCGTTGAGGGAATTCTTTATTTCGATAAAATCACCCTTATACTCTGACTCTATAGCCAGCTCAAGATTTCCTGCTCCGATTTGTGAAAGCACGTGTGTGATTTCTTTGATGTAGACTTGGAAATTTCCAATGGTAGTATTCAGCGCCTCTTTGATCTTTGCGTAATCTCCCTGGTAATTGCCTTCCATCAGTACGTCTAGGTGACCCTCAGCCATCTGCTCCAACACGGCTGCAGCTTCATGGATTGGCTCAATAACCGCATCCATCGTCCCATTGATTCCTTCAATAATTTTTGCAAATTCTCCTTCAAACCGATCGGCGTTTCCTCTAACCGTGAGCTCACCTCTTACCGATGCCTCCGAAAGAATTGCGGTCTCTTCTGTCAGCGCTTTTATGCTCTCCATCATTGTAATCATTGCCGGTATCAGGGTATCTTTTTCGCTTCTTTTGCTGATTTTTTTCAGATCTGTCAGATCTTCCAAATCCCCGACCGACACATTGTTGATGATTCGTATGGTATTTTTAACACGCTCTGAAACTCCGTTTACAGAGCTGCCGATTTCCTCGAAAATCCCTCGGTATTCTCCCTGTACCTGTGCAGAATAATCATTTACACTCATTTGTTTCAAAACATTCCTTGCCTCTGTAAGGCCGCCCAGCCCGTCAATACAAGAGTTAATGCTCTCTTTTAGTTTGTTGAAATCTCCTTTGAATTCCTCTGTAATAGATTCTGGAATCCTGCCGTTTCCGATTTGTTCGATGTAGTCGGCTGCTGCTGTCAATGGCCCGATGACCGAATCCAGCGTCCCATTGAATCCTTCGACGATCTTTCTGAAATCGCCTCCGTGCTTTGACCCGTCCGCTCTGACCTGAAGTCTGCCTTGCTGCGCAGCGGCGGCGAGGGAGCCTGCATCCGTAACCAATGCCTGAATTGCCTCAATACATTGGTTGATATCCTTTCTGATTTCGTTAAAGTCTCCCGGATATTCCTCTTCAATCTTCTCGGGTATGTCTCCCTTGCTGATACGTTCTATGTAATTGGCAGAGAGCTTCAGCGGTCTGATGAGTGCATCAAGAGTGCCGTTGATCCCGGAAATAATATCCCGGTATCCTCCACTGAAATGAGAATTATTCCCTCTTATTTCCAGCCTGCCGTGAACAGCTGCCTCACTCAGCCGATTGGCTTCTGCGATCAGGTTTTTCAGCGTATCAATCACTGTAGCCATGCTTAGGCCAAGAACATCTTTCTCAGATCTTGCCTGGATCTCTACCGTTAAGTCCCCTGCTGCAATTCGCTCTGCTGCCTTTGACTGTTCACGGATATTCTCCGCCATAGCGGCGAAGGCCTCCGTAAGCTCGTCCAATTCGTCGCTTACAGCTTTTACCTGTTTTGTCTCAACCTCCACATCCCCCACTGCCAGCTGATGTGCGATGGCTGCAAGCTGTTTTACCGGCTTCACGATTCTACCGGAGACAGCCACCATCATTGCTCCTATGATCAGTAATACCGCAAAGATAATTGCAAAGCTTATGGTGCGTACGGAATTGTACGTACTGTGAAACTCATGATTAGGCAATGCGGTGGTTACCGTCCACCCGGTATTTCCAACTTCAGAAAGAAAACCGTGGATCTCTTCAGCGCTGTCGATGTACTCTATGCTTCCTGTACGATGATTTAGGATCGCCTCTTTCACATTATCAGACAGATCTGCATCCTTAACATTGGTATTCAGATAGTCTTTATTTGGATGGTAGATAATTTGGCCCGCACTGTCTACCAAAATAAAATATCCTGTTTTTCCAAGCTGATAGCTGCCGATGGTTTCCGAAATACCGTCGAGAAGAAAATCAAGTCCCGCAGCACCAATGATCTCACCGGTGCCCTCCCGATAAATTGGGGTAACAGCGGTTACTACCAGCTTCCCTGACAGCGCATCAAGATAGGGTGACGTCATGGTCGGTGCATTTGCTTCTGCCATTTGAATGAACCAGGGCCTTTCCTTGGCCACCCAATCAGCACTTGCGTAAAATCCGTTTGAGAGAGCAAGCTGATTGGAATCAACATCTGCAATCCACGCTTCAAGAATCGTGTCAGGGTCCATGGCCTTAATGCTTGCCAGCGAATTCTCGGCCTTATTGAAGGCAGAGGCGGTATCTGCCGGCATACCGGGCTGCAATTCCAGAACAAAGTCCTCAAACTGGCTACTTTGAGCCATTGTCTCTGTAATCTTTAAGTATTCATTGAAGCTCCCTGCGATATCCTTAGAAGCAGCCACCGATTCTGAATTCAGCTGTTTTGTCGTTAGCTCTGTAATTGCTTGATTCACCGTGTGCAGTGTAACAAAGGAGGATATGCCGTATGCTGCAAGAATCGGCACTCCAATGTACAACAAAATTTTACCAAGCAGAGTCCCTTTGCCGTTTTTGAGATTCAGGGTTTTTTGTTTCATATCAAGTCTCTCCTTTACCTGTTAAATTGATTTCCCCACGAATGCCATCCTGTTTCATCCGTCTGATTTCCATGAAAACCACTGATTATCTCATTTTTTTCTTCTCCTATTGGGGGAGGCTTGTCCGGCATACTTTTTAAGACGCAGACGGAGCCTCCTTCCCAGAGCCCCTCTCTGATTATAAGATAATTACCCTCAAAAAGAAAGATAAATCAGAATAATCAAAATATTTCCTTTATTTCCCTTATAGGGGTTGTCGTTACGAATTAATTCAATCCTGTTCCTCTTATGATTGCATTATCTTATTGGTTGATTCATCCTGTTTCCTTCTGCAGTTCTCTGGCAATGACACCCCTCGCCATATAGGAGCCCATAATGGAAGCGAGGTCAAATACACGGTTTAACAGTTCCATCTCTCTTTGATAATCCTCCGTTGCAATGGACAACACCATCTGAACTTTCAAATTGATGTATTGATTCAGCAAAAGATTCCACTGCCTGCTGTCCCAAAACAGATTGATCGTTCCCATAAAGGTTGCAATATGGTTACCAGTAAGATACCAGCCTCTCGTGGCTTGATCGATCATATCATTATCACTTGCCTTCACGCCGTCAACAATCTGAGTGCCCCTTGCCAGAAAGTCTGTAAACAGATTGGCAAACCGCTGGGATACCTCGGCCCCGTAAAACATTTGAAAGGAATCTTTAAAGTCACCCGGCAACTGAAACAGGGCATTCATAATGGTCACCTGATTGGAGAGGTTCAGCAGCGACGAGTAAATGGAGCTTCGCATCAGCACTGCCAGCCTTGTCCACAGACCCTGAAAGGTGCTGTTGATATTCATCTGTTCAAAGGTAAAACAAAGGTTATCCTGAACAGGCAGGGTTATCATTTCCTGCATTTCATAGATCAAAGGACCCCCCCTTTTTTCTGATTTTGACCCAAATAAGATTCCCATCTTTTCCCGGCCATCCGATTCTTTCATTATATGAAAGGAATCTCCATATTGTTCTGTTCCCGGAAGTTCAGGAATCGACTCACAGAACTGCATTATAAATAACTCTTTGCTTCCATTCTTCAAAAACTGCATAGGAAATTCAGAATGAGCAACCCTAACCCTTATAAGGAGGTGTTGTTTTGAAAACCATCGGTTTTGATACGTTGCGTAAGGAGGCCTGGGATAAGGTCACAGGAAGAGCAATATATACGGGGGACGAAATAAAAGCAGGAACGCTGCATGCCAGAATTCTGATCAGCCCTCATGCGCATGCAAATATAAAATCTATTGATACATCTGAAGCACTGAAGGTTTCCGGTGTAAAAGCAGTGCTTACCGGTCAGGACTGCGCTGTTCGGATCGGTTCGATCCTGGAGGATCGTCCTCCGCTGGCTGTTGGTAAAGTAAGACACTTTGGTGAGCCCGTCGCATTGGCGGTAGCCTTTAGCGAGAGAGCCGCCGCAGAGGCGGTCAATAAAATTAAAGTAGAATATGTTCCGCTGCCTGAAGTTTTTACCCCCTCTGAAGCGGTGGAAAGTACTGCCCCGCTGGTTCATGAAAATCTATCCTCCTATAAGAAAGCCGTTTCTGATGTTTATCCAGAACCAAATACTAATATTGCGGAGCGGGTGAAGATCAGAAAAGGTGATATGGCTATGGGTTGGGCAGAGAGCGAGGTGATCATAGAAGCTAGTTTTCAGCTCCCAAAATCTGACCACATTGCAATGGAGACCAGAAATGCCAAAGCTGAAATCCTGCCTGACGGTGAGGTGATTATCACGACCTCTTCTCAGGCCCCGTTTACAGTGAAAAAAATGATCAGTCAGTACTTCAATCTCGAAGAAGGAAAGGTGGTCGTTAAAACACCTCTTGTGGGCGGAGGCTTTGGCGGCAAAGCCGCAATGACACTGGAGATCCTGGCATATCTTGCTTCAAAGGCCGTCAACGGTCAGGCCGTAAAAATAGCCTATACGAGAGAAGAGGATATTGTTTCAGCTCCGGGCAGCATAGGATTGGAAGCCAAAGTAAAGCTTGGCGCCACAAAAGATGGCTGCCTGAAGGCGGTGGAAATGACCTGTCTTCTGGATTCAGGTGCTTATGCCGATATTGGTCCCCGCATGGCGAAAGCCATTGCGGTAGACTGTACAGGGCCCTATAATGTTGAGCATGTCTGCTGCGACTCCTTATGCGTCTATACCAACCGCCCCTATGCCACATCCTTTCGCGGATTCGGTCACGAGTCCTATACCTTTTGTATGGAAAGATCCCTGGACAAACTTGCTCAGACACTGAGCATGGATCCTTTCGACCTACGGCTGAAGAATGCGATTCTCCCCGGCAGCACAACTCCAACGATGGTTACATCCACCACCAGCAACACCGGCAGCCTGCCAGCATGTCTGGAGCGGCTGAAATCGCTGATCAATTGGGGTGAAGGCTCAAGAATTGAACTTGGGAACGGAATCGTACGGGCGAAAGGAATCAGCAGCTTGTGGAAGACATCAGACCTTCCGACGGATGCCATATCAGGAGCGCTGCTGACCTTCAACGCAGACGGCAGCATCAATCTCAGCAGCGGCGCGGTGGAATGCGGTCCGGGGATGAAAACGACTCTTGCCCAGATTCTGGCAGAAACCATGAAGATGGATCTTAGCAGAATCCACGTAAAGCTTGATGTCGATACCCAGGTTTGTCCGGAACATTATAAAACCGTTGCCAGTATGACAACCTTCATGGCAGGCAGAGCTGTTCAACGAGCCGCGGAAGATTTGATCAGGCAGCTGAAGAGTCTTGGCGCTGTGGTTCTAAAGTGTCCTCCTGAGGACCTTGACGTGGCGGAAGAAAAGGTTTATCAAAGGCATGATCCTTTGAAATTCATTCCTTTCAAGGATCTCGTCCATGGATACCAATACCCTGACGGTCAGAGTATTGAAGGTCAAATCATGGGGCGTGGAAGTTTTATTATGAGCAACCTCACGACACTGAATAAAGATACGGGAAAAGGTGTTGCCGGCCCAGCCTGGGCAGTTGGCGCGCAAGCAGTGGAGGTAGAGTTTGATACAAAAGATTTCAGCTATCGATTGATTCATGCCGCGACAGTCATCGATGCGGGAAAGGTACTGAATCCCAAGACTGCAAGAGGGCTGATTACCGGAGGAATGTGTATGGGTCTTGGTCTGGCGACTCGCGAGGCCTTTGAATACGGCGATCAGGGGGAAATGCTGAATACCAGCCTGCGAACCTATAAAGTGATGCACATCGGACAGGAACCCGTCTATTTGGTAGACTTTATCGAGACGCCGCAGATCAATGCCCCTTTCGGGGCAAGAGGGCTTGCAGAGCATGGTATTATCGGAATTCCTGCCGCTCTGGCAAATGCGTTATCTGCTGCTGCACAGACAGAGCTGGATCAGCTGCCCATCACACCGGAAACCATCTGGCAGGCAAAGACAGGAGGTAAAATATGATTCCTTTCACCTTTGATTATTACAGACCAGATACAATTACAGAAGCGGTGCGTGCGTACAAAGAACTCGAAGGGGCTGGAAGATTTCCGATTTATTACAGCGGAGGCTCAGAGATTATCTCAATGGCAAGAGTGAATAACATTCATACAAAAGCTGTGATTGATCTGAAAGCGATTCCGGAGTGTACTGTTTTTGAAAATAACGCCAATGAGCTGGTTATGGGCTCAGCCGTTACCCTTTCAGCAATTTCAGAGGCGAATTATTACCCGTTGCTGACGAAGGCTTGCGGAAGAATCGCAGACCATACCATGCAATGCAAGATAACACTCGGAGGCAATATCTGCGGTACCATCCGCTATAAAGAAGCGCTTCTTCCCTTGCTCCTCTCTGATGCCAGCGTAATCATCGCCTCCGGAAATAAGCTTGCAACCATACCGATTCACGAGATATACAATCACAGGCTAAACTTAAAAAAGGGGGATTTTATCGTTCAATTTATTATTAAGAACAAGTATTTGTCCCTGCCATATTTTCATATTAAGAAAACAAAGAATGAGAAAATTGACTATCCGGCTCTAACGCTTGCTGCCATTCTCGACGAAGGTCGGGTTCGATTGGCCTTTAGCGGACTTTGTGCCTTTCCTTTCCAGAGTCCCAAAATTGACACTGCCTGGAATCAGGAGGGCCTCGCTGCAGATGCAAAGATTCATGAAATGATCAATCATCTGCCTGGTCCGGTTCTTAATGATGTCTACGGTTCTGACACGTACCGTCTCTTCGTCTTAAAAACCACATTGCTGAATCTTGAAAAAGAATTGGAGAAGATGCCATGTTCAAATTAGAAGGGAAGAACGTTATTACACTGACCGTCAACGGCGAGAAGAGAGATGTTGCCATTGAGCCTGCAGACATCCTTCTGACTGTCCTTCGGGATCAATTGGGTTTGACCGGTGCTAAGCCGGGCTGCCTCAACGGGGACTGCGGTGCCTGCACCGTTCTCATTGACGGTTGGCCGGTCAAGTCCTGTCTCATGCTGGCAGCGGAAGCGATGGGTCATCAGATTACCACAATCGAAGGATTAAAGAATGCCCCGATTCAGAAAGCTTTTGTTGAGAACTGGGGCTTTCAGTGCGGTTACTGTACTTCGGGCTTTCTCATGGTCTGCCATTCTCTTGCTGCGATCCATCCTGACGCCGATGAGTATGTAATGGAAGAATGGCTTCAATCCAATATCTGCCGCTGTACCAGCTATGAAGAAATCCGCCACGCAATCCGCTCCATTATAACAAGCGCATAAGCCTCCTCACAAATAGTCTCTGATAGCCTTGCAAAAGGCCTCGTAAAGTACCCTGATACCTTACAAAGAGCCTCATAATCGTCTCCGAATGACCTTACAAATGATCTCATAGCTGGTTCCATTTCAAAGCAAACGCTCTTCTCCAAAGGATAACATTGGAAACTGCTGAAAGAAGGATTACCCAATAGATGCCGTAAGCCCCAAACCATGCGGAAATAAAAAAATAGTGGGCACCTGCCAGTCCTGCAAGAATAAAGAATGTCGGAATGGCTGCCCACGCCCCCTTCCGGGCACTGCCGAAGCTTTCAGAAAAGGGTAAGGTTCTCTCAAAAATACGGAAACAGAGGACAGCAAACAGTAGAATATTCAGGAAGATACCAATCAGATTGGGAATGATTCCGCTTCCCAGAAGCATGATAAAAATAATGCTTTCCACGAGAAAAACCGGTAGAAAGAGTCTGACCAGCAGCGCCTTCATTGTGCCTTTGAAAATGGCTCCCACATCTTTAACAGGAGCAGTTTTATAAATCCACGCCCCCCTATAGTTCGCTGAGCATTTCATCATTTGGATCACGCTTGGCAAAAAAATCGCGCCAAAATACAGATGAAGGCAATAGTTTGTGCTTAAAGGCAGCTTAGAGGTGCCGGAAGCAATCTCGTTCATAATAAAGAGAAACGGAAAAACGATAGA
>JARBUO010000115.1 GCA_029239605.1 Bacillota bacterium | reverse complement strand
CAGGATTACTCTCACAGTTACGCCGCGCTTTGCTGCTGCCAAAAGCTCGTCGATAATTTCCCTGTGAGATAGATAGAACATTCCCAGCATCACTTTATCTCCTGACTCCGTATGTTCAAGGGAGTCCAGGATCTCTTCTTTAATCTTATCCTCTGTCATCACGGTAACACTGGTCTCTGCTCTCAGATTTGCTGGATCATAACGATATTCAACGCCGCTGATTTCGGTACCGGAAAAGGAGGCAACCGCCTTCTCCGTTTCCAAAAGGGAAGCAGCCGCTTCACCCCGGAATCGAAACGCAATATTGGAATGGTAAGCACTTGCATCGTGGGGATTGGCAGAACTCACCATCGCTTCCTGGTCCGTAATCAGCACCTTTCTGTGATTTGCCTTGAAGTTCAATAGTCTCAGATAGTTTCGGACGTTTACCTTGGGCCCGTTGTCTCCGAAGGGATTCCTCAGCCAGCCTTCTTGCCCCTGACCAAAATGGCGGAAATAGGCCCTGTAATACCCGGAATACAGCGGATTGGAATCCCGAACCTTGGATAAATCCGTAATAATTATCGTAATCCCATTCTCTTCCAGAAGTTGAAACTGATCGTTCATATCTGCGCGATAGCTATTATTGATCTCGTCAGTAATCAGATAAACTTTCAGATCTTTCACTTCTTTTTTCCGGGCAATCAAAGCCTCGGTCATCTGCCTGGTGGAATCAGGATAACTCACATCTGATTTATTATAGTAATCATTATAAAGGAAAAGATCCGCCACGATAAATTCTCTGGCCTCCCGGATCATATCGAGCTGTTCGTTTAAAATTCGCTGTTCATGAATGGTTTCCTGCCCCTTTCGGTAAGTCAGGTCATAGAGCAGCCGAATATCGCTGACGGCTGACGGCGGCCCTGCATAGGACGTTCCTTTGGGCGCCGGGGTAGACCACCCGAAGAAAAGAGGGATTACAAGAACTCCGATGACCGTACTCTTCAGGATCTTCCCCTTTGTCCCGGAGTGCATTCCTGTCTCCGTTGCCCCAGGCTTCTTACTCAGTGGATCTTTTTTCTTTTCCCTTTTGGTTTCTTTTTCTTTTTTTAATTCTTTTCCTTCTTTCATCCCGAACCCCTTTCTAAACGCTGATTTAATGAAGTGTGCACGAATGATAACCGACCATCCGTTCGTCTGGAGTGAATCAACGTTCCCTAAAGATCATACTTCTGTTTTTTTCGCATTAGCTGAGGCTGTGACATATTTAAAAACTCAGCTGCCTTTCTTGTACTTCCAAATTTCTTCAAGGCGTAGTCGATGAGCTGGGTTTCCTGCTGCTCTATAATCTTGTTGAAATCAAGAGAGGCGGAAGCTTTCATTGTTCTCCTCACATTGATTACCAGATCTTCATAGATATTTTCATTCAGTACCGCTTCCACATCTTCCCCGCGGACGATGTGCTCCCGAATGCTAATAACAACCCGATGGACCAGATTTTCAAGCTCCCGCACATTGCCCGGCCAGTCATAAGCAGCTAGTTTTGTCAGTGCCAGGGGATCAAATTCCTTATCGATTCCGTAGCGCATGCAGAAATGCTCCAGAAAGGATTTTGCCAAAGCGACGATATCCTCTCTTCTCTCCCTCAATGGGGGTACGGTAACGGTATAAATATTAAGACGGTAATAGAGGTCCTCCCGGAATTTTCCCTGCTCAACCAATTGCCGCAAAGGAACATTATTGGCGCAGATTACACGGACATTGACATTGATAGGCTGAATCCCGCCTACCCGATAAAACTGGTTTTCCTGAAGGACTCTGAGAAGTTTGGATTGGAGATTCAGCGACAGAGCGCCCACTTCGTCAAGGAATAAAATGCCTCCGTTCGCCAGCTCAAAATATCCCTTTTTTCCTGTTGCCTGGGCGCCGGTGAAGGAACCGCCTTCATAACCAAAGAACTCACTCTCTGCAAGGTTTTCCTGAATTGTAGCACAGTTAATCTTAATGCAGGGCTTATTTTTCCGTTGGCTGTTTTTATGGATAATTTCGAGAATTTTTTCCTTACCAGTTCCCGTTTCTCCCTGTATAATTACGTTGCAGTCGTACTCCGAAATATTCAGAACTTCTCCTAGCAATGCCTCTGTGGCAGGGCTTCCGAAGATGAAATCATCCGCTTTTCCCGCCTTTTCTACAGCTGCAGCAAGCCCCTTTTTTCTGATTCGCCGCACACCATTTGCCTGAGAGCGGTAGATTTCTGCCAGCCGCTCCAGATCCTTTGAAGCGGAGCTTAGGAGCTCGAAAACAAATTGTTCTTCAATTCCTGCAACGTATTGGTTCAGAACATAGGTCTCCAGCTCTTTCCCCATGCTTTCTGCAATCAGGTTGGACTGACTGATGTTATTCTTAAGGCTGGTGAAATACAACTTTCCCTTATGGCGGGTGAGCATCACGCTGAGTACTTCCGATCCCGGAAGGTCTTCTCCGTTGATGGTCATATCATAAGGTTCTTTTTCCTGCCCCAAAATGGCTTCTGCTGCCGGAATCGGCTGGGTCACATCAATGATATGGGAGGAATCCACCCAGCACGCAAGTTCCTGGGTCACCTGGGAAGGCGTGAGGGTACCAATTCCGTCTTCATCAAGGAGAACCGTAATATAGCAATCTTCTCCTGCAGACTTTTTAATAGCAGAAACGTAAATAATACTGGAAAGCAGGTCTTTTCCGATGAGTAAATACCGCATCCCTTTATGGCTTGCTGCATAGATATTATAAAGATTGGCGGCTTCATCAAATGCCACCATGGTATAGTCGGGCTGAATATCCGGCGGAATTGTTGTAAGGGGAGAATCCATAAAAATAATACCGTAGCCTGATACGGTCAGCTCCCCGAAGTTATAATCTATCTTATGGATTTTATCGATATGAATGGGAAGTGCAGTCATAGTTGTCAGACATGAAATTACATCACCGTCCTTAAATTTAGAGCTTTTAGCATACTCATTTCCCATCTCCTCAATAACACCGAGAAACTGTCCTGCTGTGTTGGTAAAGGGATTGTGGAGTTTGCCCCGACGCTGAATAACATCCAGAATTTTGGTGATGATCATCATTTCATCATTGCCGCACTCGTTGCAGAACTGCTGAAAACAGTCTCGCTCCAGATGGATCAGCTTCAATGAAATCCGGCACTCCCAGGGCTGAATCTCCCTGCTGTTATCCAGTTTCCATGCCGTCACCGGAACTGCAGTTTTGGGTTCAACCACGCGGCTCAAACCAAACGTATCTTTTACGATTGTCATATATCTCCTCCGAAAAAAAGTGCATGCTTTACTCACTTATGATCAAAAGTATACCGGGAAAAAGGAGGAATGTCCAGCAATTTGAATCGATTTCGTATCAACATCGCTTCAAATCGATTCGTTATCAATTCATATGATTGCTGTTATAAATTACTTCTTTGAATGCAAATACATTCAAAGAATGGTGAGTCCTTGAAATAGCCTGCTTGCCGTCATGTTTCTGCTGAAAATCATGTTTTCTCAATAACGTTGGCATGAAGGTTGCTTTATTTCTTGTGAATATGTTTGAAACGGGGGTTTTATATATGAGCAGTAAACTGCGCAATGATCTTTTATTATTTCTGGCGGCACTGATATGGGGTGCATCTTTTGTGGCACAGAGAGCAGGAATGGAATACATCGGGCCCTTTACCTTCAATGGGATTCGCTGTATTTTAGGGGCCCTGGTCCTGGTTCCGGTGATTTTTTTACTGGACACACAGCGGAAAAAAAAGAACCTTTTAGAAGGCACAGTCGCCCTTACAGATGAGGAACGAAGGGCTGAGAGAAAGACACTTCTGGTAGGCGGCCTTTCCTGCGGCGCTGTGTTGTTTGTAGCCAGCTCCCTTCAACAGATCGGGATGGTTTACACCACAGCAGGGAAGGGCGGCTTTATCACGGCGCTGTATATCGTTCTGGTTCCAATATTGGGCTTATTTATCGGACGTAAGGTTCGTCCTATCCTTTGGTTCTGTGTGGTCATGGGTACCTTTGGTCTTTATATGCTCTGTATCAAAGAAGATTTCAGTATTGGCACCGGCGACCTTCTCGTACTGCTTTGTGCCTTTGGCTTTGCGGTACATATTCTGGTCATTGATTATTTTTCACCAAAGACCGATGGCGTAAAGATGTCCTGTATTCAGTTCTTTGTCTGCGGAGTCATCTCCATTCCATTTATGGCGGTATTAGAAACTGTAGACTGGGCCAATGTTTTGGCATGCTGGCTTCCGATTTTGTATTCCGGTGTTATGTCCTGCGGTGTTGCATACACCCTTCAGATTGTCGCCCAAAAGAATACGGAACCTACGGTCGCATCTTTGATTCTTTCTCTGGAATCTGTATTTGCCCTCATTGCGGGAATGGTGCTTCTCAGTGAAAAGATTACATTAAAGGAGGGGATTGGCTGTCTGATCATGTTTGCAGCGATCATTCTTGCACAGCTTCCCTCCAAGGAGCAAAAGCTTGCTTAACGAAAAAGGCTTGTGTTGCAATTGCCGGTAACACAAGCCTTTTTTATTCACTGGTGGTCCTCAGCCAGGTAAGTCCTTCTACATAGAGCTCCATATACCGATCCAACGTTATATTAAGCTTTGCAAGGTTTTCCTTGGCTTCATCAAACTCAAATCGTTCGTAAGCAAGAACGCAGTCAAGGCATTCTTTGAGATATACCTGTTTTCCAAGTAATGCATCCTTTACTTCATGGGAAAGGGGCAGGGAGTTTAATATCTTCTCCATATTCTCGCCCACAATGACATCGATGGAGGATAGAATCCCTGTCAGGAAAAACTCGGTTTCTGATTGCTTTTGTTCCAGATCCGATGAGATCAGTTCGAGAACCTTGCCTCTCAACAGGCACATCTTGATCAATTCCGTATTTTCCTCATTTTCGAAGTCTCTCAGAAGCATAATAGAAATCCAGTGCTTCATTTCAACAATTCCCAGACGAATGACTGCATGTGTCAGACTCTTAATGGTATATTTTCCGCCAAAGTAAATAGAATTGGCCATTTTTAACAGTTTAAAAGAAAGGCCCAAATCCTTTTGAATGATATCAGCAATCACAGTAAAGTCGGGATCTTCTCTATAAAGCTCCTGCATAATTTGGATCAGGTGGACATTGAGCATGCCGATTTCTTTGGATTTCACCATCATAGGCTTGCTGAAGAAATAGCCTTGAAAAAGTTCGTAGCCCATTTCCACTGCTTCTTTATACTCTTCTCTTGTTTCCACCTTTTCTGCCAGAAAAGTAATCTTATTTTTATAGCGGCTTAGCAGTTCTTTTTGGGCCTGCTTGTCTGCAGAAGGAAATTCAATTTTAATAATATCTGCGAGCTCAATTAGGGGAGTGTAGTCCTGGTCCGTTCTGTTGAAGACAAAATCATCCAGCGCAATGGTATAGCCCAGTTCCTTTAAATTTTTGCAAGCGGCAACGACCTTATCGCTGGCTTGAACGGTTTCCAGAATTTCAATGACGACCTGATCCTTGGGCAGAATTCTCGCGACTTCCTTTTCCAGGAGATCCTGTGTAAAGTTAATGAACCCCACAGTACCGTCGGTGAGCTTATTCAGACCAATCACAAGAAAGGTGTTGTAGACCAGCTCCTTGGTAGCACCACTCTGATCTCCACCTTCAAAATAATTTTTTTCACTTCTCCGATACAACAACTCATACCCGTACAAGCCCATTTTACTGTTAAAAATAGGCTGCCGGGCTACATAAATATCCATAATAGGGTCCTCTGATAAATTTCCCATTAGGTAAAAATAACTAAGTGAGTATCCACTTAGTTATTTTATCGGTCATTTTCTGTTATATTTTAGTCAATTTATATAATTCATCAACAAAATAATTAATAATTCGATCTTTTTCGAGTTTTTGGGCTGTTTCTGTTATCTCTTCTGATATGCTTCCAGACCTTTTCCCAGGATCTCGATGGCGCGCCTCAGTTTTTCCGGCTCCAGAACATAAGCAATTCGAATCTCGTTCCTTCCCAAGCCCTCTGTGGCATAAAACCCGTCGGCAGGTGCTGCCATCACCGTCTCTCCCTGGTCCTCAAACTCCTGCAGCATCCATATCAAAAAGTCATTGGAATCTTCAACCGGCAACTTACAGATTAAATAAAATGCTCCTTCCGGCTTTTCGCAAAAAACTCCCGGTATGCGCTTCAAGCTCTCATAGACCACATCTCTGCGCTTTTCGAATTCGTCCCTGATCTGATGGATCACACGAAATCCTGTGGAATACAATCCCACAGCACCAAACTGTTCGATGGTGGATACTGCCAGCCTGCCCTGGCAAAGTTTGGAGATCAACTCCAAAATTTCATCGTTTTTGGAAATAAGAACACCGATTCTTGCACCGCAGGCATTGTAGCGCTTTGATACACTGTCCACAATGATCAGACGGTCGTGAATATCCTCCAGATAACCAAAGCTGGTGACATTGACGCCTCCAAATACCATTTCCCGGTACACCTCATCACAGATGATGTAAAGGTCATGTTCCTTGGCCACATCTGCAATCATTCGGATTTCATCCTCTCTTAAAACCGTTCCTGTGGGGTTTCCCGGGTTGGTTATGAAGATGGCCTTTGTCTTCTCCGTAATCTTAGCCACCATTGCTTCTCTGTTCACATGGAACCCGTCTTCGGCATAAGTCGTTACCGCCACCGGCGTCGCTCCGGTCATGGTGAAGAAGGTGTTATAATTGGAATAATAGGGCTCAAAGATCAGGAACTCGTCTCCGGGGTTGGTGAGGGCAAGCAGTGTAAACATAATGGCCTCAGTACCTCCGGTGGTGATGTAAATATGATTTCTGTCTACATCGATACCAATGCTCCTGTAATAGGACTCCACCGCTTCAAGAAGCTGGGGAATACCCTGTGACGGCATATATTCCACTGTGGGCTCACGAAACCCACGGATTCTCTCATAATATTCTTCCGGAACGTGAAGATCAGGCTGTCCGATGTTCAATTTATAGATTTTTTTCCCCTTTTTTTCGGCTTCATCAGCATATCTGGTAAGTTTCCGAACAGAGGAAGCTTTCATGTCGAGCATTTTCTGCGATAATGGTTTCATGTTGATTGTTCCTTTTCTAAGTTTTATTTATTCGCTGCAAATTGCCGTCGCTCTATCAAAAAAGATACTTTTTCCGCTTGCGGAGAGCGGTATACCGTACGCAACGCGCACATTTTCCGGTAAAAATTTCAACGCCATGGCTGCCTTCCCGGCGGAAAACATTACACGGTTGTCAAACCGGTGATTTGCCGCCACAGATACCGCTGACCCAACCGCAATTCCAAGATCTGTGACATTAAATGCACAGCTTGCGCCTGCCTTTGCCGTAGCGGCGCAATCTTTAAATCCGCAGTAACCACAGTTCTCCAGACCCAGAGGAATGTTTTTGACTCCCAGTATCACGATAACGGGACTTGCGTCAACATTTCCGCCATCTCTTGCAAAGAAGTCTGCTCCTGTTTCTTCTGCAATCTTTCTCATCTGATCCGCCAATTGCGCCTTTTCTTCTCCATCTATCATAACAGCCACTAAATTATCAACACCGCACCCTTTTGGTGCTGTTCTGGCCGCTGCCATCATCAGTTCCGCCACATTGTGCGCCGCCTTTTTCTCTGCTTCTGTACTATTGTAAATCATCCGTATTTCCTCCCTTATTAGTTTGGTGTAACTCGTTTAATTCTATTATAGAAAGGGGGTGAAAACAATACAAATATTGAAATTTAAGCATTTTAGTGAAATTGAGCAGAGATTCTGCGGGTTTCCGAAGAATCAACTGCTCAATTCATTTATTTCCATAATATATTCTGTTATATTTTGATTTTTTAATTATTTGCCGAAATTATTATATCATTTTTCCGTTTTGGCATAATAATAAAGCTGTCTATTTTTGAATATTCAGTTTATTGGAACGAGTGTACGAACTGGCTGATCTCAACCGGTCATTACACTCGTACATCGTATATTAACTAGCTTATCTGATCTTGATGTGAACCTCTCTCAGCTGCTTTTCCTCAACCTCACCGGGCGAATTGAGCATTGGGTTCTGAGCATTGCTGTTCAGCGGGAACGGAATGACCTCCCGGATGCTCTCCTCGTCTGCCAGCAGCATGACCATGCGGTCCACCCCGGGCGCCATACCGGCATGAGGCGGTGCCCCGTACTGGAATGCCTGATAGAGGGCTCCAAACTTGTTCTTTACATCATCCTCTGTATAGCCTGCAATTTCAAAAGCCTTGACCATAATTTCCGGCCTGTGGTTTCTCACCGCCCCGGAGGAGAGCTCTACGCCGTTGCAGACAATATCATACTGATATGCCTTGATTTCCAGCGGGTCCATGGTCAGCAGCGCCTCCATTTCTCCCTGGGGCATGGAGAACGGATTGTGGGTGAAATCTACTTTTCCTGTCTCCTCATTGATTTCGTACATGGGGAAGTCGGTGATAAAGCAGAACTCAAACCGATCCTTTGCAATGAGATCCAGCCGCTTTCCGAGCTCTGTCCTGATCTGGCCCGCATACTTTTCCGCAAGCCCTTTTTCATCGCTGATGAAGTAGAGCACATCGTCTTTCTTGAGGGAAGCAAGGGCAGCGATCTCCGTTCTCTGCTCGTCGCTGAAGAACTTGTCAATGGGTCCCTTGTAGGTCATATCCTCTTTGACGGAGATATATCCAAGTCCCTTCATGCCAATGCTTAGTGCAAGCTTTTCCATAGAGGCAAAGAAGGATTTTGGCATTTTGGCACAGCCGGGAACGGTGATTCCACGAACCAACTTTCCATGGAACGGTTTGAAGTCCACGGTCTGGAAGAAGTCTGTCAGATCCATGATTTCCAAAGGATTGCGCAGGTCCGGTTTATCGCTTCCATATTTCAGCATTGCTTCCGCAAACGGAATTCTTCGGAAGGGAGCAGGGGATACATATTTATCGGTAAACCGTGCAAAGGTTGCGGAAAGCACTTGCTCTGCCACAGCGAAGACGTCTTCCTGGGTGGCAAAGGCCATCTCAAAATCCAGCTGATAAAATTCGCCCGGAGAACGGTCAATTCTTGCATCCTCGTCACGGAAGCAGGGTGCAATCTGAAAATATTTATCAAAGCCCGATACCATCAAAAGCTGCTTGAACTGCTGTGGCGCCTGGGGCAGGGCATAAAACTTTCCTTTGTGCTTTCTGCTGGGCACCAGATAATCTCTGGCTCCCTCCGGCGAAGAATTGGCCAGAATAGGCGTCTGAATTTCGAGGAAATCCATGCGCTCCATCTGATTTCTCAAACAACGGATAATTTCCGAACGCAGCACCATGTTGTTGTGCACCTTGGGATTTCTCATGTCCAAGAATCGGTACTTCAGCCGTACATCCTCCCTGGTATCGGTGGAGCTGTCGACCTCAAAGGGCAGATTGTTCATGGCATTTCCAAGAATCCTGATTTCCTCTGCCTTCAGCTCAATTTCTCCCGTGGAGAGGCTTTGGTTGTAGGTTTCCGCATCCCGCTTGATCACAGTGCCGGAAATACTGATGACCGTTTCCTTGCAAAGACCCTCCAGCTGCTGATCCGTTACAACGACCTGAGTAATTCCGTAATGATCCCGAAGGTCGATAAAAGCAACGCCTCCATGGTTTCGAATGGTATGAATCCAGCCAGCCAGCTTGACTTCTCTTCCAACATCAGCAATGGTCAGTTCACCACAGGTCCTGGTGCGGTATGCCTGGGATTCAAATACTTTGATGGGCTCCAGGCCGTTTTCTGAGTTTCGGTCTCTTCCGGCAAACTTTCCATAGGCCGCAAAGGTCTTGTTCAACGCAGCCTTCTCCGCTTCGTACTGCTCATGCTCGGCATTTTCTGTAATTCCGGAATTTTCTTTAATCCCTGCACTCCCTTGGTTTTCGCCAGCTTCTGCTGATGCGGCCGCCTTTTCAGCATCTACACTCTGCTCAAGCTTTGCCCGGATCATAGACGGATCAAGCTGCTCCAGCTTTTCCCGAAGCATTGCGTTGATCGCCTGGGGACTAGCGCTTCCCTTGAGCAGCCTCATACACTGACCAATAAGGAAATCGAAAGCCTTTTCCTTGCCGTTCTTATAATCCTCTATGGACTGGGGATGGCTTTCCAGAACCTGCAGAACAACAGGCTCAATCTTGCTGCTGTCCTCGATGATCAACAGTCCGTTTTCCTTGACATACTGCGCCGGATCAATGTTGTTTTTATAGAGTTCCTCTACCACGGTCTTTCCGACGCTTCGGTTAATTTTGCCGTCTGAGATCAGCTGTACGGCGGCGGCCAGCTTCTCTGAATCGGTGGTTATATTTTCTGGCAGCGTTGCCGTTTCCTTCATCAACTTAAGAATATCTCCAATAATGATATTTGCACTTTCCTTTGCATTGCCGGAGCGTGCGGCAGTTTCTTCAAAGAGATATGCGATCTCTTTGGCAGAGGTGAGGGTTTCCGCAGCTTTGGCAGTCAGCCCAAAGTCAGTCTGATACCGCTGTCTTTTGTCCTTTGGAAGCTCCGTCATGGAGCCTTCCATCTCTGCCATCCATGCGTCGCTGATTCTCACGGGGAGCAGGTCCGGATCGGGGAAGTACCTGTAATCCTGTGCATTTTCCTTGGAACGCATCGCATAGCTTTCACCGGCCTCATCGTCCCAGCGTCTTGTTTCCTGCCTGATCGTTCCGCCTTCCTGCAGCACCTTGATCTGACGCTCGCTTTCGAAGGCGATGGCTCTTTGAATGGCCTTCAGGGAGTTCAGATTCTTCATTTCAGTTCTTGTTCCGTATTCCTCCTGACCCTCCGGTCTTACGGAGAGGTTCACATCTGCACGCATGGAGCCTTCCTGCATCTTGCAGTCGGATACGTCAAGATAGACCAAAATCTCCTGCAGGCGTTCCAAGAACACGCCGACTTCTTCCGGGCTTGAAAAATCAGGATTTGTAACGATTTCTACAAGTGGAACACCGCAGCGGTTATAATCGATGAGGGTTCCGGAATTGTCATGAATCAGTTTTCCCGCATCCTCTTCCATGTGGATTTCCCGAATGGT
>JARBUO010000114.1 GCA_029239605.1 Bacillota bacterium | reverse complement strand
GCGGCAGATGTCAAGAAAGTGTGAAATATGTGGTAAGGGTCAAGTTTCTGGAAATAACGTTTCCCATTCCAACAGACATACAAGAAGAAAGTGGAATGCGAACATTCAGACTGTTAAAGTTGATGTAAACGGAACAGTTTCAAGAAAGAACGTATGCACTCGTTGCATTCGTAGCAACAAAATCAACCGCGCTATCTAATATGAATTAGCACAAAAACCTGCACAACAGTGCAGGTTTTTTGGTATGTTTTGAAAATTATTACTAAGTTGTTTTTGCATTTATTATCTGCAATCTCTGCAAGTCAGTTTTTCCGCATTTACTGTTTCCTGCAATCAGCAGTTAAACATCTTGAAGCCGCAGAAGATCATCAGACAGCCCATTATGATCAGCCATAGCTTTGAGGGAAGAAAAAAGGCGCATAAGGTTACAACGCCGATCACAAACAAAAGCAATCCGAAAAGCTCAATTTCACCCGGCCTTCTTCCGCAGCATAAAAATCTTCTGAAATCTCTGAACATCGTGATCACATCCCAATCTCGCATCGGAAGTCAAAATTCGACGCACAATTCGCAGCGAATCAGCCGATGCCACTAATTTATACCACACGGGAGTCATGCATTCAGTAGAAGAAACACAAAGATCAGGACGAGGATGATCAACAGCATATACCAGACAATTGCCGGGACAGCATGTATGATAATGACCGCGCCCGCGATCGCCATGACAACTCCTATCAATCTGATTACAACCCTGTTACCTCTCAATGCACACCACCCATATCCATTGTATGTTTGCCAATCCATGATCGTGCAAAAATTATTTTTCATTTCACGCAGAATGTGATAAACTTAAACTCAGCTTATGGAAACAAAGTTACTGTTCACAGGCGCAGATGAGGATCATTTTTTCAGACGAAACAACTGGGAACAGTAGCCAGCACGAAACATAGAAATACAGCATAAGGGGGGTATCGCTGTTGCTTTATAAAGTAGAAGCAAAGGATGGCAGCATTTCTATCGATAAAAGCGTTGTGGGAAAAATCATTGCCAAAGCCGTGGAACAATTCAACGGAAAGGTACTGATTTCCAACCACAGGGGCCGAGTCGCCGGATTTGCGGCAAAAATCGGGGTTGCCGACGATATCAGCTACATGGAAATCAATCTTGGGAAAAACGGACTGGATATTCGTTTTTATATTCTGATCCGCTTTGGAACAAGCATCAACCGGGTTACGGAACAACTCATCTCAACGATTAAGAAAAATACGGAAGAGATTACCGGTCTTGAGGTCAACAGTGTCGCAGTAGTCGTAACTGGCATGGTTTCAAAACAGACTGCCAGAAGAAACATTGAGGTCAGAGGATAATACAAAGAGGGGAACCGGGAATTTGGAATGGATTTACACAGCAAAGCAGCATCGATCAAAGGAATCGGACCGAAAAAGTCCGTCTCGTTAAATAAATTGAATATAGAAACCTTAGAAGATTTTCTTTTTTATTATCCAAGGGATTATGAGGATCGGCGGGATTTGAGAAAGATATCATCCCTGCAGGACGGTGATCTTGCATTGGTAAAAGGAAAGCTGATTCTAATTGTAAAAGGGAAGGTCAGATTTCCCAGAAAACAAACCTTAAAGCTGCTGGTTCAGGATGAAACCGGTACGATGGAGGTTGTTTTTTTTCATGCAGGCTACCTTGAAAAAACTCTGAAAAAGGATGAGGAATATTTATTTTACGGCAAGGTTTCCGATAATATGGGCAGAATACAAATGCTGCATCCTGATATCACAAAATGTGAGGACAGCAGTGAGCAGGGAATCCTGCCCGTCTATCCGCTGACAGGCGGCATTACACAAAGTGAAATGAGAAAGTGGCAGCGGGAGGCACAAAAACATCTTACTGAATTGGAAGAGCTGCTTCCGGAAGCCACTCTCAAAGAAAACCGTCTTTGCGGTATTCAACATGCTGTCGAGAACATTCATTTTCCTCATGATAAAAAACGCCTGATGGAAGCAAAATACCGGCTGATCTTCGATGAACTTCTGTTGCTTCAGACGGGGTTGCTCATGATACGAAATCGAATGACCGCCGGAAAGACAGGGATCGTTTTCTCCGGTGATATAAAAATGGATGAATTTCTATCGCCTCTCCCATACAGACTGACCGGTGCTCAGCAGAGAGTACTTAATGAAATCAACTGCGATATGGAATCGGACAAAGTAATGAACCGTCTCGTGCAAGGAGATGTAGGATCAGGAAAGACCGTGGTCGCTGCTGCGGCCATGTTTAAAGCTGCAAAATGCGGTTATCAGGCCGTTTTAATGGCGCCTACCGAACTTTTGGCCAGGCAGCATTTTGAAGGGCTGAAATCAATGTTTTCCGCTTTTGGCCTCAACGTCGGCTTTTTGTCGGGGAGTCTCACCGCCAAAGAAAAAAAGGAAGTTCTCGAGCAAATTGAATCAGGAGCGCTGAATCTGATCATTGGGACCCATGCGGTCATTCAGCCGGGAGTGACGTTTTCCAATCTGGGGCTCGTAATCACCGATGAACAGCACCGCTTTGGAGTAAACCAGCGTGCCGTTCTGACGAAGAAAGGTCAGAACCCGGATGTTCTGGTGATGACGGCTACGCCCATTCCAAGAACGCTAGCAGTTATTTTATACGGCGATTTGGATATTTCCATCATAGACGAAATGCCGCCTGGCAGACAGCAGATTATTACCCGTGCCGTAAAGGCAGACGGCAGAGAAGCCTCTTACGAATTTTTAAGACGGGAAGTGAAAAAAGGCCGTCAGGCTTATGTAGTCGCTCCGCTGATTGAAGATTCCGAAACCCTGGACGCTAAATCAGCCCTTGGTTTGTATGATGAATTGAAGGAACGTTTTTTTGATTTTTCCGTGGCATTTTTACATGGCGCAATGAAGCAGTCAGACAAGGACCGCATCATGCAGGAATTTTATGCTGGAGAAATACAGATTCTCATATCAACCGTTGTCATTGAAGTTGGGATTAATGTACCAAATTCAACTATCATGCTTGTGGAAAATTCTGAACGTTTCGGTCTTGCCCAGCTTCATCAGCTGCGCGGTCGAGTGGGCAGAGGCGAAGAACAATCCTACTGCATTCTCATCTCCGATGGAGGTTCCAAGGTTGCAGAAGCCAGGGCTGAGATCATGAAGGCCACCAACGACGGGTTCCTCATTGCGGAGAAAGATTTGGAGCTCAGGGGCCCCGGCGAATTTTTCGGAATGAGGCAGCACGGAGTTCCGGAACTGAAACTGGCGGATTTGGCAAAACATATTAAGATATTGAAGACGGTAAAGGATGAAGCAGAAAAAATCTTATCTCAGGATCCCTTTCTGCAAAAGGAAGTCCATTTCAATCTTAAGACAAAAATCGACAAGATGTTTCGTAACGTCGAGAATTTGAACATTTAGATAAAAATTTTGCTTTTTTATGAACTTATGGTAAAATGATGAATAGCATCGGATCTTGACAGTACAAAGCCGCTCCGCGCCGTTTCGGGCGGGCAGCGCATTAAAGCCGGTGTATGTAAAGGAGGCAGCAGTATTGCGCATAATTGCTGGAGAATTGAAGGGCAGAAGACTGTTCACTCCAAAAGACAGTAATATCAGGCCAACCACTGATAAAGTGAAAGAATCAATTTTTAGTATGATCGCCCCTTATTTGGAAGAGGCGGTTGTTATCGATCTGTTTTCAGGCACGGGCAATCTGGGATTGGAAGCGTTGAGCCGAGGCGCAGAACGCTGTTACTTTGGTGACAAATCAAGATCCAGTATGGAACTGACCCGGCAGAACATTGCTTATTGTAAGCAAGAAAACAAGGCGGTAGCAATCCTGGGTGATTACGACTATGTATTGCGAAAGATTCCGGAAAAAGCAGACTTGATCTTTTTAGACCCGCCTTATGGACAAGGGCTTCTGGAACGCTGTCTGGAATTGATTTCGGAGCGGGTGCTTCTTTCGGATGACGGAATCATCGTGGCAGAACACGGGGTAAAAACGCCCATGGAGGACAAGTTCCTGGGATTCACTAAAATAAAGGAAAAAAAATACGGAACCATAGCGATTAGTATTTATGCATTAGGAGATGCTGATTAATCCCAAACGTGGGCAGCGTCTTGGCAACGACCTGCACACGTACCATAAAGTCAGTGCATCCTTGGATTTGGAGGAAAACAAAAAATGATAAAAAAGGTTCTCTATGCTGGCTCTTTTGATCCCATTACCAACGGACATTTGGATCTGATCAACAGAGGGGCTAAGCTTGGTGATCAACTCATTGTAGGGGTAATTGAGAACAAGTCAAAAACACCCTTTTTTACTGTAGAAGAGAGAAAAGAAATGCTCCGAGCGGCCACCAGCCATATTAAAAACATCGAGATTGATCATTTCAGTGGACTACTGGCTGATTATGTGAAAAAGAACAATGTCGATGTAGTTCTGAGAGGACTTCGGGCAACCATGGACTTTGAGTATGAAATACAGATGGCGCAGATGAATGCCAGGTTATATAATAATGATGTAGAAACTGTTTTCCTGATGACTTGCCCTGATTATTCTTTTGTCAGTTCAAGCATCGTAAAAGAGGTATTCATGCTCAACGGGGATATCAAGGGCTTGGTGCCGGATAAAGTTTTGGAGTACATGGAACGAAAGTA
Source organism: Bacillota bacterium (assembly GCA_029239605.1). Taxonomy (GTDB): domain Bacteria; phylum Bacillota; class Clostridia; order Peptostreptococcales; family Anaerovoracaceae; genus Anoxybacterium. Next base: position 8,736 of record JARBUO010000114.1, on the reverse strand, counting down.
TAGATAATAGAGGGAGGGATTCACTCAATGAAAGTTTTAGAACTATTGGATGAGATTGAAGAAATTGTGGATACAAGCTCAGGCTTTCCGCTTACAGGGAAAATTTTAGTGGACGCAGAAGAAATATTAGAAATTGTTAAGGAAATCAGAGTGGAGTTGCCCGATGAAATCCAACAGGCTCAGTGGATTAAGGACGAACGCCAGCGCATACTGGAAGAAGCAAAAAGGGAGTATGAAACCATCCTTAAGGATGCGAAGGTACAGGCGGAAGCACTGATCGAAAACGATGACATCACTGTGAAAGCAAAAATGCGTGCTGATGAAATTATGCGCATTGCAGAAGCGAATGTTAAGGCACTGAAGCTAGGGGCATTTGATTATATCGACAGCATCCTGTATAATTTTCAGGATAAGATGGATCAGTTGAATTCCGTCTATTTCCATGATATGTTCAACAATCTGCAGTCAACCTTCGAGAAGGTCAACGGCACCATTGCAGACAATAGAAACGAAATCAAGGAAATGATATACAGAGCACAAATGGAAAGCAATGACTAAGAAAAATTATTCGATTTTTTGCGCTGAATTTTGAATCTGATTCGAAAGGAAGCATGAATAATCCGGCTCCGTCATTAATATGATGGAACATGAAAAGATTAAAAGGAAGAAAGACAATTTACATACTGGCCGGAGCCCTGGCTTGCACCGGCTGTCTTATTATGATGGTGTTTCCCGCCATCGCTTTGAATGCAGCTCAAAAAGGCATCTCCCTGTGGGCAAGCTCCGTGCTGCCCGCATTGCTGCCTTTTTTTATTTGCGCTAATTTCATGACGGCCCTTGGGCTGCCGTCTTATATGGGTCGGATCTTTGAAAAGCCCTTTCAGAAAATTTTCGGAGCACCGGGAGTCTCTGCCTTCGTATTTTCTGTCAGTATTACATCGGGCTACCCCATGGGTGCAAAACTCATCGGGGATTTTGGCAGGAGCCGCTCTGTCACATTGGATGAAGCCAAAAGTATGCTGACATTTTGCAGTACTTCAGGTCCGCTGTTCATGCTGGGAGCCGTTGGTGCAGGCATGCTGGGATCCCCTGCAGCAGGCGCTGTTATTGCTTTGTCACACTATGCCGGTGCGCTACTCAATGGGATTCTGTACCGGATCATCTCACCTGTGAAGAATCATTCCGTTAAGAGAAATCTGGACCGCATGTCTTTGCCGAAGGGCAGTATTCTCGATCTTTTCACCGATTCTTTGCTGTCCTCATTCAGGGCACTGGGAATTATCTGCGGATATATTGTACTCTTCATGATGATCACCGAGTTTATCCAGTTCTCCGGTGTATTAAATTTTGTTTCCAGTGATTACGGAAAGGGCGTTATAAAGGGGCTCCTTGAAATGACCGTCGGGTGCAGCGGAATTGCAAGGAGCAGTCAGCTTACACTGCTGTATCAAAGCATTCTTTGTACTTTTCTGATTTCTTTCGGAGGGTTCTCCGTCTATGCCCAATCCATGAGTATGCTCTCCGGACTCCGGATCGGTGCAGGATTTTATCTATTCTCAAAGCTTTCTCACGGAATCCTTGCTGCAATGATTGCATGGCTCATTGGTCCCATGCTGCTGGGCAGTGAATCCGTAACAGCCGGTGCCTTTGGAACAGAAGAGATCATAAGCAGTCTGGGGTTTTTTTCTCAATTGTTATTTTCCACCAAAATGGTTATAATGATTGTAATCCTGTTCCTCACAACCATTGTAACCGACCAGATTTTCAGGAAACATAAGCAGCAAAAGAATAAGGAGAATTCATGAAGGTTTTAGGAATCATAGCGGAATATAATCCGTTTCATAACGGGCATCTTTATCATCTGCAAAGATCTAAGGAAATGCTGGATCCGGATTATACCATATGTGTGATGAGCGGTGATTTCACCCAAAGAGGGGAGCCTGCCATGGCAGACAAATGGCTGCGCGCCTCCATGGCGGTGAACAATGGGATTGATCTCGTGTTAGAACTTCCTTTTGCATTTGCGTCTAATAATGCAGAATTTTTTGCGGTAGGTGCTGTGGATCTTCTTGATCGGCTGGGCTGTGTGACCCATCTGTCCTTCGGCAGTGAGTCGGGTGACCTGTCGCTTCTGAAAGAAACCGCTGCATTTCTCACCTGCGAAACGGAAGAACTGAAGGCGGGGATCAAGGAATTTTCGGATCAGGGAATCTCATTTCCCAAAGCCCGCTATGAGGCGGTAAAGCGGTGCCTCGGTGAAAACGGAGCCGAAGTATTGAAAAATTCCAACAACATTCTGGCTGTTGAATATCTAAAACAGCTGAATCTAAGAAAAAGCGCCATAGAGCCTGTTACAGTAACGAGATATGGGACAGGTTATCATGACAAAGAAACCTTTCAGGAAATCGCAAGTGCAACTGCTGTAAGGCATATTCTGCAGCAATCAGGAGAACTAGGTGATGTCTCCAGCTTTATCCCAGCACCGTCTCTGGAAGCCCTTCAGAGCAGTGCGGGTGCGGTGAATCCTGACTTCGGACGGTTTTATCCGCTTTTGATCTACCGTATATTGACAACCGAATCCACTGTGCTCGGATCGGTGCTTTCCGCTACGGAAGGCCTGGAAAACAAGCTGAAGAAGGCCGCTGTCCAGTCTCGTGACATGGAGTCCTTTCTCAGTGCAGTCTTATCAAAACGGTATACCGCAACAAGAATCCAGAGGCTGCTGACGCATACTATGGTACATCTGGACAAGCAAAGTTTTGAAAAAATAATAACTGACAATATCAACTACGCCCGCGTTCTTGCGTTCAGCAGAAAGGGGGCAGCACTGCTCAAGCGAATTAAAAAAGAAGAAAGAAACACAATTCCGATTTTGACTAATATCAACCGTGAGCTGGAAAAAGACGCAAAAGAATGGCAGCTCCTGAAATTCGACATACTGGCCTCAGATATCTACCATTTGGCGGTCTGTGGGGAAACTTACAGCCGTTCCGATTATGTGATGAAACCGGATCATCCATTGACTTAAGATTATCTCTGGCTGGCGGACGCCAAAGGAAGAAACAAACCTAATATTCTGAAGATGCAGATAAGGCTGATATTTTGGTGTTTCTGGCATTAAACTTTGTTAAAATATTGTTTAACGTAAGATTTGTCAAATCGGCTTGAAAAAATATGAGTTTGGTCTATAATTATAAGAGTTGATTAAATTATTGGAGGATTTTTGAATGAAAGTATTAGTAATTAACTGCGGAAGTTCATCACTGAAATATCAGGTTCTTGATATGACAACCGAAACACTTTTAGCAAAGGGATTAGTGGAAAGAATCGGAATTGAAGGTTCCATTTTATCCCACGAAAAGATCGGGATGGACAAGTTCAAGCTGACAACGCCCATGGCAAGTCATAAAGAGGCCATTGCACACGTATTGGAAGCATTGATCGACGCAGAGCACGGTGTTATCAGCTCAATGGACGAAATTGGAGCGGTGGGACATCGTGTTGTTCATGCAGGAGAAAAGTATTCCAGCTCAGTGATGATCAATGAGGATGTCATCAAAGCGCTGGAAGAATGCGTAGAATTAGCTCCGCTTCACAACCCGCCGAATCTTCTCGGTATCGCTGCTTGTCAGGAACTTATGCCGAATACACCTATGGTTGGCGTATTCGATACCGCGTTCCACCAGACAATGCCGCCGGAATCCTATATTTATGCGATTCCTTACGAGTACTATGATAAGTACAAGATCAGAAGATACGGCTTCCACGGAACCAGCCATAAGTATGTTGCAGAAAGAACAGCAGATATTCTTGGCGTGAATATTGAAGATCTTAAAATCATCACCTGCCACCTTGGAAACGGTGCAAGTGTTACAGCAATCAAAAGAGGAAAGTCAATCGATACCAGCATGGGCTTTACCCCTCTGGAAGGTCTCGTAATGGGAACCAGATCCGGTGATATCGACCCTGCAATCGTATCCTATATCAGACAGAAGGAAAACCTTCCTGCAGGTGAATCCACAAACATCCTCAATAAAAAATCCGGCGTTCTGGGAATCTCCGGCGTCAGCAGTGACTTCAGAGACCTGGAGGAGGCTGTTGCAGCTGGAAACGAAAGAGCTGCACTGGCTTTAAAAGTTTTCGCACATAAAGTAAGATTCTATATCGGCGCGTATATTGCTGAAATGAATGGGGTAGATGCCATCGTATTCACAGCAGGCGTAGGCGAAAACGATATTAATATCAGAGATCTGATCTGCAGCGAGCTTGGAAACCTTGGAATTAAGCTTGACCTTGTGAAAAATAAAGTTAAGGGCAAGGAAACTATTATCAGCAGAGACGATTCAAAAGTAAAGATTTTATTGGTGCCAACCAATGAAGAATTAATGATCGCAAGAGATACTTTTAACCTAGTCAAATATGGACATGTAAAATAAAGGTTGACAAGATTCTTGACGGCATATATAATTTAGAAGTTAGTTTGTATGGAACAACATAACTTTTATAGATTTCACGAGCAGAAGGAGGTGTAGAATAATGGCAGTTCCAAAGCGGAAAACATCAAAAGCGAGAAGAGACAAGAGAAGATCTCCTAATATGAAGATGGCAGCACCCGGATTATCAATTTGTCCTAAGTGCCACGAGCCTAAGCTTCCTCATAGAGTATGCCCGAATTGCAATTACTACGACGGTAAGGAAATAGTCGCCGCAGAAGCATAAAGACAACATAAACGCCAGCAATGCTGGCGTTTTCTTTTGGTGCAATGATAGTTGTTGTGACAACGTGGTATTATCCTGCTTTAACCTCAGCGATCTTTGGATTTGAGCCTTGCAGTAATCGCGAATATGCTGGAAATCAAAAGTAAGATCACGAATATTAACAGAGGGTCCCTGGTATCGAAAACAGGCCTGGCTGCAGCAACCGAATCTGTTTTTTCAAGAAAGCTTCGATAGTAAGCTTCTTCGTCTGCATCACCGGTCTGTGGTTCTCCATCTACAATTTCTATGATCCCGTTGGGACCCGCAATGGGAAGCAGAAGGGTTTCATCCTCCTTGTCCGGTTCTAAAAACAGCAAGAATGAGCTTCCGTCCTGCTGCGCCTCTTTGATATTTTCTATATCGAATGGATCAATTTCCGTTAAAATCACTGGCTCTCCAGAACCTCTGTAATATTTCTCGGCTTGAAAGGAAATGGGAGCGAAGTAGCCATGATAATTCTCAAACTTTTTCACATTCTCCGAAAAATCATAAATTCCATAAGCTACTATCGCTGCACGTTTATCCACCTCGGCAGGTTCCAGTTTGATCCAGCTTGTCGCATATCCATTGCTTGTGCTGCAAAGTACGATGATTACAGCGAATACTAATTGAAACCATAAATTTGAATTTTTTTTCATAATCCCATCTCCCTTTCTTTTATTAAAGGGTTAGACGGAAGAACTACTGATAAAGTTTCAATGCTATACCATATCTTCCATGGAGTAGAGGCCGTTTCCCTTGGTAACGATAAACTTTGCCGCCTTCAAAGCACCCCTGGCGAAGACTTCTTTTGAGTAAACCGTATGGGTCAGCTCAATGACTTCATCCGGACCTGCAAAAATTACGGTGTGCTCACCGGGGATACTGCCGCCGCGAACAGCATGGATGCCGATTTCTGAAAGTTTACAGTTATCATTTTTACTGTGCCGGCCATAAATGTATTCCTTTTTCTCCTCTGCTGCTTCATTGACAGCATTGGCCAGAAGAAGGGCAGTACCACTTGGGGAATCAATCTTTTTGCAGTGGTGTTTTTCTATAATTTCTACGTTGAAGTCATCTTCCAATACCGGGACTGCTGCTTTTAACATCTTTGATAGTACATTGATTCCAAGTGACATATTTGCTGAGTGGAATATGGGAATTTCCTCAGATGCCTTGGCAATCATTTCCAAGTCCCGATCGCTCAAAGCAGTTGTAGCAATCACAACCGGAAGCTTTGAATTTACACAGAAACGCAGGAGATCTTCAATAGCATCATGATGAGAAAAGTCAATCACAACATCGCCTTTGGCATCGCAGTCGATGGATGACATGTAGAATTTAAAGGGCACGGGTTCCTCACCTATAAAGCTGTCGATTCCGGCGGAGACAGTCAGATCAGGGTCCTGCGCAATGATTCGCTGTAACGTTTTGCCCATTTTACCGTTACAGCCGTGTGCCTTTTTTTAAAAAGCACTGAAGCTTTGCCGCCAAAACAGACAGCAAAGCCCTCAACGCTTTGGAATCTCTGCTAAAATTAATCTTGCTATCCTGCTAAAATTATTCGTGTATCCTGCATAATCTGATCATGCCATTCATCAAGCTTATATTGATTAAACCAACCCGTAAAGCGCCAGTTCTTTTTTGATCATATCCATTGATTTTTCATCGGGAGGACAAAGGGGAAGGCGATATTCCATCCTGATTTTCCCCATCAGTGAAAGGGCTGCTTTTATCGGAATCGGATTCACCTCGATAAACATCGCATCGATTAAATGTTTCATCGCAAGCTGCATGTTACTCGCTTCTTTAGTATCCCCATCAAGGTATTTCATAACCATCCGATGTGTGTCCTTTGGTATAATATTAGAAACAGTTGAAATTACACCGGATCCTCCGACGGAAAGCAGAGGAACAATCATATCATCATTGCCGGAATAGAGTGCAAAATCTTCGGAAACACATCTTGCAATTTCCACTACCTGAGAGATATTTCCGCTTGCTTCCTTGATTCCGGCAATCCTGGGATGCTTTGCAAGTTCAAAAACAGTAGAAGGGCTTATATTCACGCCAGTCCTTCCTGCAACAGAGTATAATATAATTGGTATATTAACTGAATCTGCAATCTTGGTATAGTGTTCAATAAGCCCTTTTTGGGTACATTTGTTATAGTATGGAGTTACCTGCAGCAAACCGTCTGCGCCCAGAGCTTCCAGCTCCTTTGACATAAATATGGCATGGGCGGTATCGTTACTTCCAGCACCTGCAATTACAGGAACTCTGCCGCCAACTTTTTCTACGGTATACTGAACAGTTTCAATGTGTTCTTTGTCATTAAGTGTAGAAGCTTCTCCGGTGGTGCCGCAAACAACGATTGCGTCAATCTCCTGAGAAATCTGCCAGTCAATTAACTGACCCAGGCTGGGATAGTCAACCGCTCCGTCTTTAAATGGCGTTACGATGGCAGTACCTGCGCCTGTGAAAAGTGTCATGAAGACTCACATCCTTCTTACTTAATTATTCAATTATTTTTTTTATCAATCTTACATCCCAATTCATTATCGAATCAGATGGGAGTTATCCTTTAATCAGTACCTCGGCAATCTGCACCGCATTTGTGGCTGCGCCTTTTCTGATGTTATCTGCAACAACCCAAAGGTTTAAACCATTCTCAACACTGAAATCCCTGCGGACTCTTCCGACAAATACCTCATCCTTGCCTGCAGCATCTCTTGCAAGAGGATAAACAGAATTTTGCGGGTCATCCAGCAGAACAATGCCCTGTGATTCTGAAAGAAGCTTTTTCACATCTTCCACTTCAAATGGTTTTTCAAGTTCCACATTAATGGATTCACTGTGGGAGTCGTATACCGGTACACGAACTGTCGTAGCAGTGATTTTCATTGAGTCATCGCCCATAATCTTTTGTGTTTCATTAATCATTTTCATTTCTTCTTTGGTGTATCCATTCTCCAGGAACACATCAATCTGGGGCAGACAATTTCCTGCAATCGCATGTGGATACGCCTTTTTGATGTCATTTCCCTGAAGTCCTTCTTTGAGGTCATTAATACCCTTTAAGCCGGAACCTGAAACAGCCTGATATGTGGAGTAAACAATCCGCTTGATTCCATATTTTTCCTGAAGGGGCTTAAGCGCAACCACGGCCTGAATGGTAGAGCAGTTGGGGTTTGCAATAATACCCTTGTTCCATTTGATATCCTCCGGGTTTACCTCCGGAACCACAAGGGGTACTTCCTTGTTCATTCTCCATGCGCTGCTGTTGTCTACAACAACCACGCCCTTTGATGCAGCGATGGGTGCAAACTTTTCGCTGGCAGTTCCACCTGCTGAGAATAGGGCGATATCGATGGGCTTGTCGAAAGAGCTTTCTGTCAGTTCTTCAACGACATATTCCTTTCCTTTGAATGTTACGGTTGTGCCGGCAGACTTTGCTGACGCCATCATGTATAGATTTTCAAAAGGAAAGTCTCTTTCCTCAAGTACCTTCAGAAATGTGCTGCCAACAAGGCCCGTAGCTCCTACGATTGCTAAATTTGGTTTTTTGTTCATTTTCTTATCCTCCAATATGTAAAAATATCATAAACAGAATCATACAGAGAATCTGTGCTCTCCGCTTCCGATATGCCTACGACAGTTACGATTCCCCGATTTTATTGTTTTTACCAGCTGATTATTTGATATGGCTTCTTATAGAATAGTAGATATAATTATTATATTATATAACATTTGAAAAAGAATGTTGAACTTTTTTGTATTTTTCGCTACTTTTTTTTCAGTTAATTTGTGGTATAATTATGGACGACCAATATAGCGCTGTAAATGAACGCTGATTTATTTCAAATCGCCTTGAATCAGCGCTTCCATAAGTAAAAAGCATGAAATTGATATAGAAAAAAGAGGGTATTGATTTATGGCAGAAGAGAAAAAGAGAAGGGGACGGCCCCCCGGATCAAAAAACAAACCGAAAGCCAACAA
>JARBUO010000113.1 GCA_029239605.1 Bacillota bacterium | reverse complement strand
GAAACCCAGGAACCGGTTGTAAGTCAGGAAGCAATTATAAATCAGAAAATGACAGCACAGGAAATGAAAGAAAAGAAAGGAAGTACAAAAATGAAGTACTACAAAATCTCACATCTGGTAAAATCAGAGGACTTAAATCATCACGGAACGCTGTTTGCAGGACGTTCAGCAGAGTGGCTCGTTGAAGCTGCCTTCGTTGCCGCAGCATCACAGCATGGAAGGCCGCAGGATGTACTTTGCGTGAATATACACGGCTTTACATTTACAAAACCGGTTCAGAAGGGTGATATCATCACATTTTACTCAAGAGTTGCTAAAGTAGGTACCACCAGCATCACCGTATATGTTAAGGTTATGTCTGAGATTCACGGAACAACACACGTAGACGGATACCTCACCTTTGTCTGCGTAGAGCCCGATACAAAAAGAAAGAGACCCCATGGCATCGTAATGGATGACCCACAGGACGAAGAGGAAGTTCAGATCAGACAGAGAGCAGAAGTGCTGTCTCACTAAGGGGCAGGCTGGTTTGCTGTATTATTCGGCCTAAATATAATGTATACAAGAGATATTTTATTGAAAATTAAGTTTTTTTCATATATATTATCATTGATATGCTTATGTATAAGGGGAAATATGCAATCTTTTGAATTATAAGCAAATAACCAACGGCATTAATGAAACTTTTTTATATAGATGCAAAACTTATTACAGGAGGAAGAATGTATGAACAAGCTTGAAGATCTTCGCGCAAAAAAGGCGGAAATCGCCCTTGGCGGAGGACAGAAAAGAATTGATGCTCAGCACAAGCAGGGAAAGCTGACAGCAAGAGAAAGACTGGATCTTCTGTTTGACGAAGGCAGCTTTGTAGAAATTGATGTATTTGTCTCACATCGATGCAACAATTTTGATATGGCTGACAAGCATGCTCCCGGAGACGGAGTAGTGACCGGGTATGGTACCGTTGACGGAAGGCTTGTATTTGCCTATGCGCAAGATTTTACCGTTCTTGGCGGTTCTCTCGGCGAATATCATGCAGAGAAGATTGTTAAAGTTCAGGGTATGGCTCTTAAAATGGGAGCACCCATTGTGGGTTTAAACGATTCCGGCGGTGCCAGAATTCAGGAAGGCGTGAATGCTCTTTCCGGTTTTGGAAAAATATTCTATAACAATACGATCTCTTCCGGAGTGATTCCTCAGATCTCCGTTATCATGGGACCCTGCGCCGGAGGTGCAGTATATTCCCCTGCAATCACAGACTTTGTTTTCATGGTGGATAAGACAAGCCAGATGTTCATTACCGGACCACAGGTTATCAAGACGGTTACGGGCGAAGACATTTCTGCAGAAAAGCTGGGCGGTGCCATGACCCATAACTCAATCAGCGGCGTTGCGCATTTCATAGGAAAAAATGATGCGGAAACCCTTGCTCAAGTAAGAAATCTGCTGAGCTATCTTCCTTCCAACAATTTGGAAACTGCACCTGTTTATGCAATGGGTGATGATCCCAACAGACTGATCCCGGAATTTAATGAAATTATCCCGGAAAATCCAAATAAGGCTTATGATATTTATGACGTCATCAGAAAGCTTGCAGATAACGGTGAAATCTATGATGTTATGCCTCATTATGCCAAGAATATTGTAACCTGCTACATCAGGCTGGATGGGCAGACCGTAGGTGTAATCGCAAATCAGCCGAAGTTCGCGGCAGGCTGTCTTGACATCAACGCATCTGATAAAGCAGCCAGATTTATTCGCAGGTGTGATGCTTTCAATACCCCTCTTCTTACCATTGAGGACGTTCCCGGCTTCCTTCCCGGAACAGATCAGGAATACGGCGGCATTATCAGACATGGAGCGAAGATGCTTTATGCTTACTGCGAAGCAACAGTTCCGAAAGTTACCATGATTCTGAGAAAAGCATACGGCGGCGCATACATCGGAATGTGTAATAAAGAACTGGGTGCTGATATGGTACTTGCATGGCCTAGTGCACAGATCGCAGTTATGGGTGCCGAAGGTGCAGCAAACATCGTATTTAAGAACGAAATCAGTGAAGCGGCGGATCCTGTTGCTAAGAGACAGGAAAAAGTTGCAGAATACGAAGAAAAATTCAATAATCCTTATAGAGCTGCTGAGATGGGCTATGTAGATGATATTATTGAACCCGCAACGGCACGACAGAGAGTGATCAGTGCCTTTGATATGCTTGCTTCCAAGAGACAGTCACTGCCCGCCAAGAAGCATGGAAATATTCCGCTGTAAGACCCATTCAGCGAGGAGTGTATTCAAATTTTCAGAAAGGAAAATGGTGACATAGATGGAATTAAGCTTAATGGAACGATTTGCAGATCCTGAGATGATTCAGGGATTGTCAAACAGTGAATTGGTACAGGGCGCGCTGATTACTACTTTGATGGGAATGGGAACCACCTTTGTTGTGCTCACTTTATTATGGGGCATCATAGCATTTGTTTCAAAACTTATCAATAAATCTGAACGTAAAACTGCTCCAATTCCAACTGTTGCTGCACCAACAGCTGCATCCGCTCCGGCACCAGCCCCGGTGATGGCTGCTCCGACAGCAAACGCTCCGGCAGAAACCGGTACAGAGCTCATAGCGGTTATTGCCGCGGCCATTGCTGCAATGGAGGGTGTATCTCCCAATAACCTGATTGTCAGAAAGATAAGCAGAATCTCAGGAAACAGCACGTCCTGGAGCAGAGCCGGTGCTTCTGAGATCATCGATAGTCGAAAATTTTAATCTAAAAGGAGAAAGTAACTATGAAAAAATATAACATTGTGGTAAATGGTATTTCATACGCGGTTGAAGTTGAAGAAGTTGGCGCTGGCGCAGCACCTGCACCCGCAGCAGCTCCCGCTCCCGCAGCGGCTCCTGCACCTGCAGCAGCGCCTGCACCTGCAGCAGCTCCCGCTCCAGCAGCGCCTGCCGCTCCTGCAGCACCTGCCGCAACACCATCTGCTGGTGCACAGGTAATTGAATGCCCGATGCCCGGAACCATTCTTGACATTAAAGTAAAGCCTGGTGATTCCGTTGCGGCGGGACAGGTTCTGGTAATCCTTGAAGCAATGAAGATGGAAAATGAAATTATGGCACCGGGACCCGGTGTTGTTGATACGGTTCAAGTATCAAAGGGCGCTTCGGTTAATGCAGGTGACATCTTACTTTCACTTAAGTAGTCCTCCACATCAAACTTGTTTCTAAGGAGGTAGAAATAAAAATGATTTTAGCGACGATTCGAGAATTTGTACTGACCACAGGGATTCTAAACATGGATATGAAAAGCGGCATTATGATTTGTGTTGCACTCATCTTCCTTTATCTGGCCATCAGAAGAGGCTTTGAACCCCTGCTGCTCGTTCCGATTGCCTTCGGTATGCTTCTGTCCAATTTACCGCTGACAGGAATCTTTGAGCACACCGTAACAGCGTTTGATGCATATATTGATCCCTCAAAAACCGAAACCTCGGGAGGGCTTTTCTACTTATTCTATTCCTTTAATAAGCTGGGCATTTTCCCACCCCTTATTTTCCTTGGAATAGGAGCGATGACGGATTTCGGCCCGCTGATTGCAAATCCCAAGTCTCTGCTTCTCGGAGCAGCAGCACAGCTGGGAATTTTCACTACATTCATCGGGGCCATTTTCCTTGGCTTTAATGCACAGGAGGCTGCGTCCATCGGTATCATTGGAGGTGCTGACGGCCCTACTGCAATCTTCCTGACAACAAAGCTTGCGCCCCATCTGCTGGGTGCTATCGCCGTTGCAGCGTATTCCTATATGGCGCTTGTGCCGGTTATTCAGCCGCCGATTATGAAGGCATTGACGACTAAGAAAGAGCGTATGATCAAGATGGATCAGCTCAGAGTTGTGAGCCAGAGAGAGAAGATTCTCTTTCCGATCTTTGTAACGGTAATCGTTGTTCTGATTCTTCCGCCGGCTGCGGCTTTGGTTGGCATGCTGATGCTGGGCAACCTCTTCAAAGAAAGCGGCTGTACTGCCAGACTTTCTGAGACGGCTTCCAATGCTTTCATTAATATCGTAACGATTCTGCTGGGTATCTCAGTGGGAGCATCCGCTCAAGGCCCGACCTTCCTTGTTCTGGATACCATCCAGATCATCGTTCTGGGTGTCCTTGCCTTTGCTATGGGTACAGCAGGCGGCGTTCTTCTTGGAAAATTGATGAATGCAATAACAGGCGGTAAAATCAATCCGCTGATCGGGTCTGCCGGCGTGTCGGCTGTACCGATGGCTGCCCGTGTTTCGCAGAAAGTAGGTCAGGCTGAAAATCCGTCCAACTTCCTTTTGATGCATGCCATGGGCCCCAATGTAGCGGGCGTTATCGGCTCTGCTGTTGCGGCAGGCGTACTGCTGTCAATGTTTGGCGGATATTAAGCGTCAGACAAAAATCTAACCATAAGTTGTTATAAAGACTGGGTCGTATGGAAATATTGGATGACAATATTTTCTGAGTTAATGAACAAACGGGGGAGATTTGCATGGCATATCTCCCTGTTTTATGCCTATTTTTGCCTCAACATAATACACTTGGTCAATTTTGCGTATAATACGTCTATAAAGGAGGCGAATGAACTTTGAATGGTCTTTGGAATGAACTCTTTGCCGGAGTTATAAATCTGCATCTCAATCAGGTTGCAATGTTTGCCATTGGCGGGCTTCTTATTTACCTCGCCATTGCCAAAGAATATGAACCAATGCTGCTTTTACCCATTGGATTTGGAGCAATCCTGTGTAACATTCCTCTTTCCTCGGCAATAGGGGATGAAGGATTCTTAACGATTCTATATAATGCAGGAATTAAAACCGAATTATTTCCTGTGCTGATCTTCATCGCAGTAGGAGCGATGATTGACTTCAAGCCTTTGATCCAGAATCCGTTTATGCTGTTTTTCGGAGCAGCTGCCCAGTTCGGTATTTTCTTCACGATGATGTTTGCACTTGCGACGGGCTTCTTTGACTTGAAAGAGGCTGCATCCATCGGCATCATCGGCGCAGCTGACGGACCGACTTCAATTTATGTTGCGAAAGAGTTTGCTCAGAATTATCTGGGGCCAATCTCTGTAGCTGCATATTCCTATATGTCACTGGTCCCCATCATTCAGCCACCGGTGATCAAGCTGCTGACAACAAGCAGTGAAAGAAAAATCAGAATGAAATATACCCAGGTTGAGGTTCCGAGAATTGTCGAAATCCTCTTCCCAATCATTATTACTCTGATAGCAGGAATCATTGCCCCCATGAGCGTAGCTCTGGTTGGTTCATTGATGTTTGGTAATCTCATCAGAGCCTGTGGTGTCCTGACCAGATTATCCAACGCTGCGCAGAACGAGCTTGCAAATCTGGTTACGCTGCTCCTCGGTATTACAATTGGATCAACAATGACCGCAGATGCTTTTTTAAATCTGCACACCATCATGATCATGGGTATGGGTCTCGTGGCATTTATCTTTGACACTGCAGGCGGTGTCCTCTTTGCAAAACTGCTGAATCTGTTCCTGCCCAATAAAGTAAATCCTATGATCGGAGCAGCAGGAATTTCTGCATTCCCCATGTCCGGCCGTGTGGTACAGAGAATGGCCACCAAGGAAGATCCCAGCAATTTTATCCTGATGCAGGCTATGAGCGCAAATGTGGCAGGACAACTTGGTTCTGTTGTCGCTGGAAGCTTGATCCTGGCACTGGTACCTGCGGTACTTGCGTCAATGTAATCGAAGGAGGTAATCGATATGGATTTGCAGTTAATTGAAGCGGGCCTTGAGGTTACTGCTTTTGGCCTTGGCGGGGTTTTCGCAGTATTGATCTTATTTTACTGTGCGACTAAGATTATGCTTATAGTGGCTAAAAAAACGGCCAAAAGGGAAGAATAACAATACCTCTGTGGGTAGGCAAGCATTCCTGACATTCAGGTATGCAGAAGCTGACGTTGAAAACCTGTAAGCATTTCAGCTAAAATATCACTTGAAACGCCTTGAAGATCACCCCGATCCTTTAAGGCGTTTTTTTCCGGCGGGGAGGGCGCATCCGATGCTTCTTCTGCTGCTGAAAAATATTCTTTCAGATCATCAACGCCAACAATTTACATGACTTTTTTGTTGTAAAAATAAATCGTTTGAATTATACTATATTAATCGATTTGACAAAACCGTGTTCGTCACTGATTATTCACGGGGATAAACTGAAGATCGAAGGGAGAACAGATATGTTACTAGCATTCGACGTTGGCAACACAAACATTGTATTAGGAGTCTTTAAAGACGGCAATCTGATTCAGAACTGGAGAATGGAAACCGATAACAATAAAAGTGCTGATGAATACGGTATGATTATTAATCAGCTTTTCAACTACGAAGGTCTGAACACCAAAGAAATAAAAGATGTGATTATTTCAACGGTAGTTCCGTCGGTACTGTATACGTTGCAGCACTTATCCATGAAGTATTTCAACCGAAGGGCCATTGTGATCGGCCCCGGCATCAAGACCGGACTGATCATCAAATACGATAACCCCAAACAGGTAGGCGCAGACCGGATCGTAAACGCTGTAGCGGCTTTGGCGAAATACGGAGGCCCGCTGATCATCGTGGATTTCGGAACGGCCACCACATTCTGCGCCATTACCGAAAATGCCGAATATTTAGGGGGCACCATTGCACCGGGGATCAAAATTGCTTCAGATGCATTATTTGAGAAGACCGCGAAGCTCCCAAAGGTGGAATTGGAATCACCCGGACATGTAATCTGTAAAAATACAATTGAAAGCATGCAGTCCGGACTTGTTTACGGTCACATGGGTATGGTTGATTTCATCATTAAGAAAATGAGAGAAGAGTTAACGCAGTATTCAAAGTCGGGAAAAATACCGAAGGTAATCGCAACAGGCGGTCTTGCATCCCTGATTGGAAGCGGTGTTGATTGTATCGACAGTATTGATAAGCTTCTGACCCTGGAAGGACTGCAATTGATCTATGAGAAAAATAAAGGTCATAAATCATGAGAATAGGCACCGTAACGCTGGAAAATCCCTTTTTTCTGGCACCGCTGGCAGGAATCACCGACGCACCCTTCCGCAGAATCTGCAAAGAACAGGGAGCCGGTCTCGTCTATTCCGAAATGATTAGCGGCAAAGGGCTTTACTATAACGATAAATCCACGGAAAAACTCCTTCGGATTTATGAGGATGAAAAGCCCGTTGCATATCAGATCTTCGGCTCAGAGCCGGAGATTATTGGATTTACAGCAGAAAAACTCGCTGACAGAGAAAATTGTATTCTTGACATCAATATGGGTTGTCCTGTTCCCAAGGTAGTAAAAAACGGAGAAGGCTCTGCCTTGCTGAAAAATCCGGAACTTGTGGGCAAAGTGATACGTGCTGCAGTCGCATCTGCAGGCAAGCCGGTCACGGTCAAAATCCGAATTGGATGGGATTCCACCATGATTAATGCGGTAGAAATTGCCCAGGCAGCTGAGGAAGCCGGAGCCAGTGCCATTGGTGTACACGGCAGAACGAGAGAACAGTTTTATTCCGGGAAAGCAGACTGGAGTGTGATCCGGGATGTAAAAAAGGCGGTATCCATACCGGTGATCGGCAATGGGGACGTCTTTTCCGGACAGGATGCCATAAGGCTGATGGAGGATACGAAGTGCGATTTTGTAATGATTGCAAGGGGCGCACTGGGAAATCCCTGGATCTTCCGTGAAGCACTGGCACTCTGGCAAGGCCGTCCTTTGCCGGAGGCTCCTGATCTTGATGAAAAACTGAACCTGATCATCCGGCACTTTGATCTGCTTCTTGAAGAAAAGGGAGAATATGCCGCTGTCAGAGAAATGAGAAAGCATGCTGGCTGGTATTTAAAAGGGATTCCCGGGTCCGCAGCGATCCGCCGCCAGCTGAATACCATTGTAGAGGCAGATTTACTAAAGGATACCCTGGCTTCCATCAAGCAGTAACTGCCGGGAAAAGATTGAAAATCTTGACTTTTACTGATAATTCCATTATAATATTGCGCATACGAGCGCATCTTTCAGGCAAATGGAACCAATTATAACGTTTAAAGGAGATAATAAAATGGCAGAAGAAATGCTGTTAACAAAGGAAGGCTATGAGAAAATCGTAGCTGAGCACGAAGAACTGGTTACTGTAAGAAGAAAAGAAGTTGCCGAAAGAATCAAAGAGGCGATCTCTTATGGCGATATTTCCGAAAACTCCGAATACGATTCTGCAAAGAATGAACAAGCGGATCTGGAAGAAAGAATTAATAAATTAGAAAATATGCTGCGCAAAGCAAAGATCATAGATGAATCTACCATGCCCAACGATCGTGTAGGCATTGGACTTAAGGTCCGGGTAAAGGAGTTGGAAAGTGGTGAAACCATGGAGTTTGCCATTGTCGGTTCCACAGAAGCGGATCCTTTTGAAGGGAAAATATCCAATGAGTCTCTTGTAGGTGCTGCCTTACTGGGCAAAAAAGCCAATGAAATTGCAGAAGTACAGGTTCCGGATGGAATCGTAAGCTATCAGGTTCTTGATATATATAAATAGACTGTGCGGCTGTCCGCGCAGTGAAAATACATCGAAATAGTCTAGAAAAGAGGAATTGATATGAGTACAGAAGACAACAGCCAGGTGCAGGCAGTGAATGGAGCTGAAGCCGAAGTTGAAATTTCAGAAGAGGGCTTAAACGAGCTGAGACAAATCAGACGTGAAAAACTGAAAAAACTTCAGGAGATGGGGAGAAACCCATTTCTGGTTGAAACCTGGGACGTAACAAACCACAGTATGGACATCAAAGACAACTTTGAGCGGATGGAAGGCCAGGGAGTTAGCTGCGCAGGCAGAATCATGGCCAAACGCCAGATGGGGAAAGCTTCTTTTATCGATATTCAGGATAAACAAGGCAGGATTCAGTGCTACGTCAGACAGGATGCGATCACACCGGAAGAGTATGAAATCTTTCTTACCTATGATATCGGTGATATCGTTGGTGTCGTCGGTGAAGTGTTCAAAACGAAGCACGGCGAAATCTCCATCAAGGTCAGCGAAATTAAGCTGCTGTCAAAGTCTCTGCAGATTCTTCCTAATAAATTCCATGGATTAAAGGATCAGGATATCAGATACAGACAGCGGTATGTTGATCTTATTATGAACCCTGAGGTTAGACAGACGTTTGTACAGCGTTCCAAGATCATCCATGCAATCAAAGACGTACTGGAAAATGATTATGGCTATCTGGAAGTAGATACGCCAATTTTGACAACCATTGCAGGAGGCGCCAACGCAAGACCTTTTGATACCCATCACAATACCCTTGATTTGGATATGAAGCTGCGTATTTCCAACGAATTATTCTTAAAGAGGCTGATTGTTGGCGGTCTGGACCGTGTCTATGAAATGGGTAAGATGTTCCGTAATGAGGGAATGGACAGAAACCATAACCCTGAATTTACCTCCATGGAATGTTACATGGCCTATGGTGACATGGACGACATGATGGAAGTTACAGAGCAGGTAGTATCAAAGGCCGCTTTGGCAGCAACCGGCAGTATGGTCATCGAATATCAAGGCAAGACGTTTGACCTGACACCGCCCTGGAGAAGACTCAATATGGCGGACGCCGTCAAGGAAATTACCGGCGTTGATTTTGCAACCATCGTAACAGATGAAGAAGCAAGAGCCGCTGCCATAAAGCAGGGAATGGATAAAGATGAAGTAAAAGGCCTTACCCGCGGTAAGATTCTCGCAGAAATGTTTGAAGTCTTCTGTGAGGAAGTTCCCGGATACCTGGACGGCCCAGTCTTTATCATCGGCCACCCGGTTGAAATTTCACCTCTGGCCAAGAGAGATCCCGTTGACCCCAGAATTACCAGAAGATTTGAAGCCTATGTAAACTGCTGGGAAATTGCCAATGCGTTCTCTGAACTCAATGATCCCATCGATCAATATGAACGATTCAAGGAACAGCAGGCTCAGCTGGATGACGGAACGGACGACGAAGCCCATCCAATGGACGAGGATTTTGTAAATGCGCTGGAAGTTGGATTGCCGCCGACAGGAGGACTTGGTATCGGTATCGACCGCGTGATCATGCTGATTACCAATGCGCCGTCGATTCGGGATATTATTCTCTTCCCGACGATGAAACCCCTCTAAGGCTTGCTAAAATTCCGCAATACTTTGTCGCTGGCTCTTCGGGCTTGATAGCGTACTAGAAGTACGCGTCCTGCGCCCTCATGCGCCGCTTCGCGTCTTGCAAAATTTTATCCGCGCCTGTGGTTTGCGGGTGTAAAAGGGTTTTAATTGAAGAATGCAAATTGCCCATTGAGGTAATACAATAAAAATTTGGGAAAGTTTGCTTCGGCAAACTTTTCTTTTGTCCTGGGGCATGGCTCTGTCCAGGATGGGTAAGGCTTAGAAGCCTTGAAAAATGGAACCATGGAAGCGTTGATTCAGGTAGTACTGAATCATCGGTGTTTCCTGAATCGATCAAATAATAATGAAGGAGAATTTTTTGAATGAAGGATGTACAGTTGAGGAAACTCTTTACCGATACACAGGAGTATGCGGGAACAGAGGTAGTAGTGAGAGGCTGGGTCAGAACAAACCGAAGCTCCAATAAATTCGGTTTTGTTGAGATCAATGACGGAAGCTATTTCAAATCGGTGCAGGTGGTCTACGAAGAAGAAAACATCGAGAATTATGAACAGATCGCCAAAGCACCAATCGCTGCGGCCTTGTGTGTCACCGGGGAACTCGTTCTTACGCCGGACGCCAAGCAGCCTTTTGAAATTAAAGCAACGAAAGTCGTTGTTGAGGCAGATTCCGATGCAGACTACCCCTTGCAGAAAAAGAGACACAGTTTGGAATTTCTGAGAGAAATTGCGCACTTGAGACCCAGAAGCAACACCTTTTCAGCTGTGTTCCGAGTGAGGTCCCTGGTTGCCTATGCCATTCACAGATTCTTTCAGGATCAAAACTTTGTATATGTCCATACACCAATTATAACCGGAAGTGATGCAGAAGGTGCCGGCGAGATGTTCCAGGTAACCACACTGGATCTGGACAAGCTTCCGAGAAATGAAGATGGAAAGATCGATTACAGCCAGGACTTTTTTGGTAAAGAGACCAATCTTACTGTAAGTGGGCAGCTGGAAGCAGAGACCTTCGCGCTGGCATTCCGAAATGTGTATACCTTCGGACC
>JARBUO010000112.1 GCA_029239605.1 Bacillota bacterium | reverse complement strand
GACCTTTACAAGAACGACGTTCTGAACAGTAACCGTATCACGTCCCATTCTTCCGGGGCCTTTGTTACCCTTAAATACTCTGGAAGGATAGGTACCAGCAGCCAGTGCTCCGGCAAGTCTCTTGTGCTTGGAGCCGTGGGTCATGGGCCCTCTGTGGTGCCCGTGTCTCTTGATGTTACCCTGCGTTCCTTTACCCTTGGAAACGCCTGTTACATCCAGCTTTTTGCCGATCTCGAAATCGGCAACGGTGATCACCTGATTCGCTTCGTAGGTTTCGCCTTCATCCAGTCTGATTTCGGTGAGATGCTTTTTCAGCGGAGCCTGCCACTTAGCAAAGTGTCCTTTTTCTGGTTTGTTCATTCTCTGCTCTTTCACATCGCCGTAACCGATCTGTACTGCGTTGTACCCGTCTGTTTCAACGGTCTTGATCTGAGTAACGACTGCTGGGCCTGCTTCAATCACAGTAACCGGAATCGCTTCTCCAGCGTCGGAAAAAATCTGAGTCATTCCGATCTTTTTTCCTAAAATTGTTTTCATATTCATCCTCCTGAATTCTTACAGCGGATTGCCTTGTGGGCAATCATACTAAGGGGAGTTCCCTTACAGTTTGATTTCGATATCAACACCAGCCGGTAAGTCGAGCTTCATCAGCGCGTCGACGGTCTTTGGCGTCGTGTTTGTGATGTCGATGAGTCTCTTGTGCGTTCTCTGTTCGAACTGCTCTCTGCTGTCCTTGTACTTATGAACGGCTCTCAAGATTGTGATTACCTGCTTTTCTGTTGGCAGCGGAATCGGTCCGGATACATCTGCACCGGTCTTCTTCGCAGTGTCAACGATCTTCGCTGCGGATTGATCCAAAGTTTTGTGATCATAAGCCTTCAGCTTGATTCTGATTTTTTGTTGTTCGCTCATTCTTTCAATCCTCCTTGATTTTCGTACGTTTTCGCTATGCTGTACGAGGGGTTCCGTCTCTTGCTGCCACCGTTTCCATGAGTTTTATTGTCACGATACACGGTGCCGTGTGTTTCATATTTTTTTACACAAAGCAAAAAGCACGAGAATCCCTTCGCCCGTTTCTGGAACGGACAATTCTCTGCAGAAATTACCTGATAGCTCAGCAACTTCCTGCTTCATCGCCTTTTTTAGCAAGCCTTTGTAGTATATTATAGATTTCAATAGAATGCAAGAGATTTATGAAAAAAAGTTTGGGAAAAAATCATGATATTTATACCAATTTTTCTGACAATTCCAACGTTTTGGACGATCACATGCAATACACGCAGCGGGGCGTTCAGTATATTAGAAATTCAACAGTTTCTATTTTAACACTTTTTCTTTTTATTCTACAGTTTATTTGAATCTTTTGCACGGTCCAAATTTTGTCGTACCCGTGAAATAAGCACCTGCCCCTTGTATGATTCTGGACCAACCTTGTAATTTTCTTTCATCTGGACTAAAATCAAGTGAATGGGTATCTCATCGGATAATAATCGTGGTAAGTGAAGTGACTTTCTCTAGCCATGCGAGACCACAAAAACCGATGTACAAGAGAGGAGAGATTATTTTGAAGAACAGACGAGAGAGCAATAAATTAAAGCAGTTGTGCTGCTTCGTTATTATCGGAGCGACGATGATCCTATCAGGAAACAGTTCCTGGGCTTTAACTGAGGGTCAGAAGGCAGCAGAGTCCTTCGGTACACAAATTACCTGGTTTGAATTAGCGCCGGGCTTTACCGACTGCTATATTCATGATCTTGGTGTGGGTCTATATGAGCTGTCAATGTCCAACAGCGATACGGGTGCATATCAAACAGCTTATGTCAACGCAAGCGGTGAATTCGTTCTAAAACCCGGCTCCTATGAAATGGTTAATACGTATTCCTCATCAGATGACGACACCAGCATTCTACTAAAAGGCAGCAGCGATTATAAGCTCCTTACTCCCGAAGGAATTACTTCAATCGTCGGAAGCGAATCCTTCAAGGACATCAGCTTTTTTCGAAACGGCTTTGCTACGGTGACGCTCAAATCAAATTCACACAAGGGAGTCATCGATACGAATGGAAATATGGTTTTTGAAGATAAGGAAGGAAAATATCAGAACTTTGAGTTTCTGGGCAGTGGAATTTTTACAGCAAAAATTAGTGATAACACTTTTCAATTTCTAAACGAATCCGGCATTCCTATAATGGAGTCCGCATACGAAACCGGCTGGAGTTTTCAGATTCGAGAAGATAAAATATCTGCTATGAAAAATGGGAAATACGGCTATTTGGATTTGACGGGAAAGGAAATTATACCTTTTGTCTATGACGATGCGCGCAGCTTTTCCGGAGGATTGGCTGCCGTCTCAAAAAACGGAAAATGGGGCTTTATCGATTCTAACGGTTCCGAAGTAGTGCCCTTGATCTATGATAACGTATATTCTTTTCTGAACGGATTGGCACCGGTAGCAACGAAAGAAAAATGGGGTATGATCGACAAGGCCGGAAAGATTCAAATTCCTCTTGAATACGAGCAGCTTTATCAGGATGACGAAGGCGTGCTCCAAGGGACAAAGGACGGCAAATCTTATCCTATGGATTTCTCCGGGGAACCCATTGATATGGGTGATTCTGATTACTCGTACATCTATAAAGATGAATATGACGGTTTCCGAGTCGCAAAGGAATCGGATGGCAGAACGATCTATACATACTTGAACAGTTCAAAGGAAGTTGCGGCAGGCTGGAAGGAATTTGTTCTCTACCCCTGCGGTGATCAGTTATATATCGGAAAAAAATCAGGAGAGTATCCCCCTGGCGTCGTACCGCCCCATGACTACAGTCAAAAGTTTGCGCTCTTTGATGCTGAAGGGAACAATCTCACCGGCTTCAAATACGCTAATGTCGGAGACTACTTTAACAATTACCAGGTTGTTACAAAATATTATTACAACGGAGCAGGATTGCTGAATCGATACGGCGCGGAGGTACTCCCTACCGTATTTGACCAGATTCTTCTTACTGATTCAGATTATGCCCTGGTTGAAGTCCATGATAGTGATACTGGTTCAAACAGCCGTGCAGGGTTCTTTAAAATTCCTGACAGCTTCGCAGATAAAAAAACAACCCGTCCCGTTACGGTATACCTGAACGGAGTGGAACTTTATTTCGATTCGGAGCCCCTCATTAAAAATCAGAAGGCCATGGTTCCCTTGAGAAAAATCTTTGAAGCTCTGGGCACAAGCGTAGATTGGGACGCTGCCACAAGAACAGTTATCGCAGTGAGCAATGATAGAAGGATAAGCCTGACCATAGGGAGTGATGCTGCTGCTGTCAATGAAGAAGTACTTCACTTGGATGCGGCACCCTTTATTCAGAATGATTTAACCTTCGTGCCCCTCCGGTTTGTCTCGGAAAGTCTCGGTGCTGATGTTAAATGGGACAGTGCTCTGCGCAGAGTAATCATAACCAAACAGTAAAGTAAGAAATGGGCTCGTCGCGAGAATGAATTCATGAAGTCTCGTGATGGGCCCATTTTTTTCTTTTTTGCTGACTTAATGATTTTGTTTTCCCAGTATCAATGAAAGAATAATGCACCGATAATTATCAATACTACAAGGAGTCCTGCCACCCCGATTCCAAACAAGATTGGCACCTTTTCAAAGCCAGGTTTGGGGTTTCTCTTATTTCGTCCCCCTTGTACTATGAAATAGACACAAACTATGGTCCATATGACACCAATAATCAAAGTGGCAATCTTATATCCCATCTCATGGCCCCTTTTTGCTTTTACTTTTGTCCCCGTTCCTCAAGAGAAACGATCACGTCAAAATCAATCCCATCTGCATCCATTGATATACGATTGGCCTTCTCATAGTTTCCGCTGAGGGTGAAGATCCCTTGCATTAGCGTTGGTGTTGAAATATCCGCCTCAAGGCCCATTTCAGAAAGTCCGATACAAGCATTTGCTGCCAGCATATTTCCCAGTTCCGAAATAGCACTCTGAGCGATCTCGTCAAAAGCTTCAATCTCCATGCCACCCATCATGCAGGACGCAATCCCCTTTGCTCCATCCTCAGACATTGAAAAAATAACGTTTCCTGTCAAGTCTCCAAATACACCTACGATGCAAACCACTCCTGATGCATCAATGTTTTTACCGCATCCAATTACCTCTTTAAGGCTGATTTCAGCCATTCCGAATTGGGACAGTATGTTTGATACTGCCTCTGAAAATGCTGTTCTATAGTCTTTACTCATGTTCCTCGCTCCTGCTAAATCCTACACTCATATATAAATCTCCGAATGCGGTCTCAGTAACAACAGTTGAGACCGTGTTTAATTCAGCTTTAGAGATACGAATGGATTCTCCGTAAACAACTGTCGGGGGCGCAACCCGAAAACCGTAAATCGGGTTTGCCCGATTGAGCAGGGAACAAGCATTGCCTGCAACAATGTTAGCGATTTCTGCGATTGCGTCCACGACCTGTTCATGATCCAGATCCTCTTGTCTCAAAATGTGGAACGCAAGTCGTCTGGCCGTATCTTCAGATAGATCCAGCAGCATCCTTCCGCCATACCTGCCGATAATGCCCAGCACGGCAGAAACACCACGTGAAACCTTTTCATCATTAATTTTGAGTTCTTGACGAAAATTAGGTGTGGCCTGAAAGAATTTACAGCAGGTTTCTTTCAGTGCTTCTCTAAAAACAGAGTAATATACCCCATCTAATTCTACAAATAATTCTTCACTTGCCCGGATTCGTTCAATGAGCAACGCAAGCTCATCAGCATCAACAGGCTTCTGCAGATATCCGGATACCTTTGCCTTCTTTGCTTTTCTTACAATTTCATCGTCCATCATGGAGCTGATAATGATGACTTTAATATGCGGCGCCTCATTATGAATCGCCATTGTACACTCAATTCCGTCTGCTCCCGGCATCGTCATATCCATTGTAACGATATCAGGCGACACCCTGCGGATCGTCTCCAGCGCTCCGCTCAGAGAATTTGCACTTCCTACTACATCGTAGCCTTTTTCCATGAGAATGTTGCTGATCATTCCCACTGAAAATGGGGAATCGTCAACAACAACTACTCTCGCTTTTGTCATAAATACACCTACTTTAATATTGCACTGCTAAATTGCTAGAAATTAAGAATATCACTATAATCGGAAGATCGTGGTGATTCAAATGCCTTCGGTTTTTGTATTAAAAACCCAGCTCTTCATTAACAAGGATTACCTGTATTCTGCCCGGAATGCTGCAGTACCTTGTGGTCACGATATTACAGCAAATGCATTCTTTTGAAAGACAGTTGCTGCATGTTCCTGTTATTGTACATGGATTATTCCGCTTCAGCCTTACATTATTGGGAACGGCTGCGTTAAGCTTTGCTCTTGCAATAGCATCATCCAAACCAAGGACCAGTTTATTTGCGCCTGCAACCACAAGAACCTTCTTCGGCCCGAAACACAGTGCGGCAACCCGATTGCTTGTACCGTCTATATTGACCAGTTCACCATCCATGGTCAGGGCATTGGTACTCATTAGATAATAATCTGCCAGAAGTCCCCTTCTCCTTCGCTCGATGGATTCATCAAGATCCGATGTGCTGTAAGGATCGATGGTTTCAAGATCTCTCTCGGCCAGTTTTTCCTTTACACCCAAGGTATTCACAGTAGCAGAACCACCCCAGGACACGATTGATTGGTCAGGTATCATGGACAAGATCAGCTCTGCAGCTTCTTCTTTTGTCTCACAATAATGGCCTTCTATTCCCCGCTTCTCCAAATTCTTAATCACGGTGTTTATTTTCAGTTTATTGGCAGCTTTTATGTTATGCATCTTACATTCCTCCTCCTACCAATTGAAATTAATCTATTTTACCATAAAACTCCTGCTGAGAACAGCAGAATCATCCAAAAGTGCATTCGTAAAAAGAATTGAAAAAGAGACCCGTATCACTGCGGATCTCTTTTTTAATTAACGGGATATTTTAGTTTCCTTTTGGATTCTCAATCGTTTTTCATTCGAAAAATCTTCTGAGTAAATCTTAATTTACTTTTTTAGCCTCTTTGACACCATTCTCATATTCATACGTGATGGAGTACTGAATCAACCGGTATAGCATTGCTGTTATTTCTGCCCTGGTGACATCCGAATAGGGGTCGAACAGATTGCCGGCTCTGCCTGTTACGATATTATATTTTTTCATATCGGTGATTGCAGTCTTCGCCCAGGCACTTGCCTGATCCTCATCACCAAACGGTGCCACAGTTCCCGTTTTAAGGTTGATGCTCATGAAGTTTATGAATCTTGAGAGCATTACAGAAAACTCCTGACGGGTAATATTGGCATTGGGATTGAACTGTCTTCCGCCAATTCCGGTTACAATACCCTGCTCATATGCCCAAGCTACCGATGGTCCGTACCATGCGTCCGGAGAGACATCATCGAATACACGGGTCTTGTAAGAACTGGTGTCTACCATAGCCATCCGTGCAAGCACTGCAGACAGCATTGCTCTTGTCATCGAACTTCCCGGCTGGAAACTGCTGTCCGGATATCCCTGGAATGCCTCGCGGGAAGCAATGGCTAATATATTGTCATAAGCCCAGTTTCCGGCAATATCACCAAATTGTTTTGGATTTGCTTTTACATGGTACTCAATTCCTGTTTGCCCTAAGAAATAGATTTTATCTTCGATGGTGTAGCAGAACGGTACAAATACTGTTTCGCCTGCTCCGTTAACGTAGTATACAATTCCATCCTTTGGTTCTGCAGGAAGGGACATCAGAGAGTAGATTCCGCTCGATGGAATTTCTTCATCCAGAATCTGCTTTGAAGCGCTGCTTCTGCCTCCACCGCCTCCGCCATTACTTGACCATCTGGCTTCTAAGGTCATGCTCGCACTAACTGTATAGACATCGCCTGCAGTTCCGACACGGGAAGTTTCGTTATACCATCCGTCGAAAGTGTAACCTGATCTTGTAACTGACGGAAGCGTTATCTTGGAGCCCTCTTCTACCTTTACTGACTCAGCGGCTCCATCTGAAAGAGTTCCTCCGTTTGTAACGAATTTCACCGTAAATTCTTTCTTCGTTACGATTTCAGTCCATTGCGCAATCAGCCACACGTCTCTGCTTACGGTGTAAAGATCACCGCCTTTTCCTGCCAGGGTACTTTCCTCATCAAACCAGCCGTCAAAGGTGTGATTTGCGAACGCCGCCCACGGAAGCATTATTTCGGTTCCATCCTTAACATACAAGGAATCCTTCGCTCCGTCGAGCAGAACTCCTCCGTTCGTATCAAAACGAACTTTATATAGATCTGGTTCGTTGTCTGTTACTGTGATTTTAAAGGAATCAGAATACCCTCTGTAGGCCACAGTAACGCTTCCCTCACCGGGATTGTCTAGAATTGCTCCCGCGGTGGGATCAATGTCACAATCGGCAAGATCAAGGACTTTCTTAGATTCGTCACTATAATAGGCCGTTACTTCCAGCCCTGCAAGGTCAAGGCTTTCACCGACGCTGTATGCGGTTCGTGATGGGAGTTTTGTGATTCCAATCCCTGTAAGATCAGGTTCCGGTTCCTCACTGCCTCCGCTATAGTTCACCGTTACCCATTTCGTTGCAAGGGTGCTGGCAAAATCGCGATGGCATACTGCAAAGTACATCTGGTACGAAACTTTTACCTCATACGTTCCGTCTTCCAGGTCACCGATTGCAATGATCCTATCACCGTCAACCTTAAACTGGTCTGCAGGTGTGTTCACTTTGAATCCTGTGCTGATTCCAAGTACGCTCAGCACATCATTCAAGCGATCTCTCAGGCTATCATAATTAGTTGCCAAGGTATAACAAACCTCATCTTCACCTGGTGTGGCTACGATTTCCAGTTCACCATTGCACTTGATATAGTTTAGCAGGTCTCTCATTTCAGCTACAGATTCTTCAATCTCTTTGCAGATCTTCTTAATTGAACTGCTGTCTAAACCTTCTTTGATACAAGCCCGGAGCTCCGCAGCATAGTGGCGGCCCATATTTTCGATGAAAGCCTTCGCCTCTTCTTTCGTCAGATTTTGTTCTGCCCATTTGCACGCTTCATTCAGACTTTTGCTGGCATCCTCAAGGTCAGACACAAAGGCTTTTACATCCTTCAGGAAATTCCAGAATTTATAGACCGCAGCAAGCTTCTCACTGTCGCTGTATTTGGGATCAATCAGCACCTGGAACGTCGCTTCCGCTTCCATATTGATTCCCTGTCCAAAGGATTCAAGGAAGGCGTCTTCATCAAGACTGTCAAGATTCAGTTCACCGGTTTGACGATTCATCGTCAATGCGGCGAACTCCTGAACCTCAGGATTGTCATACAAGGCTACAATGGTGTTCCAAAGAGTAACGGTCTTACTGATCATTCCTCCAAGGTCTTTTGTCAGTGCATTCCATGCAGCTTCATAATTTCCGTCGATAGCATCCTGTATCCCGCCTTCCAGCTCTGCTGCTCTGCGCAGTACATCGGCAGATGCCCTGAGCATTGGAACAAGAGCAGTGGGATTTTCAAGCCCACGTTTTGCAAGTTCATCAACAGTCTTTTGAATAAGATCAAAATCTGATCCGCTTAATTCAATATCCTGTTTGATCAGCTCTTTGGCCAGCTGGTTCAGCATGGCTGCCGTTCCATCTGCAACAGTACCGCCAAGGTTGCTGTTTTCCAGTAGTTTTGTGAACAGATCACCAAGACCCGCAGCCTGGAATGCTTCAAGAAAGTCTGCAAGATCATCCATTGTATTGGCTGTTGTATAGGTGGCTTTTGAAAGCCCGCCAACCGTAAAGTCGTCCTGCAGGTGCTCAGCCTGTTCCACAAGAACTGCAACGTTGTTAACCATACTTACAGTGGAATTCAACATACCGAGGTACGGTCTGATGGGATTCACCACAGCAGAAATTGGTGCAAGCAATTGATTCACTGAATTTACAGCGTTTTCCACCAAAGAATTGTAAGTCGAATCGAGCTCACTAGCTGCTGTCTTATAAGCTGATTCGGTACCGAGTGATGCAGTCATATTGGATTTCCAAATAGCCGCATCAATCAAGCTTCCAACCAGTGAACCTGCAACTGCATCCAAAGAATCCTCAATAGGAATATTTCCTGAGGTGTCAATTCCGATAGCTTCCAACGTATTACGCAATTGCACCAGCTGATTGAGCATATCGTAGCTGAGCCCGGCCTGGTTTAATATCGGATCAAGTATACTTCTTCCAATTCCAAGGCGCTCTAAGGTCTCCATTGTGTTGATGATATCGTCCAGGCTGCTCAGAATCGTATTTAAATCGGCAATGAGCTTTTTGAGTTCCTGATCATTGTTCAGCAATGCTGCAACAATACCAGACGGGTCTTCTTTAATCGCCTGCAGACCCGCAAGGGACTGGTTGTACTGATACTCTGCCAGTTCTACCGCCGTCATATAACGGTTGCCATGTTTCAACGCAGCGGCGGTGTCTTTCATAATCGTAACGGTATTTGTTTTATTGGCAAGCATACCAAATAATCCGCTGGAATAGTTCGGATGAAAACTTGACTTATATTCAAGCTGATATCCAACCCCCAGAAAACTGTAGCCGTATGCGTAACCTCCTTCGTAGAAGAAACGAATCGCATTTGCTTGACGTTCAGAATCCGACATATCTTTATATGCCTGAGTTAGGTCGCCAAAGCTTTCAACCCAGATTGAAGCAAGTGTCTTGTCAAGATTTCCGCTTACAAGAAAAGCCGCCATGTTCAAATCGTTGCGAGCTTTTGTAAGGAACCTTTCTATAGCGGCCTCGAACTCTTCTTGGGTATACATTCCGCCCTCAGGCACCTCAGTGCCCTCAAGTGCTTCGACTTCTGCAACATAACGCTTTACTTCTTCCACTATTACATTATATACTTCAGCCGTTGCATTCGGGGTTGCTCCTACCCGCAGGATATTCAACGTCCCTTCAGCAAGTGGCAAAACAGCATTTTCGCCGGACGTTCCAAAGATCAAGTCAACGCTGTATCCTTCATTGAAAGAGGACTTAAAGCCCAGCCGGTTTTTCCATCCAGTAGGCACTCCAATAACAGTTTTCTTTTCTCCGCAGAAATATCCGCCTTTTTCCAGGAAAGATACTGCCGCTTCTATTTTTTTAGAATCGTTATTTGCCGCAGTCCCATTATAATAAGTTGAACCATTTGTATTAGCAAAGGTATATCCTGTAATAGCGCCACTAGTGAGTTGACCGACAATATTGAGATCCCTGTCTATTTTTTTTGTAAAATCATTCACCGCTATACGGAAATCTTCTTCGGGAACGAGAAGTTTATGAGTTGATTCACCACAATCCGAAGTTCCGTAATTCTCGCAAGTCTCTTCCATGCACGTTAAACTGTCCTTAAGCCCTGCGGCTTCATCTCTAAAATTGGTCAAGATGCTTACCATTGCTTGAAGTTTTTCTGCGGGTGTAAACTCATCCGCATACACCGGTGCTGGAATCATCGGAATCAGAAGTGCAAAAACCAGCATAAATGCCAGCACTCTTTTCCCTGTCTTTTGTTTGAATCGATTCATCGATTTTCCTCCTGTTTACTGAGTAAGTAGATCACACTTTGTCTCATGGAGTATCAAAGTATCACTCAGTGTCACATTACGGATCATCACTGTTGCAATTAAAAAAAGCCATCATTTTTCATTTCTCCTTTCATAGTTTCCTAAAAAGTATGGAATGAAATATGTGGCAGCAGGACAACCCTGGCAGTCAATCTTGAAAATGCTTTAGGCTCCTTGCTTTGCGTCCCTGTCTTTCGGCAGGTTTGCCTTTTCAATATTTTCATGAGTTGATGATTCTAGATTCTATCTTTTGTTGTTACATTATTTCACATCGCAGTCACATTATGGTCACGTCCAAATATGCTATGATTAAAATAATACAAGGCATTCTGATACTCCTGAAACTATTTCTTTCCATTTTGGTCGAAATTTATCCAGTTTCTCTCATTTATTCAATGCCGATGATACAGTCTCCTGATTATACCAATCATGCCCATAATCTTCAAGGAGGAACCTCCCCTCCTCAATAGCCAGCTTTCGTCAAATTTCTTGTTTTCCTTCAGTGAAAGTACCCTATAACAAAATAAAAAAAGAGAGGTTTTCTCTGGGAAACCCCATGAGAAAACCTCTCCTGAATTTTTTATTGTGTTTTATAAGATTCGAAATTACTCGATGATCTTAGCTACAACGCCGGAACCAACTGTTCTTCCGCCTTCTCTGATAGCGAATCTCAGTCCTTCTTCGATCGCGAT
>JARBUO010000111.1 GCA_029239605.1 Bacillota bacterium | reverse complement strand
AAGCTCAATACAATCATCAGAGATGAGGTAAGCTTGATCTATGAGATTTAACAAATAGGGGGGGATCAAACATGGAGAAAGATGATTTTGACTTTAGAGATGAAAACAATAATAACGACAGAGAATCCGGAGCCTATCAGGCAAGTTCTTCGGGAACCGGAACATATTCAGAAGGGCCCGCTGGAACCGGAGCATTTGCAGACGGGTATGCCGGCTCAGGAAATCACTCTGGCATTTATGGACAGTATGCTGCAGATGCAGCAGGGACCGCTGCAGGGGCGGCTATAAAAAAACCAAATCAGAAGAGAGGTGCAGGGCGCAAGATTATTGCTGTGATTCTGATTGTGCTGCTCTCCGCGGGCGCCGGATTCGGCGGAGGCTTGGCGGCATTGTACTTCGGGCAGGACCTGATCGGTTCTCCTGCATCCAATCAGATTACCATTACGCCCAGCGATAAGATTAATACTGCGGAAGCCATTGCTGCGAAAGTAATTCCATCCGTAGTAGGGATCAGTACCAGTACGGAGGTAACCTACCAGAGTTTCTTCGGCACTCAGAAAGGCGTGCAGAATGGAGTAGGAACCGGAATCATCGTCGATGAGAAGGGATATATCCTCACCAATTCCCACGTGGTAAGTGATGGAAATGCCAAGGAAATCATTGTCCAGCTCACCGATGGGAGAGAGGTAACAGGAACCGTTCTCTGGAACGATAAAAGTATCGATCTGGCCATTGTAAAAATTGAAGCAATGAATCTGACTGCAGCTGAGCTGGGTAACTCTGACGATGTAAAGATTGGTTCTTATGCAGCAGCCATCGGAAATCCTTTGGGGCTTGCTTTTGACAGAAGCGTAACCCAGGGAGTCATAAGCGGACTAAACAGAACCATAACGGTTTCTGACGGTCAGTTGCAGTTAACAATGGATGGTCTGATTCAGACCGATGCATCCATCAATTCCGGAAACAGCGGAGGCCCTTTGCTCAATAGCCAGGGGCAGGTCATCGGCATTAATTCAGCAAAAGCGCAAACCGGTGAGGGTCTGGGATTCGCGATTCCCATCAATACGGCAAAGCCCATCGTCGATGAGATCAAGACAAAAGGAGAATTTAAGAGATCTTACATCGGCATCAAGGGCGGAAATGTATCGGAGTATTTGGATGCGTATCCGGAAGCAAACCTGGGTACGAAAACCGGTGTGTACATCGCTCAGATCTATACCGATTCGCCGGCAGTAGCGGCTGGAATGAAGGAAGGGGATATCATCGTAGGTCTTGAGGACAAAAAGATAGAAACGATGACACAGCTTATCAGCACCCTGTTCCAGTATCGTCCCGGAGATACCGTTAAGCTTTCCGTAATCAGAAATACAAGGCCAATGACATTCAGCGTAAAGCTGACTTCCATGGATGAGGAGACCGGCAGACCGGAACTTCCTCAGTCACCGCAGTAAAGAAAAAACAAAGCGGCATTGAAATATGCTAAATAGACATCATTACGCCGGGATCGGATTTACCAAAAAAGGAAATTCGGTTCCGGCGAAATTATGTTTCGATGAAGAAATAATTTTGAAGGGAAGAGAACCATGAACATCACCATCCTGTGTATCGGTAAGCTGAAGGAGCGCTACTGGACGGAAGCAATTGCAGAATATAGCAAAAGATTAAGCAAATATTGTACATTAACGATTAACGAATTAAAGGAAGAAAAGTCACCGGACAATCCTTCTCCCGCTGAAGAATCAGCGGTTAAGGATGCAGAGGGCAAGAGCATCTTGAAACAGATCAAGAGGGATTCTTATGTGATTGCTCTGGCAATCAAGGGAAAAGAACTGGACTCAGAAGCTCTTTCAGAGAAGATCAGGACACTGGGTATTGCCGGAAAAAGTGACCTTACCTTTGTCATCGGCGGCTCTTTGGGGCTATCAGAGGAGGTTCTTTCAAGAGTCGATTTTCAGCTATCCTTTTCAAAACTCACCTTCCCCCATCAGATGATGCGTGTGATTCTACTGGAGCAAATTTATAGAAGTTTCAAGATTATACGGAATGAAACGTATCATAAATAGTGATATATAGAAAAAATTCTCACCTGAACAATTTGATTTCGCAAAAAAAAATGTGCACCTGATCAACCTGATTTCGCAGAGAAAATATGCACCTGACCAACCTGATTTCGCAGAGAAAATATGCACCTGACTAATCTCATTTCGCAGCATACCCCCCACTTTCTGCAGCATACCGAAACACCATTGCTTTTCTCGGATAGTTTGCGTATGATAGCGGTAGAGTTAACTCAGCCGTTATATCTGCGAAAGGGGTTTATAATACTTGAAAATCAATATTGAGGAATCTGCCCGATTCAGTGAGGTGGAGGTTACGATTCAGTGTCCCCATATCGATGAGAGCCTGGAGAGGCTGATTGCGGAAATCAGACTTTTTAATGCATCGATCAGTGGAAAAAAGGATGGGAGCATTTACTTTCTGAAACCAGAGGATGTTCTATACTTCGATACAGTGGATGAACGGGTTTTTATCTATACCTTAGAATGTATATATGAAACGAGTTTGAAACTATACGAATTGGAAGAGCGATTTTCCGGTACTTCAATACTGAGAGTTGGAAAGTCCTTAATATTGAACCTATTAAAGATAGATCACATTTCACCGCTGCTGAACGGAAGAATCGAGGCGGTGCTGATTAACGGGGAGAAAGTGATTATCTCAAGGCAGTATGTGCCCGCATTTAAAAATAAATTGGGGTTATAAGGAGCGTTAATATGAGAAACATATTGATACGGGATTTTTTTCTGGGATTCATGATTTCCTTTACGCTGGCTGTTTTGATGGTGGCATCAATTCTCAGCATCGTAACCGATGAAGGAACAATGCAGCTGAGTTTGGTTTGGCAGGTTTTCATACTTGCAACAATTTGTTCTTTGGTGAATCTGGTCTATCGATCAGAGCAATTAAAGTTTATATGGAAGTCTCTTATAGGCTATGCGCTCACCACAGGGGCGATTATGGGCTGCGGAGTGATCTTCGGATGGTATCATTACGGCGGAAATTTTCTTGACCAGAGAATGTTTCTGATCCTTTCGTTTTTCGGATATTCCCTTTGTTATATGATTACATGGATCATCATATGGAGAATTCATAAAGGAAGAAAAGACGCCTGGAACAGCAGACTGGAAGCGTATAAGGAAAATAACAGTATTAGTGGATAGGCACAGATTTAGACCTGAGGCAGAGCTTAAGAGGGCCTTAGAACCTGAGGCAGAGATGGAGAAAAGATTTTAGAGCCTGAGGTAGAGCCGAAGAAAAGGTATTAGAACTGGAGGCAGAGTTGGAGATAGAAACAAGAACAATTAACGGCGTGAAAATCGCTGTTGCGAACAGCAGCGATATCATTATTAGCGATGTGACTTCCGCGATTGATTTTATTGCGACGGTGAGCTATGAAACAGGGTGCGCTGCTGTAATTTTGAATAAAGAAGCTGTTAGCGAAGAGTTTTTTGATTTAAGCACAAAGATTGCGGGTGAGATCCTCCAAAAGTTTGTTCTTTATCGAATGAAGCTTGCAGTGGTGGGAGATTTCTCGGTGTATAGCAGCAAGAGCTTAAAAGATTTTATTTATGAATGCAATAAAGGTAACGATCTGTTCTTTGTGGCTGATGAGGCAATGGCAGAAGAAAAGCTATCGGCCTTACGATAGCCCTTTCGTACAAAACAAAGAAAAAGGAAGCGAAAGGAAGCAAAAGGAAAAAAGGAGGATCCTGCATGAAACGGCTGCTTCGGCTCCAGAGTTTGCTGCTAAGGGAAATGGAACACTACGAGTTATTGGTTCCGGAACGGGATAAATTCATGGATTGGGAAAGAGTCCATATGTCAAGCTGTGCAAGGATCGGATATCTGCTAGCTGAATCAAGGGGGGTGGACCCGGATCTGGCATCCTTTGCCTGTGCGGTTCATGATTACGGCAGGATCGTAACCGGCAGGCAAAAGGGTCATGCAGAAGCTGGATATGAGCCCTGCAGAGAGTTTCTTGAACGAAGCAGACTCTTTACAGGGGAGGAAATCAAACAAATAGTGCTGGCAGTGAAAAATCACAGCAAAAAATCAGAAGTTGGATCCGCACTGGAGGAAATTGTTAAGGACGCAGATGTAATTGATTTCTACCAATACGGATTCAGCTTTTCCAGGGAAGAACAAGAGGAACGCCTGAAACGGCTGCTGCCGATCAGGCTTTAGAAAGACAGGGCATATTTGTCATGTCTTTTTTAAGTTTTTGGACAAATTACATTTTTATATTGAATACTGTATACATTTTATATAAAATAAGTTAGGCGCTTTTTGTGTGAGTTTGAGCGCTTCGTTTTATTTTTATTCATTGCGCAAGACTTTGATCCATTCATGCTCTTGGTAGCTGCTATCTTGAAAGGAGAACCCGTTGTGAAAAAACAAAAAAGGCTGCGCACGATACTGCTGACTTACATACTGGTGTTGTGCAGCAATATGGTTGTATTTGCAAGTGAGACCGGCGAGCAGCACAATTTAGGTGAATTACTTCCTGTTTGGAGCGTATTTCCCTTCGTTGGAATGCTATTGTCAATAGCGATCTTTCCTTTGATCAAGCCCGAATGGTGGGAACATCATATGCTGAAGGTTGTTGTTTTCTGGTCTCTTGTCTTTCTTGTCCCCTTTGGATTTGCGTTTGGTGGTGAAATGCTGGTCCTTAATATCCTTGAAATAGTGCTTCTGGATTATTTACCTTTTATCGTACTGTTATTTGGCCTGTTTGTTGTGGCAGGAGGCATAATTTTGCGAGGTACCTTAATCGGAACACCAAAAGTCAACATTATTCTTCTGCTCATCGGAACCGTCCTCGCCAGTTGGGTGGGAACCACCGGTGCGAGTATGCTTTTAATCCGACCTGTAATTCGCGCCAATCAATGGCGGCAAAAGAAAGCCCATATAATCGTTTTTTTCATCTTTCTGGTATCAAATATCGGGGGGTGTCTGACTCCAGTAGGAGATCCGCCGCTTTTTCTCGGTTTCTTAAGAGGAATTCCTTTCTTCTGGACGATGAAACTATTTCCCATGTTTTTACTAAATTCGGGAATCTTGCTGACAGTGCTCTATTTCCTTGACCGTTACTATTATGAAAAAGAGCTGGCGGCAGGACGGAGACCGAGTGATGTTGAGGATGCACAGGTTAAAAAGCCTTTAAGAGTAGAGGGTCTCCTGAACCTGGTTTTTATGGGCATGATAATAGGCGCTGTCATATTGAACGGAGTATTACCTAACTCGGCAGTCTTTGCAGATCAGGTTACTGGAGAGGTCTACGGAGTTCATGTCTTTGAGGGGATCGTCGTGGGATATAACAGTATCGTTCAAATGGCCATTATCCTCATTGCCGCTTTCCTCTCTATGAAGACAACGCGAAAGGCCATCAGAACGGACAACTGTTTTACATGGGCATGCATCAAAGAAGTAGCAACGTTATTCATCGGTATTTTTATCACGATGATACCTGCACTGTCTTTATTGAAGGCACACGGTGCTTCGCTTGGCATCACAAGCCCTATGGAATTCTTCT
This sequence comes from Bacillota bacterium, assembly GCA_029239605.1. Classification (GTDB taxonomy): domain Bacteria; phylum Bacillota; class Clostridia; order Peptostreptococcales; family Anaerovoracaceae; genus Anoxybacterium. The sequence goes on along the minus strand of JARBUO010000111.1, from coordinate 5,786 downwards.
GGGCCACAGGAGCGCTATCCTCATTCCTTGATAATGCTCCAACCTACCTGGTGTTTTTAACGACTGCTGGATCTCTTGGCGTAGCGAAAGGGCTCATTACCACAGTGGGTACTGTGAGTGCAAAGGCATTGATGGGAATTTCTGCAGGTGCAGTATTCATGGGAGCCAATACTTACATAGGCAATGCACCCAACTTCATGGTGAGGTCCATCGCGGAAGAAAACAAAATAGCGATGCCCAGTTTCTTTGGCTATATGCTGTGGTCTCTTTGCATTTTGATTCCGCTCTTTTTTATTGATACGCTGATTTTCTTCCTGTAGGAGTATTGGTCAGAAGTATTTCAATTACTAATAAAGCAACAAAACACTATGCGACGCTGCATAGTGTTTTGTTTACTAACAGAAATGGGCAGGAATCGGCAACGCTTGAGTTATTCTCTGTCGCTTTAATGGTCCGTCTGCTCTTATTATTCAAATTTCTTTGTGGCATTTAGATATTTGCCTAAGATACCGATGTTTGCATAGTACATGGAATATTTATCATCTTTCTTTACCTGTACCAGTTCTGCTTCAACCAGCTTTTTAATATGCTGAGAAATCGTAGCCTGAGAGTAGTCAAAGGCTGCGACGACATCTTTATTGCACACAGGGGTTCTGTTCCTATTGCTCTGCATGATATAACGGTAGATTTTAATTCTGGCAGGATGAGCCAGTGCATCAGAAACCCTGGCAATTAAAAGGATTTCTTCTTCCTGCATTTCATCTGCTTCTTTTCTCAGCCTCATATGATTTCTCCTTGTATGTACTTATTAATAATCGTCTATTCGCAATGCGCTTTTAATTATACCGTTTGATTTTGTTTTCGTCAATTGTTTCAAGAAAGATTGCTGCGCGATTTGGCGTTTTTTGGCGAAACTTCTGGTGCAAATAAATTTGCACCTTTCCCAATTCAATGATATGATTTAAATTGAAAATACAAAGAATATTGTTTCCTGCTATGTAAAGATGCTTATAAGAAGAACTGATTTTAATATGAAAAAGTTTTGTCGATCCAAGAGGACAGCGTTTCCTGAGAAAGGGGTTTCCATGAAAGTCAGAGAGTATGAGTTTATTATGCAAAAGGTTCTGCAGGTGGTTGATGAAGGCGTTCACGTGATCGACCGTGAAGGAAACACCATCATATATAATGAAGCCATGGCTCGTCTGGAAAAAATGCAGCGAAAGGGTGTTCTGAAGCGGCCCTTTACGGAGGTCTTTCAAAATATGAGTGAAGAAGAAAGTACCCTTCTGCAAGCGCTGCACCATATGAAAGTCACACTGAACAAACAGCAAACCTATTTGAATCGTGACGGCAAAGTGATTAACGCAATTAACAGTACCATTCCGGTAATCTATAACGATCATGTAATTGCGGCAATAGAGGTTTCGAAGGATGTGACAGATATTCGAAAGATGTCCAATACGATCCTGGACTTGCATAAAGAAAAGCTTGAGCCGGAAAAAACAAAAGCGCACCGGATCAGAAAATATAGTTTTGATAATCTTATCGGGCAAAACAAAAAATTTCTTGAGGTAATCTCTACCGCAAAAAAGGCAGCCAAAAGCACCGCGTCGGTTTTTCTCTATGGGGAAACAGGAACGGGTAAGGAATTGATCGCTCAGAGCATTCATTTTGACAGCGCCCGAAAAGACCGGCCCTTTCTTGCGCAGAACTGTGCCGCGTTGCCTGAGAGCCTTTTGGAAGGAATCTTGTTTGGTACAGCAAAAGGCGGATTTACCGGCGCTATCGACAGGGAGGGACTCTTTGAGCAGGCAGACGGAGGTACTTTACTCCTTGATGAAATCAGTGCAATGCCCTATGAACTGCAGGGAAAACTGCTGAGAGTTCTCCAGGAGGACTATATCAGGCGAGTCGGCGGTACAGAGGACATTCCCATCGATGTCCGCATCATTGCAACAATAAATGAAAGGCCCGACCATCTGATTCAGAGCGGGAAACTCCGAAAGGATCTGTACTACCGCTTGAATATCATTGGAATCGACCTGCCTCCTCTCAGGGAAAAGAAAGATGATATTCTTCTTTTAACGGAAAAATTTATCGAAAAGTATAATAAGCGTTATGGTAAAAATGTAACCTCAGTCTCAGAGGGAGCCAAGGAAAAACTGCTTCATTATGATTACCCAGGAAATGTAAGGGAGCTAGAGAATATCATTATGGCTGCGATTTCTATGGCAGATGAAGAGCTGCAGCTTACGGAGAAGCATATCCTGATCAACAACGAAGACAGGGACATGACGAAAGGACCTTATGATTTCAGTCAGGTGGGTATGGATTGGTACTTGGAGCAGATGGAAAAGGAAATGATTACGCTGGCACTTGCAAAGCACGGCGGGAATATTTCAAAATCTGCGGACTATCTGAAAATAAAAAGACAAACATTACAGCACAAAATGAAGAAATATCAACTTTAGTGATGCAAATAGATTGGCAGTATGGTGCAAAAAAACTGGCAATTTGCCAATGTGTTGGGTATGGAAAAGACGGATCAACCTTTTGATCCGTCTTTTTTATTGTAAAAAAAAGAGAACTTAGAATTATATCCTGAATTTGTTTAAAAACACACAATTTTATTCGGAACCAAATGTTTTGGCATGTGTATTGCTTTATATAGTATATCATTGCTTTGCAGCCGGATACTAAAGTTAAGTGGCGTTATCTATTCTTTATACAAACGTTGCTGCATGCAGTACAATGATGCTGGAAAAGTTTTAATAATTTAAGAAATGAATAAGAAGAGGAGAAAAGAAGATGGAAAATGTAAAAGTGATAATCTGGGGTCTTGGAGCTATGGGTTCCGGTATGGCTGAAATGCTTCTCAAAAAGAATGGTGTTGAAATCGTAGGAGTTGCAGGAAGAGGCAGCAAGGTCGGCCGCAGCATGTACGAGTTCCTTTCTGTAGAAAGAGGAGAACGTCCGGATGTAATCATCGGAACACCAGAAGACGTCATTACGGAAAAAGCTGCAGACGTTGTTCTCTGCTGCACCGATTCCTTTACAAAGAATGCATTTGACAGGCTGAAGTTTGTCCTTGAAAAGAAAATTAATGTGGTTTCCAGTGCCGAGGAAATGGCGTATCCTAAGGCTCAGTCTCCGGAACTGGCTGCTGAACTTGACAAAATCGCGAAAGAGAACGGTGTATCCATTCTGGGAACCGGAATCAATCCCGGTCTCATCATGGACCTGCTCGTAGTTATCATGACCGGTTGCTGTGAAGAGGTTGAACATATTGTATCCAGAAGAGTAAACAGCCTGTCCCCATTTGGTCCTGTTGTAATGGAAGAGCAGGGAATCGGAATTACAGAAGAAGAGTTTATAAAAGGCGTTGAAACCGGGAAATTATCCGGACATGTTGGCTTCCATGAGTCCATCCACATGATCGCAGATGCCATTGGTTGGGGCGTAGATAAAGTAACTCAGTCAATGGAACCCATCATGACAGATGTAGACAGAAAATCACCTTATGGCTTTGCAAAGGCAGGAAATGTTGCAGGCTGCGCTATGAAGGGATTTGGATACGTTGATGGAGAATTGAAGATTGAAATGGATCACCCGCAGCAGATCGAGCCGGAGCAGGTGGGCGTACAAACTGGCGACTATGTAATCATCAAGGGAACTCCAAATATTAATATGGTAAATTCTCCAGAAGTACCCGGAGGAATCGGTACCATTGCAATGTGTGTCAACATGATCCCTCATGTAATCAATGCAAGACCTGGTCTTCATACCATGATCGATCTTCCGGTTCCAAGAGCCATCATGGGAGACATGAGAAATATGATCAGCCCAGAAGCTAAAATTGTAAAATAGAACATTTCATGAATGGCTGCCCTGGATATTTCACGGATAACGCGCTCACTTCGCTGGGACGGTTATCTTTGAAGATAAACAGGTGCAGCTGCTTTTACACGTTAAATCGTCTATTAACAATTTTAACGTGAGCAAAAAAATAGAAGGTGGAAATATGATAAAAAAAGGTGAATGGGTGAGAATCCATAAGATCATTCTGGAGCCTTCCGAAAGAGCGCCCCAGGTACCGGAGGATACGAAGCAGGTTCCTCTGGAAATGTGGGATAAAGGCTTTTTACAGGAGGATGCGGAAATCGGAGATGAAGTCACGATAGAAACCGTTACAGGCAGAACGGAAACCGGAACCCTGACTGAAGTAAATCCTTACTACGAGCATGATTTCGGAAAGTTTGTACCGGAGCTTCTGACCATCGATAAGCAGGTAAGGAGTATCTTATTCGGAGGTGATCAGGCATGACAAAAGCAAATGACTATCAATCGGTAATGAGCAGAAAAGCTGAAATCATGCTGAAATCCGTTGGAATTGATTATTCGGCATTCGAGAGCGGCTCCATCGCCTTTGATTATGAAAAAATGATGAGAGAAACGGGGTATACGCTGGAAGAGATGCAGGAAATCCAGTACAGCGTCAATGTTGGGAACACCCCTGTTCTGGAACTGAAAAATCTTACTGCACTGGCACGGAAATGCGCCCCTCTTGGAAAGGGAGCCAGAATTTTTATCAAGGATGAGGCAGCGAATCCCTCCGGAAGCTTTAAAGCAAGACGTGCTGCAAATGCCGTTTACCATGCCAGGAGATTGGGTTATAAAGGCGTAATTGCCGCCACAAGCGGAAACTACGGTGCGGCGGTAGCTTCACAGGCAGCCATTGCAGGCCTGAAATGCATCATCGTTCAGGAATGCTATGATTCAAAGGGCGTTGGACAGCCTGAAATCGTAGAAAAGGCAAGAAAGTGTGAAGCACTTGGTGCAGAGGTTGTTCAGCTCTCCGTTGGTCCGGAGCTGTTTTATAAGTTTCTGCTGCTCCTTGAGGAAACGGGATATTTCAATGCCTCCCTGTATACGCCTTTCGGTATTGCAGGGGTAGAAACCCTTGGATATGAGATTGCCATGCAGTTTCGGGAAAAATACGGTAAGGACCCCGATGCGGTGGTATGCACCAATGCAGGCGGAGGAAATCTCACCGGAACTGCCAGAGGGCTCAGAAAAGCCGGAGCAAATTCAACGGTCATAGGAGCCAGCGTTAATCTGGCTGGGCTGCATATGGCCTCAGACGGTCAGTTCAACAGAAAATCATTTACCACAGGACATACGGGGTTCGGAATGCCGTTCTCATCATGGCCGGATCGTTCTGATGTGCCAAGATCAGCAGCAAGACCGCTGCGGTATATGGATCGTTACGTTACCATCGCGCAAGGCGAGGTATTCTATATTACAGAAACCCTTGCAAGTCTCGAAGGACTGGAAAAAGGTCCTGCCGGAAATACTGCTCTGGCAGCAGCATTTGCCATCGCCCAGGAAATGGATCAGGATGAAATGATACTTGTTCAGGAAACAGAGTATACCGGAGCCGGAAAGCATATTCAGCCCCAGATTTCCTTTGCCAAGGATAATGGCATCGACGTCTTCTTCGGAGATCCAAGTGAAGAGGTACCGGGTAAGACCATCATTTTCCCATCCCATCCTTCCATGATTAAGGCGAGAGATGTGGATCTGGACCATATGAGACGTTCCCTGATTAAGACTGCAGTAAATACCTTCAACGTTGTACCTACGGAAGAGGATATCCTGTTCCTGGCAGAGGAGACGAAGACGGATGAGGGGTTTGTAAAAGGGGTTTTAAAATCATTGTAAGCGCCTGTCAGGAATATCCCCTGGGAAACACGGTCGCTTACAGTTAACCAAAGCTCCGACGGTTT
>JARBUO010000110.1 GCA_029239605.1 Bacillota bacterium | reverse complement strand
TGAACGGCCAGACGATGGCAAGCACAGTGAATGAGGATGCCGCAGCGATCCCCGGATACACCGCGGATCAGCCAAGCAAGTCTCTTAAGCTGGCAGCTATCGGAAACCTGATCACTTTCGTCTATACGGCGAACACAGATACCAGCTACACCATTGAGACATATCTTGAGGACAACGGAGCGTATCCAACAACAGGGACAACGGAGGTCAGAAATGACGGTACAACCGGTCAGGAAAAGACAATCACCCCTGTAGAAATCGAGGGATATATCTTTGACACTAGTGCCGAGAACGTGCTAGCTGGAAGAATAGCAGGAGACGGAACAACGACCTTTAAACTGTACTATAAGAAGATCTATACCATACAGTATGTATCAAGTGCAAACGGACACCTTGAAGGCGGAAACAGAACTGAAACGAAATATTATGGAGACAGCTTTGGTACAGCACCAACCCCGGTAGCAGACAGCGGATACCACTTCACAAGTTGGAGCCCTGCACTACCTGGTGAAGAAGAGACCGTCACCGGAAACGTAACTTATACCGCAAACTTTGCACAAAATGTCACCTTGAATGTAACTGACTTTAAAGGTATCTACGACGGGGCTTTACACAGCATCACCGTGAGTAACTCTAACGAGGAGGATGGCGGATTCCTGTTATACAGCACAAACGAAGACGACTGGGATCCCACAAATCCAGAATTCTCCAATGTGGGAGATTATACCGTATATGTAAGAATGTATAATGCAAGGGAACAGCTTGTGGGAAGCGGGTCCGGAACCGTTATCATTAACCCAAGACCGATTACCTTAACTGCAATGAGTGCAGTGTTTGACTGGACCGGAGCGCCGCTGAACGTAGCAGCACCGGGCTATGAAATCACAGCAGGAAGTCTTGTAGAAGGTCAGAGCATCACAAGTGCAATCGTATCGGGAGCGCAGACAGATCCGGGAACTTACGAAACCACAGTAGGAGAAGCAGTGATCGGAGAAAACACCTCCAATTATGAGATCACCTATGCTAAGGGAAGCCTGGTAATCAACCAGCTGAACATGGATCAGGAAGTAAGTTCAGAAGGATATGAAGGCGTGTATGACGGAGTTGCACATGAGATCAAAGTGACAGCACCGGCTGGAGCAACGGTAGCGTATGATGTGGAAAACTCCCTGACAAACGTAGGGGATAAGACCGTAGCGTTCACAGTAACGAAACCGGGTTATAAGGCGGTAACTGGCAGTGCGATCATCAAGATTGACCCAAGACCGATCACAATCACTGCTAACAGTAACAGTAAGAGATACGATGGAACGCCTCTGACTGACAGTGGGTACAGTGTAACGGCAGGAACTGTTGCAGCGGGTGATAAAATTACCAGCGTCACTGTAACCGGAATGCAGACTGACAGAGGAGCTGCGGACAATACTGCAAAAGATGCAGTCATCATGGATGGAGAAACAAATGTGACCTCCAACTATGATATCAAATATGTTAACGGAACCCTTACTGTCACTAGACGAAGCAACCCAGGTACTCCTACCACCACCATCGAGGATGAAGAAGTACCGTTAGGCCCAATCCTGAACATGGTTGACCATTATGCTTATATTCAAGGTTATCCCGATGAAACAGTAAGACCGCAGGGGAACATTACCAGAGAAGAAGTTGCAGCAGTATTCTTCAGACTTTTGGATCCGACTTACAGAGAAACGATCCGAACAACCGAAGAAGATTACAGCGATGTGGCAGAAAGCAGATGGTCAGTCAAGCATATTGGGACCCTGTCAAATGGTCAGGTTCTTACAGGTTATGCTGATGGAAGTTTCAGACCCGGAACGTTTATGACAAAGGCAGAACTGGCAACGGTCGCATCGAGATTTGATGCACTGTCCGAGCCTGGCGATGTTAAGTTCTCAGATGTCAGCGGACACTGGGCTGAGAAGTATATCCTCTCCGCAGCAGCGAAGGGATGGGTAAAAGGATATGAAGACGGCACTTTCAAACCGGATCAATACATTACGAGAGCGGAATTTGTAACATTGGTCAATAATGTATTGGAACGCAGAGTGCAAGAGGAAAATATCCTTCCGGATGCAATTCAATTTAAGGATTTGCAGAAGGGCAAATGGTACTATGAAGCCATGCAGGAAGCAATCAACAGCCATAATTATGAAAGAGCTGCTGATGGCTTCGAGAAATGGACTGAGATTTTCTATCCGGTAAATGAGATGTAATCTGGTTCAGAAAATGGCTTTAAGCAATATAATTGCTGTATCATTAAAAACGATTTTAGAGGCGCCTTTTGACGATTCTACTGAATCGAAGAGAGGCGCCTCTCTGTTTTTCGAAATGAAATGCCGGGGCAGGAGAGGCAAGTAAGATTTTATCAAAAGCCCGAATAACAATAAATCGATGCATTTATGACAACTTTTATGAGATTCTTAGTACTAGCTGAAAAAATTATGAATAAAGAAATACTTCCTCTAATATATTGTACAGATATTAGCCCGCTCAGTCTGCGCAGCTGGCGGAAGGCGGACTTATGCAAGAAAATCACAAACCTTAAGTTTGTAGATTTTAACTGCAAATAAATGGAATGAAAGGTAGAGGAGGTTAGTGCATTGGAAAACCTAAATATATATGAAAGCATAGCTGAGAGGACTCAGGGCGACATTTATGTAGGGGTCGTAGGACCGGTTAGAACAGGAAAATCAACCTTTATCAAACGATTTATGGATTTGCTTGTGATCCCAAATGTAACAAACACCTATGTGAAAGAGCGGGTCGTCGATGAACTTCCCCAAAGCGGAGCAGGAAAAACCATAACAACCACTGAGCCTAAGTTTGTTCCTGCCGATGCAGTATCCATTGAGCTGCCGGGCAATATCAACTTCAAGGTCAGGATGGTTGACTGCGTAGGCTACATGGTCAAAAGTGCTTTGGGCCATCAGGAGAACGGAAAAGCTCGTATGGTCAGCACCCCCTGGCAGGAAAACCAAATTCCGTTTGAGGAGGCCGCAGAAATCGGCACCAGGAAGGTTATTGCTGATCATTCCACCATTGGCATTGTGGTTACGACAGACGGATCCATCGGTGAAATAGATCGGGACAGTTATCTTCCGGCAGAGGAACGAGTGGTCAGAGAACTAAAAGAGCTGAAGAAACCGTTTGTTATCGTTTTGAACGCATTGAACCCAGATGCAGAAGATACCAGAGAACTGAAATGTCTCATGGAAGAAAAATATGAAGTACCGGTTATCGCAGCAAATTGTGCAAGAATGAGTACCAAGGTGCTGAACCAGATCCTTACCGAGACTCTGTTTGAATTCCCTGCAGCGCAGATTAAATTTAAGCTTCCTGGATTTATTGACGGTTTGCCCAATGAGCATTGGATCAAAGCCACACTTATTGAAAACATCAAGGAGTGGAGCAAAACCTTTGATAATATCAGGGATATCCAGAATACCATCGCAGGTCTTGAGGATGGTGACGTCGTGCAGGCAATCGCTGTTAACAATATGGACCTGGGCACTGGTGACATAGAAGTAGAAGTGATTCCCGTGGATGGGCTCTTCTACAAGGTAATTGAAGAACTGACAGGCCAGGAAGTCAGCAATGACTATCAGTTCTTTGGACTGATCAAGGACTTTGCTTTGGCAAAGAAATCTTACGATAAGTTAAAAGATGCAATGGTTCAGGTTGATGAATCCGGTTACGGGATCGTTCAACCAAAACTTACAGAAATGGTTTTGGAAGAACCGGAGATCTTTAAGCAGGGTAATAAGTTCGGGGTTCGGCTGAAAGCTAAGGCTCCATCCCTACATATCATTAAAACGGATATCACTACAGAAGTTTCTCCTGTAGTGGGAAGCGAGAAGCAGAGCGAGGATTTGATTCGTTATCTGCTCACCGAATTCGAGAACAATCCGGCCAAGATATGGGAGACGAATCTATTTGGAAAATCTCTGCATGAGATGGTATCAGAGCAGATGGAGAATAAGCTTACCAATGTACCCGACCATATCCGATTTAAGGTACAGCGTTCTCTTCAGAAAATATCAGATGAAGGGAAAGAATACTTTATCTGCATCGTACTTTAAAAATCTACCTTTTTAACTCTATCCTGAATGATATAATTTGATTTGATTTCTGTCAGGCATACTGAAATTCTAACAACGTTCAGGAGTTAATGTGAGCATAATGAAACCGGGCGCGGAAGCGTCCGGTTTATTGATTTGCAGGTATGGATTCATACAGATTAAGAAAAGTAAGCTTCAGTAGTGTTTCGGGATCCTTGGTCTGCTCTGTGATCAATTTCATTCCGTGATGAGTGGAGATTCGATCTGCATGTATATTCAAAGCTGTAACCTGTTCATAAAATTTCTCATTAATCCGGTTTATAATCTTGTTTGCAGTCATGATATCCGCTTTGCTCAGAATAATGATAAAGGTATCTCCCAAATAACTTTCCATATAATCTTCGCTGCTGCGCAGAGATCTCTGTATAGCTTCTTTATAAGCATTCCAGATTTGTTTTTCAATATCAGTGTTCTCAAAAGTGAGGGAAGTCGATATCGAAACATGTGCGGCAACAAGGGTTAAAGGAACTTTATTAATCTGGCTGTAATTTATTTTTCGATTGATTTCTTTTTTCAGATCACTAAGACCTTCCAATTTTCCAAAATGGTTGTCCTCCTTCGAAGGAAGCTGCTCTTGATAATCGGTATCGATTACTGAGAGGAAACAACCAGTTACTCTTTTTATAATTTCAATACCATATCTGGTTCCATTTAAGATCTTTGGTATCGCAACCACCAAAAACACTTCATCACCCTGATCCACAATTTTGAACATAGGGGCATTCTGAATACAAGCCATAATCGATATGCAGTTTTCGCAGGGCTCATTTTTCTTCCAGAATTCATGGCAGAGTTTTGGTATCGGAACTGTGTTATCCTGCGAACTGCATCGCCAGGATTTTTTCGTACTAATATCTACAATTCTGGCATAATCATAATAACCGTTCAGTGCAGACAGCCTGTTGTGGAGCTGTTCCAGCAGTTGTGGCAGCGGTGACTCCGGGAGTTCTTTCGTATGACCTGCAACCTTATCCAAACCCAGAACATTCCTGTATTCGGAGGGAGAAAACCCCATATACTTCTTAAAAATTGCAGCAAAATGATTCTGGTAGTTATATCCAACAAGTTGAGCAACTTCCAGAATACTGATATTAGAACCGGAAAGCAGTTTCTTGCTTTCTTCTATTCTAGCACGATTTACATTCTCAGCAAGGGAAAGCCCAGTCTCTTTTTTTATTAGATTGGATAGATAGAACATACTCAAGTTGGTGAGCTGGGATAAATCTGCCAATGTAATTTTTTCTCTATAATGCACTGAAATGTACTCCAGAATCTGCCGCACATGTTTGGAACTCGGAAGTGTTCGACTGGATGAGACCGCCTGGGAATAAGAAATCAGAGTATCCCTCATCAGATCATAGATTTCGTTGATATTATCAAGTTTTTCCATAATTCGAATCGCATCATCCGAAATATCCAAAGCTTTATCATAATGGACTCCTGAATTAATAGCGATGAGGCTGCCCATAGCACACGATTTGATAAAACTTATTTTTAACGATTTCATAAAGTCATTTTCAATCAGCTTCTCAAATTGTACCCGGCCGGCACTAATTCCTCCCATGAATGTACTTAACCCTACAGGATCACCGCTTTCGATATATTCCTTCAGCTTGACATAGGTAGCATAGTCGAAATCATGATTTCTTTTTCTATTTGTCAAAGGAGAGGAGGTTTGATTTGATAGCGTACTCTTTTCTCTCATCCTGGACACGTAATCAGGGCCTTGGAGCACCTGTTGGGATTCTCTGTCTTCCATGATGCGGGAAAGGCTATGCAGTACCATTCCTGTTGGCATGATTCTTTCGTAGCTGATTACAGGTACTTTTAAAAGGGCAGTGCGAAGGATGCTGCGCTCCTTGACTGTAAAATCATATTGCGTCAGCAGTCGTTCGATGTCCTCGCTGGCAGGGGGTTTAAAAAAGACGGGCTGCGTTACAAAGGCTCCACAGCATCCAGAATCTTTGAACAAAAAACTGATATTGCATACAAGATTTGAATCGAGGAAATAGGTATGAAATTTATGATCACAGCCAGTGTTTCTGAAAAAATGACTTTTCAGGAAATCATTGATCTGATCCATACCAAGGCAAAGATAATCTTTCAGCATGTTTTTGCCCGGAACTGCAGCCGAAATATGCAGCTGACTGTCAAAGAACATCGCTCCAATGCCAGTTGACTGATGAAAAATATTCAAAGTATTTAATATTTCGATTTTGTTTACCATAAGGTACCTCTATTGCGAAAGCAGAAACTCTTATAACTCCATAGCTTACGTTCTGAATGATTGTGTTTTAGCATTTCTACGGCCTGTAACCACGATATTAACTGATTTCACAACCGAAATCAACCTGCGTAACGGGATTTGATAAAAAAATATAAATCAGCGCAAAACTTTATCTAAATTAACAGATTCTTCGCCATGATGCGAGGCTTTAACCGATATAATACTATATTAATTATTATGGGTTAACTGTGTTCGTATTGGTATTGTGCGTTATCTCTGATGTTATTATCATCCTATTCCATAGATTATGCATCACGATATTATTTCGTATGAAAAATGTTAAAAACCCGGTTTCATTTACAATATCATGTGGTATATATTACGCATTAACCTCCGAAGATGCAAAGATAGTCTTTGACAGGGCTGATGCAGCATTTTATCGCGCAAAACGGGAAGGGTTAAACAGAATCTTTCTCTTTAGCAGGACTGAGGGAAAAAAGATTGAGAATTAAGGCGACCATCAGGAAAGAATGCCTGAAAGGCTTATCATAGATATTAACATTATAAAGAAAGGCGAATGACATGAAAATCAATCTGACGAAGAAAATCGCAATGATCCTTGCGGGCCTGCTAATTGGGGTATCACTCATCCTGAGTGTTGTATCAATTCGGACAAGCTCAGGTGCTTTGCTGAGTGAAACAGAAAAATCAACCATGCAGCGGGCCAAAGAAAATGCTGACCGTATCAGTCTGATGATCGAGAGAGATCTGGCGGTGCTGGCGAGTGAGGCGGAAAAAACAGAAATCAATACAATGGACTGGGCTGTGCAGAAAAACGAGCTGACAGCCAAAATAGAGACGTTGGGTTATCTCGATATGGCGATTGTAACGCCAGATGGTATGGCACATTATATCAAGGGAGATGAAACTTCCGATCTATCGGATAGAGACTACATAAAACAGGCACTGGCAGGGAAGAACGGCATTTCTGATGTGATTGTCAGCAAAGTGACGGGTCAGCCGGTTTTGATGGAGGCTGCTCCCATCATGAAAGGTGACCAAGTGGTGGGAGCACTCATCGGAAGGAGAGATGGTGCAAAGCTACTTGATATTTTCCAGCTGGTAAGTGATAATGAAGTCTATTATTTTATTTTAGGTCCTGACAGCACATTCTTTGCGCATCCCGATCCCACGTTTGTCTCAGAAGCAAGAAATGCCTTGGGTGAAATCGAAACCAATGGAACATTAAAGAACTTTGGCCTTGCTCTTAAAAAAGTAGGCTTAGGAAATACGGGTATGGCAAAATATGAATTGAATGGAGATCACAGATTCACAGCATTATCCCCTATACCCGGCACCACATGGACCTTAGGCGTTGGAAGTTATGAAAGCGTTGCATTAAAGGGCATTAAATCCCTGCGGTTTACCTTGGCAGCATTGTCTGTTGCGGTGGTTCTGATCGGTGTGATCATAGCGTTCATTTTCAGTAGAAGAATTTCAAAGCCTATCATCGAACTGAAAAAAGTAGCAGATAAGATGGTCCTTGGAGACGTGGATGTGGATGTTAAAACGAATCTTCGTGACGAAATCGGGGATTTATATGAATCCTTCGGTGCTATGATCGATAATGTAAAACAACAGGCAAAGGCCGCAGAAATGATCGCCGGAGGTACGCCGCCAGAGAACATTAAACCGAGATCTGACAAAGATATTCTTGGAATCAGCATGTGCTCTGTAATCGATACCTTAAACGATTTGGCCAGGGAATCATCCGAATTAACGGGGGCTGCGGTGGAAGGAGACCTGAGCCGCAGAGGTGATGGTCAAAAGTTCGAAGGAATTTACCGGCAAATTATACAAGGGTTTAACGAGACTTTAGATGCAGTGGTGCAGCCCATTTCAGTTGCTGCAGACTATATGAAGCGGATCAGCAGGGGGGATATACCGGATATCATCACCGAAGAGTATAAGGGTGATTTCAACGAGATCAAGGAAAGTCTGAATACTTGTATAGGCGCCGTCAGCAGATTGATTGACGATACCTCCATGCTTTCAGATGCTGCCGTTGCAGGTGAGCTTTCTGCTCGTGCCGATGCCTCGGCTCACGGCGGTGATTTCGCAAAAATTATAGATGGAATCAACCACACGCTGGATGCGGTGGTTAATCCTCTTTATATTGCGGCGGAATATATTCAAAAGATTGGAGTCGGAGAAATTCCTGAAGAGATTACGGATCCCTATTACGGTGACTTCAATGAAATTAAGAACAGCATCAATTCCTGTATTCAGGGGCTGAGAGGTTTGGAAGAGGCGAGTGATATTCTGGAACGGATGAGCCTGAATGACTTTACTGGATCAGTACAGGGAAGCTACTCCGGCATTTATTCTAAGATTGCAGAATCGCTGAATTTGATGAGAGAAAGCCTTTTGAATTCCATCGCTGTCATTGATCATGTGTCCAGAGGTGATCTGAATGATCTGGCTGATCTGAAAGAAGCAGGGAAACGCAGTGAGAATGATACCCTTGTGCCGACTTTGATTATGATGATGGAGAATATTAAAGCGTTGGTAGATGAAACAAAGCTACTCTCTGCTGCAGCTGTTGAAGGTGATCTCAAACTGAGGGGCGATGCTGCGAAATTTAACGGGGAGTATGCCAAGGTAATCGATGGGGTAAATCAAACCTTGGATTCGGTGACAGAGCCTGTGCAGGAAGCACTGGCGGTATTGCAGGAAATGGCAGAAGGTAATCTGAATGTTATGATGCGGGGAGCCTATAAAGGCGAACATGCAGAAATAAAGACTGCATTGAATCTGACCATAGAAAACCTGAAAAAATATGTTGATGAAATTTCATCTATTCTGGCATCGATAAGCTCCGGAAATCTGAATGTGGATATCACCGGCAGCTACACGGGAGACTTTATTTCCATTAAAGAATCTCTTAATAACATCCTTGCTTCTCTGAATCTGGTATTCCTTAATATCAATCAGGCATCTGAGCAAGTCGCAGAGGGGTCAAAACAGGTGGCAAATGGCAGTCAAATCCTTTCACAGGGAGCTTCTGAGCAGGCCAGCAGTGTCGAGCAGCTGACTGCCTCCATCGCTGAGGTCTCCGCAATCACGAAGAACAACGCTGCCAACGCTGTAAATGCCAATGACCTTGCACAAACTGCAATGAATAATGCAGAGACAGGAAGTCGTCAGATGCAGGAAATGCTGGCGGCAATGGAAGAAATTAATGAGTCTTCTAATAATATATCAAGGATTATTAAAGTCATTGATGACATCGCATTTCAGACAAACATTCTGGCTCTTAATGCAGCGGTTGAAGCTGCGAGAGCAGGTCAACACGGAAAAGGCTTTGCTGTTGTAGCAGAAGAAGTGAGAAACCTGGCAAGCCGCAGTGCGCAAGCTGCCAGGGAAACGACGGAAATGATTCGTAATTCCAAGGAAAAATCTTCTCATGGTACGCAAATTGCAAATCAGACCGCAGCAGCCCTCTCTGAGATTGTAGATGGGATTCAAAAGACCGCTGGAATCATTGCAGACATTTCAGAGTCCTCTAATGAGCAGGCAACTGGTATCTCTCAGATTAACGCTGGTCTTAACCTTGTTTCACAGGTAGTCCAGAGTACAGCAGCTACTGCAGAAGAAAGCGCCGCATCCAGTGAAGAACTTTCAGGACAGGCAGAACTACTAAAAGAGATGATCGCAAAGTTCAATTTGAAAGAGGAAGGATCGATTCTTGGCAGCAGTTCGCATAAACGTTTGGAATTTCATGGTGAGGAAGCAAAAATAGGTCATGACAGCGTCACGCGTCCCAGAATTATTCTGGCCGATGATGAGTTTGATAAATATTAAGCCTGAAAAATATTGATTCCGACTGGTGGAACGAATATGGAACAGCCTAGAGGCAGCTAAGAAATAGCAGCCTGACAGGTTTACATGATCGAATAGACCAATTAAAACAAGGAAGAATTTCCGCAGTGACGTGCTGAAATTCTTCCTGTTTTATTTCGATTGCATGTCGAAATTAGTAAGCTGAGGGGAAAGAATATTTTTATATTAGCAATTTTTCGACAAAAAATGACTTGTTATAATTTTTAAATCAGTGTATATTCGAGTAGAGGTGTTACATTATGATGAACTCTGTCAACCGTGCATTTCTTAAAGTTAAGCAGATTGGGGGGTGAAAATTGCGTGTTTAGAATTGCAATTTGTGATGACGAGCAAGTGATTTGTTCACAGATTGAAAACGTTATTTTAAAATATGCAGCAGAAAACAATGAAAGGGTCGAGACACAAGTTTTCTATTCAGGTGAAGAGCTAATCCGGTTTCTGAAATGCGGGGAGGGATTTGATCTCCTCTTTCTAGATATCGAACTGAAGCTAATAAATGGCGTTGAGGTTGGAAGAAGAATACGGGAAGAGATGGACAATCAGACGATGCAAATCGTCTATGTATCGGGAAAAGATACATACTTCAGAGATCTCTTTGATGTCAGACCGATGCATTTTCTGCAGAAGCCGGTCACGGAAGAAGATATTATCAAAGATATACGGCTTGGTATGAAACTGTCTAATAAATTAGGCGGTATTTTTGTCTATCGCAAGGGTCATGAAGCTTACCGGAAACCTGTAAGCGATATCCTTTATTTTGAGAGCAATAACCGTGAGGTAAAAATGGTCACTAGCGATGACGAGGAAGTGTTTTATGGAAAACTGGATGATGTGTATGAGCAGGTTGGGAAATATCACTTCATGTACATTCATAAATCGTATGTTGTGAATTACTTGTATGTAAAGAAATTTCAATACTCTGAGGTTACTATGTCAAACATGGAGGTACTGCCCATAAGTCAAGCAAGAAGAAAAATGATCAGAGAACTGCAATTGAAATTTGAGAAGGAGGGCGTACTGTAATGCAATTTAGCTTGTACCAGTGGGTCTACATAATCACAACTATATTTTTTGTATATACTATTTATAAACTTATGCAAGTTTTTTTTGATGTGAGAAAAACCAGCAAGATGGTGGAGCGGAGTTCTTATGTTGCATATGGAGT
>JARBUO010000109.1 GCA_029239605.1 Bacillota bacterium | reverse complement strand
ATTGCAGAAACTGCCGCATCAAAGCCTTTATTTCCTGCTTTTGTTCCTGCCCGTTCAATTGCCTGTTCGATGGTGTCCGTCGTAACAACACCGAAAATCACGGGAACCGGACCGCTCATTCCCACAGAGGCAATACCCTTCGCCACCTCAGCACAAACAAGATCATAGTGAGCGGTGGAGCCGCGAATCACCGTCCCCAGGCAGATTACTGCATCATATTTTCCGCTGCCCGCCATTGCCTTTGCAGCAAAGGGGAGCTCGAATGCGCCGGGCACCCAAACAAGGTCAATATCCTCGGGGACTGCCCCGTGACGAACCAACCCATCCTCCGCACCGCTGATCAGTCGAGATACGATGAATTCATTAAAACGGGACGCGGCAATTCCGATCCGTAATCCCTGTGCAATTAAATTTCCCTGTATCAAATTCATAGTTTTTTCCTTTCATAGCCTCCTTTTTAAAGGAGAAACTTAATTGATTAATAGGACAGCATATGATTGAGCTTATCCTGCTTTGTTTTCAAATAGCGTACGTTCTCCGGGTTTGCATTCATCTGAAGCGGGACGCGCTCGACGATTTCCAAACCGTAGCCTTCCAGGCCTTTTATTTTCCTGGGATTGTTTGTCATGAGTCTGAGTTTTCGGACACCAATATCACGCAAAATCTGAGCGCCGATGCCGTAGTCCCTGAGATCCTCGTCAAATCCTAATGCAAGGTTCGCTTCAACGGTATCTAACCCTTCATCCTGCAGCGCATAGGCCTTTAGCTTGTTGATCAGTCCGATCCCTCGACCCTCCTGCCGCATGTACAGTAAAATGCCCCGGCCTTCTGCTGCGATTTGCTGCATAGCAGCTTCGTACTGTTCTCCGCAGTCGCAGCGGGTGGACCCCAACGCATCTCCCGTAAGACACTCTGAATGAACCCTTGCGAGGACAGGCTCGCCATTGTCAATCTCCCCCATGATTAATGCCACATGATGCTCTCCGTTGATGCGGTTTTGGTATCCTCTGATTCGAAACACTCCGTAGCGAGTGGGAAGATGGGTTTCCGCCATACATTCCACCAAGCTCTCACGGCTGCTCCGATACGCTACCAAATCAGATACCGTAATGATTTTAATGCCGTGTTTGGCGGCAAATTCCATCAGCTGCGGAGTGCGTGCCATGGTTCCGTCTTCATTGAGAATTTCACAGATAACCCCGGCGGGTTTCAGTCCTGCCAGCTTCGCAAGATCAACTGCCGCTTCGGTATGCCCTGTCCTTTTTAATACACCTCCTTCCCTTGCTCTCAGCGGAAAGATATGCCCCGGACGTTTAAAGTCTTCTGCCGCTGCACCTCCATCAATGAGCGACTGTATGGTCTGCGCTCTCTCAAATGCAGAAATCCCTGTTGTCGTATCGCAATGGTCCACAGAAACAGTAAAAGCAGTCTCATGATGATCCGTATTTTTTTCCACCATGGCATGGATCCCCAAAGCGTCCAGAATTTTTCCTTCCATCGGCATGCATACCAAGCCCTTGGCGTGGGTAACCATAAAATTCACTGCCTCAGGAGTCGTCTTCTCCGCTGCCATGATGAGATCTCCTTCGTTTTCTCTGCTCGGATCATCTACAGCAATAATCATTTTACCGTCTTTGATGTCATTCACTGCCTCTTCAATGGTACTGAATTTATAATTCATATTGTCCTCCTTATTCTTCGTGGAATCCGGAACTACCCGCCTTTTATGCGGTTCTTCCAGCACATTATTTGTAGCGTTTCAATCATTTTTAATAATTGAAAAACCCATTTTCCCTTAAAAATGTCTCTGACAGCGGTTCATTTCTCTGGCTGGCAGCAGACGCATTTCTGTACTGCGCAAGGTCAGCCGTCCAAACCTGATCCGAATCCTGTTCAGGATTCGTCGTCCGCAGTGTTTCATGCTGCAGCAGTTTCTCTGCATATTTCGCCATGAGATCGCATTCCAGATTGACCGTGTGACCCGGTTTTCTGTCGATCAGTAATGTTTCCTTTTGTGTATGGGGGATCATGGATATCCGAAACCCCCAGGGTTCTGTTCGTGCCACCGTTAGGCTTACCCCATCAACTGTAACAGAACCTTTCTCCACAAGGTAGCGGCTAATGGACGCACTAGCCGAAATAGAGATCCAAACGGCATTATCCTCTCTCGTCACTGCACGAACGCTTCCTGTCCCATCGATATGCCCGCTGACGAGGTGGCCGCCAAATCTCCCGCCGAGGGCAACGGCACGCTCCAGATTCACTTTGCCTCCGATATTCAGTGCACCGAGATTGCTTTTACGCAACGTTTCCGCCATAACATCTGCAGAAAAACTGTCCCCATGGATCTTCGTAACCGTAAGGCAAACACCGTTTGTGCAGATGCTGTCTCCGGTTTTTGTGCCCTCGAGCACTGCCTTTGCTTTGATGCGGAGCCTTGAGGATTTTTCGCCTTTCGTAACACTTTCTATGCGTCCCACTTCTTCAACAATTCCTGTAAACATTTTCCACCTCCCTTCACCCGTATTCCAATTATTGCATTCCTTCTCCTTATTCGCATTTCTGCACTTATTTGCATTTCCATGCTCTATTCACATTCCCATGCGTATTCGCATCCAGTGCGTTATTTGCACTCCTGTCCGCTTGCCACTTTTGAAGGATAGGCTGTAATTCTTATATCTTCACCACAAAGCCCCACATCTTGAATCTGAAACTGCTGTGCGCAGTCTGGCGTTGAGGCGCCTAAGCCCTCTACAAAGGTCTTGGCTGTTGCTCCGCCGAGGATTTTAGGTGCCATAAAAAGCAACAGCTTATTTACAATTCCCTGAGAAATCGCTGCGGCATTTACTGTGCCTCCCCCTTCAAGAAGAATGCTGTCAATCCCCAAAGATCCAAGCTTATTCATAAGATCCATAAGATCCACCTGACCGCTTCTGCTCCTGCAGCGCAGAACCTTTGCGCCCATAGCCTCCAGCTCATTGGCTGCCTGCATATCCGCTTCCTCAGTACAGGCAAGGATTGTCTGCTCTTCTGTACCGACAGGCTCCTCCATGGTTCTGACTGGAATTGGCTCCGTTCCTGCCAGAACTTTACTCTTTCTGGGGATTCGAAGGTTGCTGTCCAGGATAATTCGCAGCGGATTTCTTCCTTCAGGAAGGCGGCAGGTCAGCTCCGGGTCGTCCTGAATCACTGTATTTACGCCCACCATGACTGCGGTGCATTGATTTCTAAGCGCCTGTACTTCTCGCCTTGCGTTCTCTCCGGTAATCCACTTGGAAGCCCCGGTATGCGCAGCAATCTTGCCGTCCAGCGAGACCGCTGCCTTTATGGTTACAAATGGGCGTCGTGTCGTAATAAAGTGAATAAATATCTCATTCAGCCGTCTGCAATCTTCTTCCAGCACGCCAGTCGTTATCGAAATTCCTGCTTTCTGTAATATTTCTGCACCTCTTCCTGACACCATGGGATTCGGGTCCATCATCCCAATCACGACCCGGGCAATTCCGCTTTTTATGATCAACTCTGTACACGGCGGTGTTTTCCCATAATGGCAGCACGGTTCCAGATTCACGTAAAGAGTGGAACCGGCAGGGTTTTCGTGGAATTTTTCTGCATTTTGAATCGCATTTACCTCTGCATGCGCCTGCCCGAAGCACTCATGCCAGCCTTCTCCAATCACGCGTCCATCCTTTACGAGAATGGCACCCACAAGAGGATTGGGGGCTGTTCTCCCCTGTCCAAGCCTTGCCAATTCCATTGCTCTTTTCATATATCTTTTATCCAATTCCGCTGTAGGATGATCAGACATTTATGCATTCCTCCCCTAAATGTAACTTCCAGATGCGAATCCCATTTTCAAACTGATCTAGTGCCTTGGCAGATTGATATTTGAGATGTAAGCGCCAAGGTACTAGGTTTTATTTGAAAACAAAAAAGCCCTGAACTTTCGTTCAGGGCTGAGAAATCATACTGTCCAACCATCGTTGAAACAAAAAAGCTCTGAAATATATAAAATATTCCAGAGCAAATGTCTCCACTACGGGTAACCGTATGTTCAACTTCTTCTTTCATCCAGACTATACTGTCGGCTTCGGAGTTACACCGAATCATGCCTTGCGGCTCGTGGGCTTTACCACCGGTGGGGAATCACACCCCGCCCTGAAGAATCGATTCAATTGCGTTCATGCTATCATGGAAAAGCTAATGTGTCAACGGGAATTTTTTTCTTTTTTTAGCATCCCGGCCTAACCCCACGAACTTCTCATACTGGTTTTTGTAAAATAGTTGAGGTTTCCTTTCATTCCTGCTGAGGTTCAGCAGAAGAATCCTTGGGCGCTTCATAGTCTTGAAGTCTGAGCTTCAGCTGTTTGTTTTCCTGCTCCAGACTCGCTACACTCTTTGAGAGGTTTTTTAACTTACCCTGGCTCTTAATCCAGCGTACGAGGCTGAGAAGCAAAACCACCAGCGCACCGAAGACAGCGGATATAAGGATCACCAATGCCTGAGATATGGTAAGTTCAAGGGTAAGAAAACTGATGTCTACAGCCCCTGCGTTCTGAAGTGCGAAAACTGCAACGATCAGCGCAAAGATCAGGGCAAGTACAAATTTCCAATCCATATTGATTCCTCCTTGTGTATTTTTATTGTATTGCATACAGAGCAGCTCTTCTCGCATGGATCAGCGCAGTATCAAGAAGTGCCGCCTGGGTGTCCTCTTGCTGAACCAAAAGCCCGATTTCCGTACATCCAAGAATAATGGCATTTGCGCCGCGCTGCATCAATTGATCTATGATGCTCAGATAACGCTCCTTTGAATCAGGTGAAATGATGCCAAGACACAGCTCCTCAAAAATAATTCGGTTGATATCGTCCCGTTCTTGCTGATCGGGTATGATAACGTTGATACCGTTCTCCTCCAGCTTATACTTATAAAAATCCTGTTCCATCGTATAACGGGTTCCAAGTAAGGCTGCAGTTTCAATGCCGTTATCTTTGAGTTCATCCGCAATCAACTCTGCTACATGGAGCAGAGGAATCGATACCTTCTGTCGGATCTGATCTGCAACCTTATGCCAGGTGTTGGTGCAAACGACGATGAAATCCGCACCCCCCCGTTCCAGTCTTTCCGCGGCATCAATGAGAATTTCAGTGCCTTTTTCCCAGTCATCGGCAGCCATGGAAGCTTCAATCTCATGAAAGTCAACGCTGTAAAGAAGAATCTTTGCAGAATGGAATCCTCCCAGCTCCTCTTTCACCACTTCGTTAATCACCTGATAGTATGTAATCGTACTTTCCCAGCTCATCCCTCCGATTAATCCGATTGTCTTCATTTCTCACCTCTTTCCGGGTACTTCCCCGTACATCTATAATTTTTATCGCAACCTTCCGAAAGCCAACACTCACATTGAAACAAGTAAAGCATACTGCTTTTATTCGATTTAGCGCATCCTATCCAAGAGACATAAGTGTCGTTTTTCAAGTTGTCTTGTAAAGCGCCATTTCCCCTCTCAGATTGGTTGCCATCAGCCGTTTCACCTGATCCAAATCGTACTCTCTGCTCAACAGGTAATATAGTTTTGCAACTGCTGCTTCCACAGTCATATCATACCCGCTGACTGCGCCGGCATTGGCAAAGCTCATGCTCGTTTCATACTGCCCGATCATAGCGGAACCTCTGAGACATTGGGTGCATACTACGATGACTGTTCCGTTTTCTTCCGCCTTTTTCAGGATTCGTTCGAGAGAGCCATGGCTTTCAGGGATGTTCCCTGCACCGAAAGCTTCAAAGACGATCCCTTTCAATTTCTCGGTCATGATATTTTCAAATACCTCAAATTGAATCCCCGGAAAGATTTTTAAAACCGCAATCTGATGTTCTTTGAATTCTGATAGAATTAATTCACTGCCCGCTTCTTTTACTGAACTTTCATTGATGGTAATTCTCACGCCTGCCTCTCCAAGGGGAGGGTAATTTGGCGAATCAAAAGCAATGAGATCATCTGCGCTTATTTTTGTTGCGCGATTTCCCCGATACAGTTCATTTCCAAAGAAAAGGCAAACTTCCGGGACATGGTAGTACCCTGCAATTATCAATGCTGTGATCAGGTTGTCCCTGGCGTCATTTCTTATTTCACAGAGCGGAATCTGGGAACCGGTTAGAATGACGGGCTTGGACAAACCCTCCAACATGAAGGACAATGCCGATGCCGTATATGCCATGGTGTCTGTTCCGTGTAGAATAACGAAGCCATCATATAAATCATACTTCGCTTTGATATCTTTGGCAATCTTAACCCACTCTCTCACCGATATATTGGAGGAATCCAACAGAGGGTCATATTCCATCAGATCGAACTCAGGGACGCCTTCAGATTTAAGCTCCGCCATTCCAGAAAGAATGGACTGAATGAAGCCCTTTTTCGGTGCATATCCATATTCTGTGCGTGCCATACCGATGGTGCCGCCGGTATGGATCAGACAAACCTTTTTCCGCATAATTCCTCCGTTTCACAAAAAAGTCACACATGTCTTTTCCAAAAGTGACATTCATGACTCATTTATCCATTTATTACGTCAATAGTTGAAACATAGCCATTCTGCAATGAGGTTTCCAATCATCAGATCAGATTCTTCCATCGGGGGAGCAGAAATTCATGTTATATTGAAATTGGTTGATATCGTATGATAGAATAAACACTATGTAGTATTATGATTATAACTTTTCGGGTTAATATTCTGCAAGTAGATTCAAATCGAAAGAAAACTTATTTATCGAGGAAGGAAATGCAACCTGGATCTTCTGTATGACCCAGATTGCAGGTGGGAAAATGGAACCGATTGAAGCCAAGCAGTTCGTGGTAAAAGCAGGTTTTGAGCTTGTCCGCTCCGGTCTGATCGCACGTACCTGGGGCAATGTTAGCTGCAGAATCGATGAGAAGCGGTTTGCAATTACGCCCAGCGGGAGAGATTATCAAACACTGACGCCGGAAGAGATTGTTGAAGTTGAAATCCAGGATTTGAGCTACTCCGGCAGCATAAAACCCTCCTCAGAGAAGGGAATTCACGCCTCTGTTTACCGAATTCGCCCTGATATTAATTTTGTAATTCATACGCACCAGGAAAATGCATCCGCACTGTCTGCAACGGACCTTGATTATTTCCGTCCTGTGTCACCATATTCAGAGCTGTCCAAAACAGTGGTATGCGCGAAGTATGCACTCCCTGGTACAAAAACGCTGTGTAAGAATGCTACAGCTGCCATGGAAATATCCTCAGGCAATGCAGTCATTCTGAAGCACCACGGAACCCTTTGCATCGGCAGTGATTATCAGAAGGCGTTTCTAACCGCAAGTCAACTTGAGGATGCAAGCGGAGCTTTTCTGAATGCAAACGGTGCAGGGATACAAGTTTCCTCCGTGCCAGCTGCCCGAAAAGCCTCTGAGGTTGCGGACGATCTGCTTTCTGCATGGAATTCCTCCGGCAGAAATGGCGTACTTCTCCTTAATACTGATTTTGACGTGGTACGGTTTTCTCACCAGGGAATTGTACTAAAGCCTCTTCTGGATGACTTTGCTCAGATCGTAGGTACACGGATTAAGACCGTGGAAAATGACACAAATAGTATTATCCAGTCGCTGAAATCCGTATCTGCTGTTCTGATCAAAGGGTTTGGCGCTGTTTGTTGGGGAAGCAGCATGTCGGATGCTGAAGCGGTAAGCATGATCCTTCGCAAAAACTGCAAGGCGTTTTTTGCTGCCCAGGCCTTCGGGCTGCCAAATTATATCAAGCCATGGGAAGCACTTCTGATGAGAACCGTTTATTTGAAAAAATACGCTAAAATGGATGCGAATAATAAAAGACAATGAAAGAGAACAATCATAGGGACTGAATAATAGCGATAAACAAAAATAGCTGTAGCAAACGAAGCAACAAAAAGAAGAGAATTCTGCCGAAAGCCTTCGGCAAAATTCCCGAATACCACTGTCTGATGAAAGCGCTGCCCGACGCGGGTGCCATATACAGGCAGCTCTTACACACTGATTTCCTTTATTTTATCTTCAATCAGCTTGAGATTATTCTGCAGTCTTTCATTCTCCGGGCTGAGCTTCAGAGCTTCCTGTGCATGCTCAAGCGATTTTGTATACAACCCGATCCTGTAGCACCCAATGGCAGCAAGATCTTCCGGCGTATGGTCCCAGCAATAACCCATATTCACATAGGTAGCAGACCTGCTCTTGATCTTGAGCGCTTCCGTTGTCATAAAAAAGACAAGGGGCCAATCTTTCAGATCATAACCCATTTGAGCAAATTCTACATAAGGCTCTCTCATGGTTGGGCATTCCGCAATTGCTCTGTAATACCATGCGTAAGCTTCCCCAATGTTTCCCAATTTAAAGTAGGCTTTTGCAATCCATCGCATGGAAGCACATCGTTCATCCTTCCAGGTTGCACTGGGCAAGGAAAGATGTTTCTTCAGGGTTTCAATACATCGTTCCCAATTGGATCGATACATATATTCTCTGCCCAGATAGTAAGTCATCCTGTCGGAACTTGGATCTTCCTGGACCGCCAGTTCCAGCAAAGACAGATAAGAGCTCCTTGCCTTGGCAGCATCCGGATAGTGGTTCAGTACCATGCCGTGAATGTAAACCTTCTTTTCCGGACCTTTGCCAACATACTCCAGGCATTCATGTATGGGATGCTTCCACCGGAATCCGCTCCTTGCATGAACCTTGAAATAATTAAATTGAATGTCCGGGCTTCCATCGCTTTTTAAGCTCCAATTGTATAAATACCTTCCCTGCGTTGCATCGGGAATCCATGCTTCCTCCAGCTTCTGCCTCCAACCGGGTTCAAAGATTTCATCCAGGTCGGTACAGACACAGATATCCGCATCCTTCGGTACATGGTCCAGGGAAAGATTCCGGGCAACATCAAATCTCCAGGGCGAAACCACATCTACAAATACCCTGGCTCCTCTGGCCTCAAGCTTTTCAACAGTTCCATCACTGGAACCCGTATCCGTTACAACAATTTCGTCAGCCTCTTTCATGGAATCCATCCATCGATCCACGAAATGCACCTCATTCTTGCAGATCGCATATACGCAGATTTTATATTTACTCACGATATCCCCCCTCTATTTTATAGCTTTTTTTCAATCAGCTCGAGATTGCTTTTGAGACGCTCATGATCAGGTGCCAGTTCACATGCCTTTTTCCCGTATTCATAGGATTTCTGATATAGCCCCAGCCGGTAACAGCTGATCGCAGCCAGATCGTAAGGAGCATAATCCCAAGCTTCCGGCTCAATGAGGTAGCTGCCTGTTTTTTGCGTTATTTTCAGCATCTTCTCTGTCATTAAATAAACCAACGGCCAGTTGCCCTCCTCATAGCCTATTCGCGCCATTTGATAATATGGCTCTCTGACGCGGGGACATTCAGCAATTGCCTTGTAAAGCCATTCCTTTGCACTGTTTCGGTCGTTCAGTGCTGCATAACTCTTTGCAATAAATCTCATAGAAGCACAGCGTTCCTCATCCCACTGAGCGCTGGGGAGCTGCAGATGCTTCTTCAACGTTTCAATACATTTTTCATACTTCTGATAGTACATATACTCTCTGCCCAGCCAGAATACGGTTCTGTCATCCTGAGGATTTTCTTCCGCTGAGAGTTCCAGCAGCGGGAGATACTGGGATCTTGGCTTGGAGGTATCTGGATAGTGGTTTAGCACCATCCCGTTGACCCATACCGTCTGCTCTTCCCCATCACCAGAGTATTGCAGCACTTCATGCACTGGGTGAACCCATCGATAACCGGTTCTGCGGTGCGCTTTTTCCATAGGAAATTGCTTTTTCGGTGTTCCGTCACTGTTAAAAGTCCATGTAAAGAGATACCTTGCCCGGGTATGAGACGGCTGCCATACATCTTCCAGCTTCTTTCTCCAACCCGGTTCGAAAATTTCATCCAGATCATTGGAAACACAAATATCCACGTCCTCAGGAACATGATCCAGTGCAACGTTCCGTGCTGTATCGAACCGCCACGGAACGATAGATTCCGCATAGACAACCGCTCCTCTTGACTTCAGACGATCCACGGTTCCATCCGTAGATCCTGTATCGGTCACAACGACAATATCCGCTTCGCTAACCGAATCCATCCATCGATCCACAAAGGCTTCTTCGTTTTTGCATATTGCATATACGCAGACTTTATATCGGCTCATTTTTTCTCCCTTATCGTTATTATTACTTCCGGCCGCAGCTTGATTTGCTGCCGGATAAAAAAGCCGAAGACAAAGTCTTCGGCTTTCCTGTTACATTCTGGCTCTATTGCTCATCAGCCAAAAGATGCTTATTGTTTATAATGCAGTCTCGACAATTACAAAGTTAGCCTGAACTGCTGTATTTGCAATAAATACCGTCTCTCCCGTGGTGTTAACAAGGGCAAGGGTTGCAGGTGTAGCTCCTACCGTAATAAGCGCTGTTCCGCTGACCTGACCTGTAACAATCGGAGATGAGGTTGTCGATACTGTGCTTCCATTCAGCACCAGATCAAAGTTGATTGAAGTTGCTGCTTCCGCTCCGTCTGTAGCCACCCACCAGGATACATAGTAGTTGCCAATACCACTGATCGTAAAGATTCCCGTTCCAGGGTTGTAACCAAGGTCAAGACTCTGATCGTTGATTATGGTATCAAAGACTACATTTGCGCCAGGCGCAATGGTTCCCAATGCTGCTCCCAGAAGCTGTGTCTGAATACCGCGAAGTTCGAGCTCATCGCCTGCAGGTCCGGTCGGTCCCGTGGGGCCGGTCGGTCCTGTTGCTCCAGTTGCTCCGGTGGGTCCGGTCGGTCCTGTTGCTCCCGTTGCACCTGTTGCTCCGGTCGGTCCGGTCGGGCCTGTCGGTCCTGTTGCTCCCGTTGCTCCGGTTGCTCCGGTCGGTCCGGTTGGTCCTGTCGGTCCTGTCGGTCCTGTTGCTCCAGTCGGTCCTGTCGGTCCTGTTGCTCCCGTTGCACCTGTTGCTCCGGTCGGTCCCGTAGGTCCTGTTGCTCCCGTTGCTCCTGTTGCTCCGGTCGGTCCTGTCGGTCCTGTCGGTCCAGTCGCACCTGTTGCTCCGGTTGGTCCGGTCGGGCCTGTCGCTCCGGTCGCACCTGTTGCTCCGGTCGGTCCCGTCGGTCCTGTTGCTCCAGTCGCACCTGTTGCTCCGGTTGGTCCGGTCGGGCCTGTCGCTCCAGTCGCACCAGTTGCTCCGGTTGGGCCTGTCGGGCCTGTCGCTCCAGTCGCACCTGTTGCTCCGGTCGGTCCCGTCGGTCCCGTAGGTCCTTGCGGCCCTTGTGGTCCAAATGGCCCCTGTGGTCCGGTGGGCCCTGTCGCTCCAGTTGCTCCAGTTGCTCCAGTCGGTCCAGTCGGTCCAATGGGCCCTTGGATCCCCTGCGGTCCTTGTGGTCCCGTGGGTCCGGTTGCTCCAGTCGCTCCCGTTGCTCCGGTCGGTCCAGTCGGTCCCTGGATTCCCTGTGGGCCTTGCGGTCCAGTCGGTCCGGTGGGTCCCTGCGGTCCTTGCGGTCCT
>JARBUO010000006.1 GCA_029239605.1 Bacillota bacterium | reverse complement strand
TAGATTGATCCCCAACGTCTCATATGACCTGGCACAGCAGTTGGGTCTGACACCGGATCAAAGATCCATCGGTATGCTGACGGCTACCATCGATGACGCCACTTATACGGCGCTGGACGAAGCGACGAAAAGAGCAGAGGTTGAAGTGGTTTATGCCAAGAGCTTCTACGGCGGGTCCGGCCACGCATCGGGACCGAGAAGCGGCGAAATCATAGGGATACTGGCAGGACCTAATCCTGCGGAAGTACGGGCAGGAATCGACGCCTGCATCGATACCCTGGAAAACGAAGCCTTTTTCTATACCCATGACGGCGGAGACACCGCCTGGTATGCCCATACCATTTCAAGGACGGGAAGCTATCTTTCCAAAGCCTGCGGAATTCAGGAAGGGGAGCCCATCGCTTACCTCATCGCCTGCCCGCTGGAAGCAATGTTTGGCATAGACGCAGCGCTCAAGGCAGCGGAAGTTGACATGAAAGTCTTCTATGGACCGCCATCGGAAACCAACTTTGGCGGAGCCTTGCTCACCGGTTCTCAAAGTGCCTGCAAGGCTGCATGTGAAGCCTTCCAGTTTGCCGTTATCGACGTTGCACAGAATCCGCTGAAGTACCTTGGCGGTTGAGAACGAGGTGATCTGATTGGAACTTGACAGAGATCTGGCTACATTGCAGGAGGTAAGAAACCTTGTGAATGCAGCGAAAAAAGCACAGGATACGCTCAAGACCTTTTCCCAGGAACAGGTGGACCGAATCTGCCTGGCCATTGCCGAAGCCGGAGAGAAAAACGCCTGCCTGCTTGCTGAAATGGCTGTCTCCGAATCAGGAATGGGAAAGTATGAAGATAAGTGCTTTAAAAACTACTTTGCATCTAAAATATTGTATGACCATATCAAGGATATGAAGACCGTGGGCATCATCCGAAAGGACGAGGTGGAGAGAATCTGGGAGGTGGCAGAGCCTGTAGGAGTAATTGCCGGAATCGTACCTACGACCAATCCCACATCAACGGTGATCTTCAAATCCATGATCTCGCTGAAAACCAGAAATACCATCGTATTTTCACCCCACCCTTCCGCAGCCGCCTGTACCAAGGAAGCGGCGAGAATTGTCCATGATGCGGCGGTAAGAGCGGGAGCGCCGGAGGGCTGCATCGGCTGTATTACCATGCCTTCGCTAGAAGGAACCAATGAACTGATGAAGCACAGACACATTTCCATGATCCTGGCAACGGGCGGAAGCGCTCTGGTGAAAGCGGCCTATTCCAGCGGAAAACCTGCTCTCGGTGTGGGCCCCGGAAACGTGCCGGCCTTCGTCCACAGGAGTGCCGAGCTTGCGCAGGCTGCAGAACATATTATCATGGGAAAAACCTTTGACAACGGAACCATCTGCGCTTCAGAGCAGGCTATTGTAGCAGAAAGCTGCATCTCGGACCGGCTCATGGAGGAACTGAAAAAGAGAGGCGGGCACTTTCTGACCAAGGAGGAAACTGAGAAGGTTTCCAGAGTAGTGATCCTGCCGTCCCATGGAGTGAATCCAAAGGTGGTAGGAAAGACGCCTCAGTTCATTGCAGAACTTGCAGGGATCAGCGTGCCGCCATCAGCCCGGGTACTGATCGCCCATCTGGAAGGCGTTGGACCTCAGTGGCCCTTGTCCTATGAGAAACTGTCCACGGTGCTGGGATATTACACCGTAAACGACTGGCACGACGGCTGCGAACGCTGTATCCAGCTTCTGGAATTGGGCGGAATCGGACACAGTTTAGCAATCCACTGCAGCGATATGGACGTGATCACAGAGTTTGTACTGAAGAAGCCAATTTTCCGCATCCTGATCAACACCCCTGCCGCACTGGGAGGCGTGGGAGCAACCACGAACCTTGCTCCGTCCTTCACCCTGGGCTGCGGTACCTGGGGGGGCTCCAGCGTATCGGAGAATGTGGGACCCAAACACCTGCTGAACATCAAGCGTGCAGCATGGCACACCGGCGTTCCTACGCTGCCGCCGGGCTTCATCAAGTCATCGGACAGCGGGAATGATCAGTATCCGGGCGGCGGTGTAGTGCTGAATGAAAAAATGATTGCGGAAATCATAGCGCAGGTTATGAAAAGCATTAAGCAATAGGTAGTAATAAGCATCAAGTTATAAAGGAAGTACTGCTTCCTGGTCGATGCAGTCAAACAGAATAATCTTGGAAACATCAATCAATCAATCAATCGTCGGTTCGTCCAAGAGAAACCGATCTTCATAATATAAAACCTTGAATCAGTAAAGGAGGAACATCAAATGGAAAAGAACACAAGTGCTCTGGGTATGATCGAAACAAAGGGACTTATCGCTTCCATCGAAGCTATGGATCAGATGCTCAAGGCTGCCAATGTTAAAATTGCAGGAAAAGAACACGTGACCGGCGGATATGTAGCGGTTATGGTTAGAGGTGACGTGGGTGCTGTGAAAGCTGCTGTAGATGCAGGTGCTGCGGCTGCCCAAAGAGTGGGAGAACTTATCAGTGTTCATGTCATTCCAAGACCTCATGCGGAAGTGGAATGCGTACTGCCGGTAGGGGACAATAAGTAGCCCATCGCTCAGGAGGATGGATACAGGCAGCTGGAGAAAGGAACCTCACCAGGGTGTCTGCATGGCATTTGGCTTGCGGTCAATGCTGACCATACAGGATAGAAAGCGGTGAAGATATGATCATAACGGAAAGCGATTTAAGAGCAAATTGGTCCAAGGAGAAAATAACAGTTTTGAAAATACCGCCGGGCAGCGTCATCACTCCTCCCGCCCGCGAATTTATCCGAAATAAAGGAATCCTCGTTGAAATAGAGGGGGAGGGAGCCATCGACTTTACCGGTCTGACCTACAGTACGGCAATTCACAGCAAGCAGGACGAAAAGGCACATGGACGGAAAACGCCTTCTGCTGCTTTTGGAGAAGCCCTTTGGAACTCAGATAAAAGGAAGGCATATGCGGATCGACAGGAGAAACCCGCCAGGAACACGGCATCTGGGGCCGTTCTGCTTGATAAGACCGGTCACCCGGTGGTTTACCAAAGTGATCGGGCAGGAACGTCTGATGGGAGCGTAAAGACTGATTTGCCAGTAACGCCTGATCCACCAGTAAAACCTGTTCCAACGGCCAAGTCTGAAAAGCCTGAGTATATGACCCATCTGAACGGAAAAAAACTCGTGGTAAAATCAGATCCCGTCATCAGGCTGAGAGGACAGCTGGATTCGTTCATTTCTCAGCTGGTGGAAACGGAGCTTTGGTTCCTGGAAAAAGGCTGCACCGGAATTGCGGAAAAGCTGCATGAAGTAGTGGTCTTCTGCCGCGGTCTCATGCAGGCGGAGGTTCTGGGAAAAGAATTTGATTTTCCATTGATCTTTGGCTTCAACAAGGAACAGCTTCGGGAAATCAGCCATGATCCAATGAAGTACTTTGGGGTGAAACACTCCTTCGTGTCGAAAAAGCACGGCATGAGTGTAGCAAAGCTTCACATTTTGCGGTCAAAGTCAAGAGAAGTGGAGCTTGCCGCCGTGGATGCTTTTGTAACAGAAAACGGGAAATGCAGCAGAGAGGACATCGTATCCGCGCTAAACAGGCTCTCAAGCATCATGTACATCCTGGTTTGCCTTGAAAAGGCAAGGCTTAAGGATGGAGGAGCACTCCCCGGAGCCAGTTCAGGGGTTCGAAGATTTGACGTGAACATTGGCGTTTCCAACAGGCATATCCATTTGAGCCAGAGTGACCTGGAAGTCCTCTTCGGAGCAGGATATCAGCTGACGAAGAAGAAGGAGCTTTCTCAACCGGGCCAATATGCCGCGAAAGAAACTCTGGATCTCACAGGCCCCAAAGGAACCATTGACCATGTACGGATTCTGGGGCCCGTACGAAAGGCTTCGCAGATAGAAATCAGCGTTTCTGACAGCATCAAGCTGGGCCTCGAACCCCCAGTGAGAGATTCTGGAGATATTGATGCAACACCGGGTATCGTACTGGAGGGCCCAAAGGGAACGCTGGAACTGAAAAAAGGAGTCATCATTGCGAAACGACACCTTCATCTTGATCCAGCCACAGCAAAGGAACTGGGTCTTAAGGACCGAGATGTGATTACAGCGGAACTCAGAACAGAACGGCCAATCCTGCTCGAAGGCATCGGTGTCAGAGTCAGTGATCAATATGCCACCGATCTGCACATCGACGTGGATGAGGCCAACGCAGCTCTTGCGAAGAACGGGGATAAAGCAGTTCTCATACTAAAGGCGCAGCCCGGGTTATCGGAGGGACGGCATGGAGCACTGGAGGGATAGCATGGAACAGGAAAAACTTGCAGCATTAATCCAAAAAGTTCTCACAGACCCCAGAATTCTGGCACTGCTTCGAAATAGCATCGGTGATGGAGGAAGTGCCGGGATTAGCAAGTCAGGGGCAGACCCTTCTGTTTTGAATGCAGCAGAGACGAGAAACGCCCTGGATCAGATGCCGCCTCTATGGAACGGGAGCAGATATTGTCAGGAACTTCCTGACGGGTCCCATGGCAGTTCTGACACGCTGAGTTCAGAGTGGGCAGCTGAGCGTTGCTGGGATGTGATCCGGGTGTACCAGCCGTCTTTGAATTTCATCGCTAAGCTTGCAACGGGAGTTGCAGATGAGCCGCTTCTCAGGTTGATTCAGCAAAGGCTGGCAGCGGGAGGCTGCCGAATAGAGCTCACGGAGCTTTCCAACGTTGAGAACATAGGATCAGCATCTTATCGGAAGCTGTTTGTAGGCCATCTTGCGACTCTTAGAAGCTTCGGAATCTTGGTGCAATCCGGGTCATCACAGGCGATGACGGTTACCGGTACAAAAACGGGTTTGACCGTTTCTCCTGTTCCGGGACTTTGGACTTATAAAGCATTGACAGAGCGGGATCTGCTGGATATTGAGAAGGGTACGGTTCTTACCATAGGAAGAAAATGCATCGTAACCTCCCTGGCTGCGGACATGGCCAGAAGGAAGTCGATCAGGATCTGCCGGGAAGGAGAAGGACAATGATTTTAGCCAAGGTAGTGGGTCAAATTTGGTCCACGAGAAAGGAAGAAGCACTTCGAGGCATCAAATTCTTAGTGGTTCAGCCTATCAATCTGACCTACGATGAAAACGGAAGTGTCAAGGAAGTGACCGACTGGGGAAATAATCTCATCGCCGGGGACAGGATCGGAGCTGGTGAGGGAGATGTGGTCATGGTGGTATCTGGCTCTTCAGCTAGACAGTCGGAAGGAGATACCCATCTGCCCATCGACGCCAACATCGTTGGCATCGTGGATTCGGAGATGTTTCGATTATGATAAGTGAAGAAATTCTCAAAAAGGTGGAAGCCTGCGGCGTGGTGGGCTCCGGCGGAGCCGGATTTCCTACCCATGTAAAATATAAGTCAAAAGCGGAAACGGTAATCGTCAATCTGGCAGAATGCGAGCCTTTGCTGAGAGTAGATCAGCAGCTTGCGGAATGGGATGCAGAGGATCTGGCAACGGGTCTCCACTGTGCCATGCAGGCAGTATCTGCCAAAGAAGGCATCATTGCAGTAAAAGAAAAATACCGGAAGGCTGTGGAACGGCTGAAGCCGTACTTAAAAAGCGGAATGCGTCTGGAGTATCTGAGAGATATCTATCCCGCAGGGGATGAATTTTTAACCATTAAGCTGACCACAGGAAAGTCGGTTCCCCCGGGAGCCATCCCTATTTCCATCGGCGTTGTAGTGAATAATGTTCAGACGCTGATCAACGTGGCCAGAGCCATGAAGGATCAACCGGTGATCCACAGAACCATAACCGTTACCGGTGATGTGAGAAATCCCGTGACGGTGACCGTGCCTGTGGGCGTCAGCTTCCGGCAGCTAATGGAGAAGACTGGCAATGAAATCCGTCAGGAAGATGCTTACATAGACGGCGGACCCATCATGGGTAAGCTGCTGGAAAGCTTGGAAAACAGCGTGACAAAAACCAGCGGAGGCCTTGTGGTTCTGCCGAAAGACCATGTTCTGATCCGTATTAAGACGCAGCCGATGTCCCAAATCATGAGAATTGCAAAAACCGTATGCGAACAGTGTCAGCTCTGCACAGACCTCTGCCCGAGAAATATCATCGGCCATCGGGACCTGAAACCCCATATGACTGTCCGCGCTGTCAACTACGGAAAAATGACGGAAAGTCAGGTGATCAAAGGAGCTATCCTTTGTTCTGACTGCGGCGTTTGTGAGCTTTACAGCTGTCCCGTAAATATCTCGCCCCGGCGGGTCAACCAGGCAATCAAGCAGGAACTTCAAAAGCAGGGGATCAAATACGATGGAACCCTGAGCAAAGACGATCCCATGTGGGATGCCAGACTGATTCCTTCCAAGCAGATGGCTGGGCGCATCGGGCTGAAAGCGTATTACCATCAGGAAGCTCCCCTGCAGCCTGGCGTTCTGGACTTCGACCGGGTGAGCATTCCGTTGAAACAGCACGTTGGCGCCCCTTGCGAACCGGTGGTCAAAACGGGAGATGTGATAGTACGAGGCCAGCTCATAGGCAGGATCAGAGAAGGTCAGCTAGGGGCCAACGTTCATGCCAGTATCGCCGGAACGGTAACGGCGGTGACAGAAAACGGAATTATTATTGAGAAAGGCGGTGCCAGCTAATGGAGATCAATGCAGTCGGCATGGTGGAATTTAATAGTATCGTTCAGGGGATCGACAGCACTGATGCCATGTGTAAAGTGGCTGATGTTACCTTGCTGGTCAGCAAGACCATTTGTCCCGGCAAATATATCAGTATCGTTGCAGGAGATACGTCCGCCGTTCAACAGTCCGTTGCAGCAGGGGAAGATAAGGCACCGGAATGTGTGGTAGACAGCTTTATCATTCCCAATATTCATCCGTCGCTGATTCCGGCCATCGCGGGGACCACTTCCGTTGAAAACGTCAAGGCAGTTGGTCTCATTGAGACCTTCAGCGTAGCAGCGCTGATGGAAGCGGCGGATCTTGCGCTGAAGACCGGGGAGGTGGAGCCCCTGAGGCTTCATATGGCGTTTGGAATCGGGGGCAAGGCCTATGTGGTATTGTCCGGGGATGTGGCGGCAGTAAAGGAAGCGGTTTCCGTGGGAAGCAGTCTTGCTGCAGACCGGGGACAGCTGGTGCGGAGCATTGTCATTCCAAGGCCCCATCCCATGGTCGTGGAAAATCTGATCTGATGCGATGCCTGGTTTTATTGCCGGCGCAGGAATAAACAGGTTGCAGGTATCTTTTATAAAGGAATCAAAAGAATTCAGAAATTGAGGTGAAAGGATGAAAACTTGCATTTCCTTGAATATGCTTAGGGAGCTTTCAGCCAGCGGAAAAACAGTATGCCTGCCGGAAAACAGCGTACTGAGCCCGTCAGCAAAGGACTTTGCCAGAGAAAAAGGTCTGGTAATCTACATAGAGGGAAAAAATGACCCTGTGGTAGGTGTCAGCACCGGAACGGGAGCGCCCCAACCAGCAGTACAGACGGCAGAGCACCCAGCAATTCAGAATGCAGAGCAGACTGCAGCGCAGCATACGAAACAAGCTGCTCCTGCTGAGACTATCAATGCAGATATACTGAAGGAGATCATAAAAAAAGTGATCCTGGATCAGAAAAAGCCGATTTGTGAAAATCCCAAGGCCATGAAAATCGAGGGTGATAAAGTGGTAATGGAGCCTTTCTCAGAAGCTCCCGCGGGGCAGAAAATCGGAATGACTGACGTGATTACAGAGCGTGAAGGAAACCTGGGAGCAGGCTTTATGACCTTTGATCATTCGGAACTTCCCTGGACTCTGAGCTACGACGAAGTGGATTACGTGGTAGAGGGGGAGTTCACCATCAAGACCGGCGGCAGGCTTTACACGATGAAGCCCGGTGATGTATTCCACATTCCCAAGGGAACCAGCGTGGTCTTTGGGTCGCCCAGCTTCTGCAAGGTGTTTTATGTGGTATATCCCGCCAATTGGCTGTCCCAAAATAAATAAGAGAGTGACGGATGAACCAAACCTTCATAAACAAAGGCACAACGGGAAAGAACCAAAATGTGAGGTGGTATTTTGCTTAAGATTCAATTTATTAAACGGCCTACAGAGAGCACCCTTAAGATGCTCTTCCGCCGTTCCGGGACACTGCGGAATCAAAGTCCCCAGTCGGCGGACTATGAAGCAGTGGGTCTGGTACAAGGGCCACTTGCAGACATCATTGCGGCAGGAGATGTGGCGGAGAAGACCTCTGGCGTTCTGGTGGAGGAAATTCAGGGAATCTGCCCACAGCATTTTACCATGATCGCCCTTTTTGGAGACACCTCCGCAGTAGCGGTGGCGCTGACCGCCATCAGTGAGAAAATCGATCAGAAGCAGCTTGATTTTGATTTATAAACAGGAAAAGGAGTTACGCCTTGACTGAAAAACAGAGAATTATACAGGAATTTGTACCGGGAAAACAGGTGACCCTAGCCCATATGATTGCAGCCCCGGATGAGGATATCTACCAGAGACTGGGACTTTCCAAATGTGGAGCAATCGGTATTGTGACGCTGACCCCCAGCGAAACTTCCATAATTGCAGCGGATATTGCCACCAAGGTAGCACCTGTGAATATTGGATTTTTGGATCGTTTTACCGGAGCCCTGATCATAACAGGGGACGTCTCCGGAGTGATGGCGGCGCTGAGTGAAATCAACAATATTCTGGAACATATGCTGGGATTTACCCCATGCGCCATCACCAAGACATGAAGAGAAGAATTATGCTCATCGGCAATTCCCGGGTGGGAAAATCCAGCCTGGCAAACTGTATCAATTCCGAAGATCTGGAAGTGATGAAGAGCCAGGCAATTTGCTATGGAAAAAACACCATTGACACCCCGGGGGAATATCTTGAAAGCCCTATGATGCACAAATATATCATCTCAGCTTCTCAGGACGCAGATGCCGTCTTGTTTGTCCAATCATTTGATCAGCCCATCTTCAGCTTCCCGCCAAACTTTGCCCAGGTATTCAACTGTCCTAAAATTGGTGTGATTACCAAGGCAGATCTGAAACAAAAAAGACATGAGCTGCAGCTTCTATTGGATAATTTTAAGCAAATCGGTGTAGCGGAACCTTATTTTATTACTTCTTCTTATACAAAAACTGGAATTGAGGAATTGAAAAAATATTTGTCATCATTATAATAGTTTATAGGGCAAAAAGGAAGGTGCCTTGATCTTCGGCGCTGTGCCGCATGTGTGAATAGGAATCTTTGATTCCGTTATTCCCTTTTTTTTAATAGGAAAACAAAAACAAGATAAAAATAGAGATAAATTCATTCACAGCAGTGCGGGCATGCATGAAATTTAGTGAAGCAGAGCGCGGACTGAATTTTTATTGCTGTCCAGTCCGCGGAATTCTGCGATGTGTTGCAATTCTGGAAGAGAACCTGGAAACCGAGCTTGAGGCTGCGGCGGAGTCAATAAAAAAGGACTGTGAAAGGCAGGCCGAGTTGCTGCCAGCGTCAAACCCCAGAATCCGTTCTTTGTAACACCACTTGGCATTGCCTTTGTTGCAAGAAATGCAGATAAAAAATAGTAACAATTAACCGATCTGATTCATTAATTGTTACGATTCTCAGCTGTGTGAGAAGGTTATACCTTCCACCGTAACAGTTGTAAAAGTAACAATCAAGCAAATCGGTTCGGCTAAAAGCGAGGTGATTTCATGAACCCAAAAGATCAAAAGCGAATCAAGATTGAGAAGCGTGCCTTAAGCATATCCCTGTACGGCTCTATTTTCTTCGTATTTGCAGAAGGACTTATGGCGCTGGGTACAGGATCCCAATCCATTCTCATGGATGCAGTCTATGGGGGTGCGGATCTGATCATGGTCATCGTATCCATCAGGATTGTCCCGCTTTTATACAGGCCGATGACAGAAAAGCACCCCTTTGGGTTTTCTCAGGTAGAGGCAATCTTCATTACAATAAAAGGTGCTATGCTGACAGCTGTGACTGTCGGTCTGGTATTGAACAACGTCCAAATTATACTCAACGGCGGAAACCATGTGGTTTTCACCTGGGTTGCAGTCTTTGAGCTGGCTGCTGCTTTTATCTGCGGCGGCATTTTGTTTTCTCTGATCAAAATGAATCAAAAGCTGGACTCCCTTATTGTTCACACGGAAATAAACGCATGGATTATCGATACCGTTGCCAGCCTGGGTCTGGCGGTAGCCTTCGTTCTTCCTGCGCTGGTCCAAACAGGATGGATGGAGCAGTTTGCTCCGTATTTGGATCAAGCCGTTGCAATAACTTTGTCCGCATTAATTCTGCCCGTACCGATCAAGACGATGTTTGCTGGTCTTCGGGATATTTTTCTACTGGCACCCGATGAAGATTCCCTGGACCGTATCAAAGAAATCGGTCAGAACGTGCTGGCACCGTATCGCTTTGAACAGACGGTCTATGATGTGATCAAGACCGGACGGAAAATCTGGATCAGTATTTACTTCAAAAGCCCATCTGACACCATATCCATCTCCCAGATCATCAAGGCACACAAAGAACTTGAGACAGCGCTCAAGAAAGAATACAAGGATCTGTATGTGGAATTAATTCCTGAATTTGAACCACAGATTCTGGATCAGGAATCCGGGATAGAGCCTCCTGCCGAATGAGAAGTCAGAAATTCGGGCTCCAGCCTCCTATCGTGTGAGAGCAGCTTCTGCAAGCCGGTTTGCAGCTTCTTTTCCTGAATAGAGTGCACCCTGCATCCAGCCCTGCTTCGTAGATACGTGCTCCCCTGCAAAGAAGACCCGCTGTTCAAATTCCGGCAGCGTCATGGAATGGAGGAATCTCATTTTCTGTCCGGGATATCCTGCTGCAAAGGCACCCCTTGCCCAGGGCTCTCCGCTCCAGATTGTGGTAACCTGATTTTCTACCAATGTATCCAAAGCGCCTTCGGGCAAGCCGTGGACTTCTTCTACATTATGCTTAATCATCTGCAGACGCAGTGCTTCCGGTTGATTGGTCTGACGAATGGAATCCTGACCTAAATTATAGCTTGGTGTAAGTACACCGGGCATATCGGGAGTACAGGACTCCGAATCCTTACAGCGGATATGATCTGGCGGATAGATAATCGTTTGAATCGGAAGATCGGTAACGGAGATTCCGCCGTTCATTCTTCCATAGTCCCTGTCTTCTTCCCAGAAACGCTTTCTGCAGAGGAACAGCGTTTTCTGCCCGTCCATGTAATGATATTCCTTGATGGCTTGCATCTTCTGGTTTCGGAAAAACGGTTTTATGTCAACCTCTCGTAATGTCGAAAATGGAATTGCGCATATCACATAATCAAACTGTTCCAGGGTATCTCCCTTTTTCTCACTGCTGCAGCGAAGGTAGACCCCTTCGTTTTCCTGTGCCATATAAATACCGCTGATCTTACTGCGGGACTTCAGTTCCACCTTCCCGAGAAAATAGGTAGGAAAGCGGATTTCCTTCGGGTCATTGCTCATGAGGGAATTATAGAAGGACATCGGGAGATGAAGGGTTCCGCCCGAAATTCGATAGGTGTTAAGGAAGTCCAAAGAATATTCGGTATTCATAATTTCATCGTGGCTCATGTTCAGAAACGGCTCGGTAAAAGGTTCAACAGCAGTGATCAATTCGATGGCACCCTGGCTCAGTTCCAGCATTTCGAAGATTTGACGGGTACTGAGGCGCGAAATAGCGGCATACCTCTGTGAATACTCCGGCAGTATTTTCAGGATCTCTGCCCGCTCATCGGGTGTGAGGCTGTAAAGCATAGTACTCAGAGCATAATTTCTAAGCTGGTTCCAGGGAGTATTTCTTTCCTTTTCTGAAAGGTCGTAATAGGGATAAAGAAATCTTGTGACGTTTCTGCCGTCGGGTTCTCTTCGTATGCGAATGTTGTGAGCGTAAATGATATTGTTGGGATCCGGAGAAGTCAATGATTCTGTATTCAGGCCAAACAAATTGATATAATACCATACCGTTTCGTGAGAAGCTGGGATTCTCGCTGCCCCAAGTTCTCCGTAGAATTCGCTGGAACGGTCAAAATAATGGGTATCAACTCTTCCTCCTACCCGTTCTTTTTGAGCATCAAAGATTGTGATAGACGCCCCCAGCTTTCTCAGTTCATATGCCGCAGCAAGTCCGGCCAGCCCGCCGCCGATGATACCAATGCGCACATTGTTCAGTGCTTTTGGTGCAACGAAGTTAGTAATTTCAGGTGGGGGGCTCAGCAGTTTCAATATGTTTTCAAAATCATCCCGTCTTCCCACAGCAGTCAGAGAATCCAAAAGCAGCTGCCTCCTTTGTTCATCGGTAGGATTCTGATATGGATATTGATTGTTCATTATGCTATTCCTCGCTTTCTGAATCAATGGCTTCGGATTCTCTTCAGCCAATTGCCTGTCATGAACCGATGCCTACTAATCAATATATTAAAGACGAGCTGTCTTATGAAAAGTATCTTTATGATGCGCACTGTTTTCGACTTTGTGGATACGATGAATTTCTACCTGAAACTGTATTTTTTCGACAAAATATCCCTTTTTTAAGCGGAAGTGTTGTATAATTGATCAAAAGGAGATTTTTTTATGGCATTTACTTATTTTTTTAGAGATCTCCAAACGCTGAATGCGGTCAGAGACCATGCCCTGCCGGTTATGAAAACGAAGGGCTATATTAATATTTGGGATGCGGGCTGTGCTTCCGGACAGGAACCCTACTCCCTGTCGATGATTTTGAACGAGAGCATGGGGCAAATGCTGTTTCAAAAGGTTAGAATTCTTGCCACCGATATTGATGAAAGCAACCTTTTTGCCGGAATGATAAGAGAAGGTATTTATTTACGGGAACAAGTCCAGCGAATTCCAAAGGAAGTTTTTGAACGGTATTTTGCGGAGGAAGAATCTTCGGGAAAATACCGGCTGAACAAAGAAATAAGAGCGTCTGTCCACTTTCTGAAACATGATCTGCTCTCACTTTCGCCTCCCGAAAAAGGCTTCGGACTCGTGGCCTGCAAGAATGTTCTGCTTCATTTTACAGAGCAGCAGCGGATTGCGGTTCTGAAAATGTTTCATGACGCCCTTGCGGAAGACGGTTTTCTTGTGATGGAACAGACTCAAAAACTACCGGAGGAACTTCAGGAACTCTTTCAACCACTTCTATCCAATGCCCGGCTGTATCAAAAAAAATAGAAATATTTCCATGTTAAATCCATGTAAAATCTAACGAAAATGAAACAATTACATACTTGAAAAGGTTAAGTTTTCAGTGGTTAAGACGATATTGATAATAAGACAAATAAAGGAGGATTTGAAATGAGTATGGTAACAGGATCCATAGGAAGAAAACTGTCACTTATTTTGATCATAGCAATCGTGATCAGCACCTTGGCCATTGGCATTTTCAGTTTCATCAGTTACAGAGAAAACGCGCTGACGCTAACAGGGGAAAAGGCACTGGCTGTGGCGGAATCACTTGCATCCGGAATTGACGGAGACAAGCTCGTGGCTTATAGTACAACGGGTAAGACCGACGACTATTTCGAACAGGTCAAAGCTACAATGAGCGAAGCCAAAAAGAGAAACGGCGCAAGCTATGTTTATTCTTTTGTTGATGACGGAGACAATTACAAATTGATTATATCCGGTTATCTGGAGGACCAGGATCAGAGTGAATGGGGCTACCTGGGCTATACAGACCCTAAGGATATCTACACGGAAGATCCGGCGCTTGTGCTGCAGGATGGAATCGGGAGATATACGGAACCCCAGGATTACGGTCCACCTTTTGGAATTTCCATTACGGGTTTTGCGCCCATCTACAATTCGGCAGGTAAAATTGTTGGATTGGTAGGAACAGATCTTCCAATGAACGAACAGAATGCCAAGATTCATGCCCAGATTCCAATCATGGCGGGAATGATTCTGATTACCAGCATTCTGTTTATTATCTTGTTTTATATTATTATCAACAAAGCCATTTCAAGACCTCTGCGGCGGATTGCAGAAAAATCCAAGCTGCTGATGTTGGGGGACACAGATATTCAAATCGATGAACGATCCCTTAGACGCAACGATGAAATTGGTTTGATCGGCAGGGGCTTTGTGGAAATTGCAGAGCATCTCAGAGAACAGGCGAATATAGCAAAGGAGATTGCAAAAGGCAATCTTTCAGCAGAGATCAAGCCTCGGTCGGAAAAGGACGTTTTAGGCATCAGTCTTGTTGAAGTTACCAATACCCTGAAAGAATTGGTGGATGAAGCGGAAAATCTGACTGCAGCGGCGGTGGAAGGCAATCTGGAATACAGAGGTGACACCGAACGTTTCAGTGGAGGATACAGAGAGATTATTACGGGCTTTAACAGTACCCTTGACGCCATTATGGAACCTCTCAGCATTGCGCTGGAATATATCGACAGGATGGCAAATGGCGAAGACCTGGAAGAGCTGGAAAATAATTATCCCGGAACCTACGGTGTCTTAATCGGCAATTTACTGCTGGTACGGGAATCCCTTCATACGCTCCTGGGTGAATCCACCAGTTTGGCAGAAGCGGCAAATGAAGGGGAATTGACTTACAGAGCGGACCTCAGCAAGCTGAAGGGTGGTTATGCACAGATTGTGGGAGGCTTCAACGACTCCCTGGATGCACTCATTACACCGCTTGGCGTGGCAGCAGGATACATAGAGCAGATCGGAAGGGGAGAAATTCCCGAACGGATTACAGAAGAGTACAAGGGTGATTTTAATGAAATTAAAAATAGCATCAACTCTTGCATTGATGGTCTTGGCGGTCTTTTGGAAGGAAGCTCTGTCCTTGAGAAGATGTCTGTAAATGATTTCAACAGTATGGTGGAAGGTCAGTATCAGGGAATCTTCAGTCAGCTAGCAGACTCCATAAACAAGGTATGCGAAAGCATTAATTCAACCATCATCATCGTCAATAATGTCTCAAAGGGAAAACTGAGCGATTTGGCAATGCTCAAAAACTTAGGAAGCTTAAGCGATAACGACAGGTTAATCCCGGCAATCATTGCGATGATCGAGAATATCAAGAGCTTGGTTGACGAGACAAGGATGCTGTCCCAGGCAGCAGTAGAAGGTAAGGTATCCACAAGAGGAGATTCAGACCGGTTCGACGGAGAATATGCAAACGTCATTCGAGGCATTAATGAAACATTGGATGCGGTCATGGCGCCGGTGAGTGAAGCCTCCAAGGTTCTGCAGGAAATGGCCAGGGGCAATCTGCAGCTCAGAGTGGAAGGTGACTACCAGGGTGATCATGCAGCGCTTAAGGACGCACTGAATGAAACCATCGATAATATGAGGAGTTATGTCAGTGAAATCGCTCACGTACTTTCTGAGATCAGCAACGGAA
The DNA here is from genome assembly GCA_029239605.1 of Bacillota bacterium. Taxonomy (GTDB): domain Bacteria; phylum Bacillota; class Clostridia; order Peptostreptococcales; family Anaerovoracaceae; genus Anoxybacterium. The sequence goes on along the minus strand of JARBUO010000006.1, from coordinate 32,491 downwards.
ATCTGAATCAATCCATAACGGCAGACTACAGAGGTGACTTTATAACCATCAAGGACTCCTTGAACAATATTCTTTTGTCTCTTGGACAGGTGATGGGAGATATCAGCGAAGCGGCAGAGCAGGTGGCATCAGGATCCAGGCAGGTGTCTGACGGTAGCCAGGCGTTGTCTCAGGGCTCAACAGAGCAGGCAAGCTCCATTCAGGAACTGACTGCGTCTATCGCGGAAATCGCAAACCAGACGAAGCAGAACGCTTTGAATGCAAATCAGGCCAGTGAGCTTGCGACAGATGCCAGAGACAATGCAGAAAAGGGCAATGACCAGATGAAGGAAATGCTGAACTCCATGGTGGAGATCAACGATTCTTCCGCAAATATCTCAAAGATCATTAAGGTCATAGACGACATCGCATTCCAGACCAATATACTGGCGCTGAACGCCGCAGTAGAAGCAGCAAGAGCAGGCCAGCACGGAAAGGGTTTTGCAGTTGTTGCAGAAGAGGTGAGAAACCTGGCTGCAAGAAGCGCAGCGGCTGCCAGAGAGACCACGGAACTCATCGAAGGCTCCATCGGCAAGGTTCAGACGGGAACCAGAATTGCAAATGAAACTGCAGCGGCACTTTCACAGATTGTGGAAGGAATCGAAAAGTCTGCAAGTCTGGTGGGCAATATCGCAGAGGCATCCAATGAGCAGGCCACGGGAATCGCACAGATCAACAAGGGAATTGAGCAGGTATCTCAGGTAACGCAGAACAACTCTGCAACAGCAGAACAGAGTGCAGCAGCCAGCGAGGAGCTTTCCGGGCAGGCGGAGCTGCTGAAGGAAATGGTAGGAAGGTTTAAGGTAAGCAGAAGCGGCAAAGCTTTGCCCGGTGCGGATGCCACTCTTCTAACCGGAAACGCGCATGCACAGGCACAAGCTGAGAAGCCGCAGGGATCTAAACCCAGAATCTTACTTGGGGATGACGAACACGATAAATATTAAAAATCAGGGATCTCGATCAGCTCAAGAAACCAGAGTATTTCAGAAATAGCCAGCAAGGAACCGCGGAAAACAGGGATGTGAAAACTTCTCCTTGATGACCCGGTTCCTTTTTTGTTGAGTGCGACTATTAGCAGTTCAGATTCAGATCATCCGAAAATCGTCAGAAGCTGACAAAGTGAAACATAATGTTTGCATTAAATCGATGAAATATGGTAAAATAAAGCCGTTAAATACTTTCGTAACAGGTTGAAGGCATAATTTGCCGATGGGTCAGCCGATGCGATTCAGGGGAGGTATAATATGGGTATTTTTCACAATGTATTGGGTTCTGCGAAGGATGCTGCCAGCGAAGCCAGGGACCGCGCAGAATCGATGATGGATGCTGCCGGAGATAAGGCTGAAGTCTGGATGGATAAAGCAGAATCCGGTATGGAAGACATGAAAGACATGGCCGAGGATTGGATGGATAAAGCAGGGGATAAAACGGAACATCTAATGAAAAAGGCTGGACATTTGAAGGACAAAATGGAAGATCGGGCAGAGGGATTCAAGGACGTAATAGAAGAGAAAGCAGACGAACTGAAGCACAAAATGAAATAGCGAGGGAAATACTTCCCTCACCTCATTAGACGCGCAGCGGTAAGAAAAATTTCTACATCCGAAATTTCTTCTATTGATGCGTTATAGAAAAAAGCCCGCATCGATTGTAGTAAAAGGAAAACCTCCAAATTGATGCAAGGATTGCATTCGTTTGGAGGTTTTCATGTTTCCGTTCCTGATATTTTTTTCATTTATATATAGACAGCAATGTATCAAATATAGCGATGTCTTAATTTGAAAACAGTATCAGCCAAGAAGCATGGATTGAAGATTGATCAAGAAAAAGCATACACCGGGAGGATAACGACTTGCTGCATGAGGACATGAAGAAAAACTATAAAGATCTCGTTGAGGCGCATGATTTTGCTCATATCGGCAGCTGGGAAATGGACGTGCTGAAAAACATAAGCCATTTGTCTGAAGAGGCTTACCGGATCTACGGAATTTCTTCGAAACAGTATGACGGCACCTATGAGGGCTTCATAAATATGATACATCCTGAAGACCGGGCCATGGTCGACAACAAGGTCACTGGCTCTGTCAGTGAATTGACCTTTGATCTGGAGTACCGTATCATCAGACCGGATGGAACGATTCGAAATATACGTCAGCTTATCATACCGATTTACAATCAGGAGGGTAAACTGATTTATTTATATGGAAATATACAGGATATTACCGGAATGATGGAATTTCAGAGCTTTCTTGGACAAACCGAGGAGACCATCGATAGAATCCAAAAACGCTTTCAGGTACTTGTACAGCAATCCAGCGATGTTTTCGAAATCATTTCTCCCGACTTTATTATCTTATATATCAGCCCGGCAATTGAGAAAATCACCGGGTTCACTCCTGAAGAGCGCATCGGAAAGAACGCCCTCGAATTTCTGGAAGGCGAGCAGAAACAGAGCTTTATTCGCAAGGTAGAACATGTGCTGGACTTTCCCGATGAGAGAAGTGAGGGTGATCTGCTCTTAAGAAATCCAAGAGGCGAGGAAAATTACCTTACCTATACCATGAGCAATCAGCTGTCGGAACCATCGATTCAAGGAATTGTGATTAATTGGAGAGACATTACCGACCGAATTGAAAACCAGAAGGAAATCGAATTTATCGCAACCCACGATGAGCTTACGAAACTGCCCAACCGGGTCTATCTAAAGCGGAAAATGGCGCAGCTTTGTGAGGAATGCGGACCGGATCAGGATTTTGCACTGATCATGCTGGATATCGATGGATTCCGCTACGTGAACGACGCACTGGGATATCAGTTGGGAGATCAGCTGATTCTGCAGGTGGCAGAGCGGCTCAAAGAAATCCTGGGAGAGGAAAGATTTATCTGCCGCTATTCCGGAGACCAATTTGCAATCATCATACAGAATTTACATAAATCATGGGAATATGAACAAATCGTCAAGAAAGTTGCATCCTTGTTTACAGCTGCGTACAAGGTGGATCTTTACGAGCTGGATATGACCGTCAGTCTGGGAATCAGTATGTTTCCCAATGACGAAAGGGATCCGGATCTTTTAATCAACTACGCAAATATCTCTCTTCTGCGTTCCAAGCATGAAGGGAAGAATCGTTATAAATTCTATTCTTCAGATATCGGGATACAAATATATAAGCAGGTTGTGCTGAGAAACGACCTGTTAAAAGCCATTGAAAGAAATCAGTTTCAGGTATATTACCAGGCACAGGTGAGACTGGAATCCAACGATATTCTTGCAGCGGAAGCGCTGATCCGCTGGGAGCATCCGGAATGGGGCATGGTATCTCCCAATGAGTTTATTTCTCTGGCAGAGGAGTCGGGATTCATCATCAATCTGGGGAACTGGATGCTCAAAGAGGTCTGCAAGAACTACAGAAAATGGATGGAAGACGGGATGGCTCCCATCAAGGTGTCGGTGAACTATTCCAGCATCCAGTTCTTTGAACGGAATTTTGTTGAGAATATTCTTCATATTATCAGTGAATACGGCCTCGATCCCCATTTCCTGATTATGGAAATTACTGAGAGCGTGTTTATGAAAAACCCTGAGAAAGCCATCATCGATATTAAGCGGCTTCAGTGCGAGGGAATACAGGTCGCGTTGGATGATTTTGGAACAGGCTTTTCCTCATTATCCTATCTGAATTCATTCAATATCGATATTCTGAAGATTGACAGATCTTTTATCAAGAATGTGATGTTGGATGAAGCCAGCACCATCATAACCCGTTCGGTAATCGACCTGGCTCAGGAGCTGCGGATCAAACTGGTGGCAGAGGGAATCGAAAACTGGGATCAGCTTAGCTATCTCAGAGATCTCAATTGCTATTCCGGACAGGGATTCCTATATAACAAACCGATGCCCATCGGCGAGTTTGAGCAGCTTCTGGTTTGTGAGAAGTGCCTGCCCACTGAAGTTCTGCGGGAAAAGGAAGAACACCGTGACAAGAGGAAATATCTCAGAATCAAACTTCCAATGATTTTGGAAGCCGATATGTCCATTGTAGAAATCCCGGGACAGAAATTCAAGGTCGGAAAGATTAAGGTGGAAATCAAGAACATCGGGTCTGAGGGCCTTTGCTTCACGGCGGGTGTCAGGCTTCCAGTCAATCGGGAACTTACACTGCAGTTTGCGATCCCGATGAGGGACGGCAGCAATGTCAGCATTACCGGATACCCTGTTTGGGTGCAGGAACTGGAAGAAAGCTGCTATGAATATGGCGTGGAATTTGAACATAAGCCTACGGAGAAGGTCGATCTTACCATGGCCCTGTATACGCTCTGCAAGGAGATGTATAGTTGAATCTTTTTCCGTTTCAGCGGAGCGAGCTGCACAAGCCTTCCGACAGCCGATCGCCCCGCAACCAATTCTCTTTACCCTAGTCGACTGCGTATAACTTGTTGCCTGCAAACAAAAAATACGGTAGAAATTTATGCTTGACAAACAGATAACAATCGACTATACTGAATTCAACATTGAAAAAGACAGTGATGGAGAGAGTAGGTATTTTTCAAAAGTTACAGCGATTCGGGGAAGGTGGAAGCCCGATACCGGTAGAAGAATTACTGAAAATCACTCCTGAGTCGCAGGCCGAAAAATGACATGAAAGCGGACAGAATGTTAAGTAGGTTTTGACGGTTTTCCCCCGTTATCAGGAACGCGTATGTTGGTATGCAGTAATAGGTGGTATAACGATAGCTCTAGCCTTCGTCCTTTGCAGGATGAAGGCTTTTTTATTGTGACCCTCCGGCATATGCAGATCACACTATTTACGTATGGCATCCATCGGGAATTTGTTATGCAAAGAAAGATTGGTGCACAAGGAGGTAAATGAATGAAAGATATCGTAGAAATTCGCTGGCACGGTAGAGGAGGTCAGGGGGCCAAGACGGCTTGTCTGCTTCTCGCTGACGTTGCATTCAGCTCAGGAAAGTATGTTCAGGGATTTCCGGAATACGGACCGGAACGAATGGGTGCGCCCATTACCGCCTATAACCGAATCAGCAAGGAACGCTGTACGGTCCATTCCAACATCTATCAGCCTGACTATGTCATCGTAGTGGATGAGACACTGCTGTCAGCAGTGGATGTGACAAAAGGCCTTAAGGAAAGCGGAGCCATTATCATCAACAGTGAAAAAACGCCGGGAGAGTTGCGGCATTTGCTCAGGGGTTATCAGGGTCAGGTCTACACCATTGACGCAAGACGGATCTCAGAGGAAACTCTCGGAAGATATTTCCCCAACACGCCGATGCTGGCGGCTGCGGTGAAGGTCAGTAATGTAGTGGATGCGGACCACTTTATCAAGGATATGGAAGAGTCCTTCCGGCATAAATTTGGTTCAAGGACCAACATCATCGAAGGAAATATGAAGGCACTGAAAAAATCGCTGGAGGAGGTATGCTGCGGATGATTAAGAAAGCTTCAGAAATCAATGAAACAACGCCATGGCAGGAAATGACCGTGGGCGGAGAAATCTACGAAGGCGGAACCTCAGCTTTGTTCAACACTGGTGACTGGAGGACGATGATTCCAGTCTACCATGCAGAAAATTGCAAACATTGCATGCTCTGCGTACCGTATTGTCCCGACAGTTCCATACCGGTTGCGGAGGGGAAACGGGAAGACTTCGATTTTATGCATTGCAAGGGCTGCGGTATCTGCTTTAAGGTCTGTCCTTTCAAGGCAATCTCCTTTGAAAAGGTAGGTGCGTGATGGCAAGAAACGATAGAATGTCGGGCAACGAAGCCGTTGCCTACGCAATGAAGCAGATCAATCCCGATGTGATGGGAGCATTTCCCATTACACCGTCTACAGAAATACCCCAGTATTTCTCTACATATGTTGCAAACGGTGAGGTTGATACGGAATTTGTAGCCGTTGAATCGGAGCACAGCGCAATGTCCACCTGCATGGCGGCGCAAGCTGCGGGAGGAAGAGCCATTACAGCAACTTCCTCAGCTGGAATGGCGCTGATGTGGGAGATGCTGTATGTTACAGCCTCGGCCAGACTCCCTGTTACCATGGCCCTTGTCAACAGAGCACTGACAGGTCCCATCAATATCAACAATGACCATTCGGATTCCATGGGCGCCAGAGACAGTGGCTGGATTCAGCTTTATGCAGAAACCAATCAGGAAGCCTATGACAACTTTGTCCAGGCTATGCCCATCGGAGAAAACAAGGAAGTTCGACTCCCTGTCATGGTATGCCAGGACGGATTTATTACAAGCCATGCGGTTGAGAACATTGAACTTCTGGATGACGAAATCGTCAAGAACTTTGTTGGAGAGTATGAGCCGGAGCACTACCTGCTGAAGAAAGAAAATCCTCTTGCGGTAGGTCCCTATGACATCTCCAATTACTATATGGAACATAAAAAGCAGCAGGCGGAAGCCATGAAGAATGCAAAGCCCGTTATTCTGGAGGTCGCCAGAAGGTTTGCAGAAATTTCAGGCAGGAGTTATGGTTTCTTTGAAGCCTTTGAAATGGAAGATGCAGAAGTTGCGCTGGTGCTCATCGGGTCAAGCGCCGGAACGGCAAAAGAGACGGTGAAACAGCTTCGGAAGGAAGGAAAAAAGGTAGGTCTTGTTAAGATCAGAGTATTCCGGCCCTTCCCCATGGAGGAATTGGCAGAAACCCTAAATGGAGTGAAAGCCGTTGCCGTCATGGATAAGGCCGAAAGCTTTTCTGCTTGCGGGGGACCTCTTTTTGCAGAAGTTCGTTCCGCACTGTACGATCTGGAAAACAGACCCAAGACGATTAATTATGTATATGGCCTCGGAGGACGCGACATCTGTGTGGAAGATTTTGCAATGATTTATGACCAATTGTTCGAAATCGGAAGAACAGGTGATGCGGGAGAAGTCTATCGGCATATCGGTCAGAGAGAGCAGGAGGTGTAATCATGGCATACAGCTTAAAACAACAAGTCAGCAAACCGGAACGCTTTGCCGGAGGACATCGCCTTTGCGCCGGCTGCGGCGCAGGCCTTGCGGTTCGCGGTGTACTGAGAGCGCTCAAGCCGGAAGATAAAGCGGTCATTACCAATGCCACAAGCTGCCTTGAGGTATCTTCCTATCTATATCCCTACACGGCGTGGCAGGACAGCTACATTCACAGCGCATTTGAAAATGCCGGTGCAACGGCGGGCGGTGCGGAAGCTGCTTACCGGGTTCTGAAGAAGAAGGGAAAGATCGATGAAACCTTCAAATTCATCGCCTTCGGCGGTGACGGCGGTACTTATGACATCGGACTTCAATCCCTTTCCGGTGCAATGGAGCGGGGGCACGACATGGTATACGTATGCTATGACAATGAAGCGTACATGAATACCGGAATCCAGAGATCCTCTTCTACGCCCAGATTTACCGATGCAACTACCACACCTGTGGGAAAAGTCATTCCGGGTAAGCCGCAAAATAAGAAGGATCTCACTGCTATTCTGGCAGCTCATAATATTCCGTATGTTGCCCAGACCACGTTCCTCGGAAACTTCAAGGATTTCCATGAAAAAGCAGAGAAAGCCCTTTATACGGAAGGCCCTGCATTCCTCAACGTTATGTCTCCGTGTCCCCGCGGCTGGAGATACGAACCTGAAGACCTGGCTGAGATCTGCAAGCTGGCGGTTGATACCTGTGTTTGGCCGCTCTTTGAAGTGGAGTACGGCGTATGGAAGCTGAACTATGAGCCCAAAAAGAAGCTGCCCGTGGAAGACTATCTGAAAAAGCAGGGAAGATTCAGGCATATGTTCAAAGCCGGAAATGAGTGGATGATTGAAGAAGCGCAGCAATTTATAGACGAAAAATGGGAGAGCCTGCTTGCAAGATGCAAGTAGAAAGCCCCGGAACAGGGATGTAAAAAATAAATAAAACAAAGACTGGCAGGTGCTGCAGGGTAATTTCGAGGATACGACAAATATCCAGAAATAGAATGCAAGCACTTACCGGTCTTTTTTTATAACATAGGAAAACCGACAACGGTTTCCAAGAGCTGGCCCAGTTTGATGAAGACGGCAACGGATGGATCGATGAGGGAGACTCGATCTTCAATCACCTCAAAATCTGGTGTTATGATCCCTTCCCTCACGGCTGCAATTGTATCCCGGCATATGTGCGGGGAAATAAATGATTTTTCCATATTTACAATACTTTTTTCCTGTGCTATGATAAGAACAATCAAAAACATCAGATGATGTTTATTTTGGAGAGTAACATGATCAAGCAGAATTTTGCAGCTGAATACGCTTACGTAAGCTTTACTTCCTATTATTACTACGGAGGTAAGGCTGGTTTGGGTTTCACCGCAAAAGGGTGCTGAGGTTATTCTTGATAGGGATAGAAGAATCAAGGAAACAAATAGGCTCCGCAGTGGAATTCACTGCGGAGTTTTTTTCTTTGGATAATGCTGATTGCTACGGTTTCGATTGATAAACCACGTATTTCTAAAGCAGCATTTCCACAGTATTACAGTTAGGGAGGGACAAAAAATGATTGTAGTTTTAAAAGATAACCCAAATCAGAAGCAGCTGGATAATCTGATTCAGTGGCTGAAAAGCATGAATATTGATATTCATTTCTCACAGGGAAAGAATACCACAATAATGGGACTCGTCGGAGATACCTCTATTGTGGATATCGATCTGATATCGGCACTTGATATTGTTGAATCGGTTAAGCGCATTACCGAGCCTTACAAAAATGCAAACCGAAAGTTCCATCCCCAGGATACCATAGTGGACGTTAATGGGGTTAAGATCGGAGGAGGAAACTTTCAGATTATCGCAGGGCCTTGTTCTGTAGAATCCATGGATCAGATCTGCAGCGTAGCGGAAAGTGTAAAGGCTTCTGGCGCTGGAATGCTCAGAGGCGGCGCATTTAAGCCAAGAACTTCGCCCTACGCGTTTCAGGGGATGCGCGATAAAGGCATAGACCTGCTTCTGGAGGCAAAGAAGGCCAGCGGCCTTCCCATCGTTTCAGAGATTATGGATCTGTCACAGCTTTCTTTGTTTGAGGAAGTGGATGTAATTCAAGTGGGAGCCAGGAATATGCAGAATTTCGAGCTATTAAAGGAACTGGGAAAAACCACGAAGCCTATCCTTCTGAAGAGGGGGCTTTCAAGCACCCTGCAGGAGCTGCTCATGAGTGCCGAATATATTATGGCTGGAGGAAACGGCAGAGTAATTCTCTGCGAGCGAGGTATCAGGACCTTCGAGACCACCACAAGAAATACGCTGGACCTCTCCGCAGTACCGCTTCTGAAAACAATGACACATCTGCCCATCGTAGTTGATCCGAGCCACGCAACAGGGCTTTCCAAGCTTGTAAAGCCCATGGCCATGGCGGCGGTTGCCTGCGGAGCAGACGGCCTGCTCATCGAGGTTCATAATGACCCGGTTCACGCCCTTTGCGACGGGCAGCAGTCATTGACACCAGAGGCTTTTGACGATCTTGTGAAAAGCGTACAGAATATCCTGCCATTTGCATTTCATGGGGCACACTGAAGAACGGGGGAAAGATGATGAAAATTGGAATTGTGGGCTTGGGGCTCATTGGAGGCTCCATCGCCAAAGCGATTAGACAAAATACAGAGCATAAAGTTTTCGGGACGGATCTGCAGGACTCCGTTATCTATAAGGCGATCCTGCTTGAGGCGATCCACGAGAAGCTAACGGAAGAAATCATGCCGGAATGCGATATTATCATACTCGCGCTTTATCCCACCGCTGCGGCAGGCTTTATAAAGGAACATCAAAATGAATTGAAAAAAGGCGCTGTGGTAATAGACTGCTGCGGTGTGAAGGATGCTGTGTGCAGAGAAATCCAGCCCATTGCAGATGAACAGGGATTTGTTTATGTGGGAGGACATCCCATGGCCGGAATCGAATACTCTGGATTTGAGCATTCTCAGAAGAACTTATTTAAGCATGCATCTATGATTCTTACGCCTCAGCGGGACATGAGCATACAGAATATGGATCAGCTAAAAAAGTTTTGGATGTCTCTCGGATTTAATCATGTGCAGATATCGACACCGGAAGAGCATGACAGAATCATTGCCTTTACCTCGCAGCTTGCCCATGTGGTTTCCAGTGCTTATGTGAAAAGCCCCACATCGCTCAGTCACAAGGGCTTCTCTGCCGGCAGCTATAAGGATCTCAGCCGGGTTGCTAAGCTGAACGAAACCATGTGGACGGAGCTGTTCCTTTTGAACCGGGAAAATCTTACGGAAGAGATCAACGGAATGATTGAAAGGCTGAAGGAATACCGGGATGCAATCCAGGCAGGCAATGAAAAGGATCTTTGGAATCTGCTCCATGAAGGAACGGAACGAAAGATCCTGATCGACGGTTAATATTTTGCTCATTTGATAATTTCTCTTAAACCGGGAACTTCTCAGTACAGAGCAAATGGCGTTGCTGCTGGTTAGCTCTTACAGCGTAAGCCTTCCCGCTTGCGTTTCGCTTCCTCATAAAGCTCCTTTTCTTCCTCAGTTTCCGGCTGGAGCGGAGGAAGGGGCCGCGGTTTTCCGGCCTTGTCCAAAGCCACCATGGTAAAGTAGGAGGACAGGGCGCGGATGGGCTGGGTATCAGATTCCAGATCCTCGACGTCTACGGTAACCACAACCTCCATGGAGGTTCTGCCGACATAGGCAATGGTTGCTGTCATCGTGACCATTGCGCCTACAAATACCGGGAGGTGGAACTGAAGTTCATCCACCCGGGCTGTTACGACATTGCCCCGGGCATATTTTTTCGCCACAGCGCCTGCTGCGGTATCCATGAGCTTCATGATTTCGCCGCCATGGACATTTCCAGCCACGTTTGCCTGGCTGGGAAGCATGACTTGGCTCATCACTATTTTTGTTCGTTTATCCATTCTTGCCACCTCTCTTTTCTTATTGACAATTTTACTATGAACAACTTGCTATTGCAAAGGAATGCTCTTTTTAACAGGTAGTATATACCCAGCTTTGACCGGGTACAACACGCTCGAATACAAAAAACACGCGACTTCATAGATAGGGGTACAACATGCTCAAATACAAAAAATCAGGACTTCGTTAATGGAACGAAGCCCCGTTAATTTTGATTTTTTTGATGGATGTTATCATTCAAAGCCGATGAGATGTATTCTCCAATGGCTTTAATTTGCGATCAATATACGGATTTCCCCAGTAAAGACAAAATGAGTTCACATGCCAGAATTCCGGTACGATTTCGTTCATCCAGAATGGGATTGATTTCGACCATGTCAAGGGCGATTAGTTTTTTAGACTCTGCGATTAATTCTGCAGCGAGGAAGGCTTCCCTTACGGTAAGACCGCTGTGAACGGGAGTTCCAACCCCAGGTGCTTCCTGTGGCGTGATGGCATCAACATCAAAGCTGACATGAATACCATCAGTTCCAGTTCCGGCAACCTCGATGGCGCTTCTCATTACTTCAGCCATCCCCAGGCGATCCACGTCATGAATGGAAAATACGTGGATTCCAGATGCAGCCATGCGCTTTCTTTCTTCGTGATCGATGTCTCTTCCTCCGACAACCGCTACATTTTTCGGGTCTACAAATTTATCCGATCCACTGAATGCAACCATAGAGGCTGGGCCAAAGCCCGTTACCGCCGAAAGGGGCATTCCGTGCATATTGCCGCTGGGTGAGCTTTCATCATTATTAAAATCCCCATGGGCATCGACCCAGATAATTCCGATTTTATTGTAGAACTGATTTGTAGCAGAAATACTGCCTGCCGCTACAGAGTGATCTCCACCCAATATAACTGGTAAAGCACCTTCTTTGAGCGCGGCTCCTACCTTTTCGAAAAGGCTTCTGTTGGCTTCGAAGATGGGCTTAAAGTTCTTAAGCTTAGGATTTGATGTATCGGGTTCTCCTGAAAGAATATCTCCTTTATCGGAAGCGGAAAAACCCAACTCTTCAAGCTTTTCCATCAACCCCGAATAACGGATGGCAAGGGGGCCCATATTTACGCCGCGCTTGGATGCGCCAAGGTCCATCTGCATCCCGATTACATGGATTTTTTCAGTATTTTTGTTCATTTGATACTCCTTAATCTAAGACCGATTCAACACAATTATACAATTTCAGACAATCTTATACAATCTTAAACAATTCAAAATTTAAAGTCAATCTGCCGGTTTTTTTGCAGGCTCACCAGGGCAATTTGTTTTTAAGATATCAATATTGATATCACCATTCTGATGAATTTATCATTGTAATATATTTTGTCTGGTTTCAGAAAATATATTAGATGGCGTTCTGAAAAAACAGATTGTAAGGCAATTCTTCGGTCGAATATCTTATGAGGATGCGTTATAATAAGTTAATAAAAATATCATTATGTCCGAATATATGATATACGAGAATGATTCCTTTTATCGGTGCAATGCAGGAAGGAATGCACTTGCACTAGAACCTACAAAATAGAAATTCCAGATGATAAGGAGACAGAAATTTATGAAGAGCCTTGATGTAGTTTGTATTGGTGTCGTTTTGCTGGACCTTCCTGTAGGCCCTGTTGATCCGCAGATTTTTCATCATGAGACCACTATGGTAGATAAGATTCGGCTGACCACTGGAGGAGATGCATTCAATGAGTCTGTGATCTTATCACGCCTTGGAAAAAAAACAGGACTCATCGGGCACATTGGAAGGGATATTGCCGGTGAAATGATTATAAAGCGCTGCATTGAGGAAGGGATTTGCTATGATGGCTTATTTCTTGACCCCGAGGGCGAAACCAGAATTAATATCGTACTGATCGACCCGGAAGGTCAGAGAAAGTTTCTGAAAACACAGAATCAGGTTTCACGCAGTTTTTTGCCAGAAGATATTGACTATGAACTCATAAAAAGAGCAAGGGCAGTATCTCTGGCGAGCATTTTTTCCAGTAAACTGAGAAATACAGATACTATTTTCAAAATTGTGCAAACTGCCCGAGAACATCAAATTATAACTTTTGCGGACATGGTTCCCATGACTGGCGGAGAAGGCATGGCAGATCTTAAGGGAATTCTTCCTTATTTGGATTACTTTTTACCAAATTTTGAGGAAGCCAGGATGCTGACCGGCGAGAATGAACCCGACCAAATGGCTGACAGCCTGCTTCAAAATGGTGTGCGCAATGTGATTATTAAGCTGGGAAAGGATGGCTGCCTGATCAAAAATAAAAAAGAACGTCATCTGCTTCAGGCTTTTCCAGCAAAAGCCATTGATACCACAGGTGCAGGAGACAATTTTGTGGCAGCCTTTATCGCCTCCATACTGGACGGAAACAATCTCCGGGACAGCGGAGATTTTGCCAATGCAGCGGCTGCCTTATCTACGGAAGCAGCAGGCGCTGTGGAAGCTGTAAAAAATAAGAATCAGATTGAAGCATATCGGGTAAAGAATCGGGGAATCATAATCACGAGGTGATTGCAGATGAAGAAAAAGAACCGCTCCCTGGCAAACAAGAAGGGCAATGAAATAAAAGAAGGAAGTGTTCCCAATACCGTGGAAGGTCAAAATTTGGGACACAATGCTAAAAAGGTAGGAATGGGGCCGAACACAAACCGGTAGGCTGAATGACAACGAAAATAATAAGAGAAGCCTCGCGTTATGCGAGGCTTTTCGTATCAATCCCCAATGGGGTCTTCAATCAGTGTAGCAACCCGGAACTTATGCCTATGACCATCGACAAATGTGGTAACCGATGCCAGAAAATGGACATGGCGGTCGCCTACCTGGATCGCTCCTCCGGTTCTGCCGTAAAATTCGTGGTAGTGATCTTCATAGAAATCCGTGCGGAATTTTACTTCATGAACATGATCACAAGGACCATAGGGAATCGCTTCTCCGGAAACAGTGGCAAATCGATGGTTATGCGGATCTTCTTTTTCTTCGGCAATTAGTACACTGCCTAAAACTTCGTGATTGTGGGTCTGCTTTTTTGGATAGGGAGGACGGCAATGGCAGTCTTCCTTATCGGGATAAGGAGGACGATAGTGGTGGTCTTCCTTATCGGGGTAAGAAGGTCGATTGTGGCCTTCCTTATCAGGGTAAGAAGGACGGTAGCAGTTGTCTTCCTTATCAGGGTAAGGAGGACGATAGTAGTTGTCTTCTTGATAAGACATTTTGATTAGCTCCTTTAACTTTAACCGTTGGACTATTGGGCTAGCCCATATCATATTATGCGAGATGAACCATATTGGTTAAGCTAGAGTTTCGACAAATTGGTTAGACTTGCATTCGACAAATATTATTGTAATACACTATTAAAAATGGTATGATAGTAGCGTTTGAAAAGGAGGAATTGAATGACAGTTTTACTTGTTGATTTTATCAGCCAATTATTTTCGAATCCGGCTCTTGTGGTAACTACGCTACTTACACTGGGTGTTATTCTGGTTAATGGATGGACCGATGCGCCCAATGCAATTGCCACATGTGTTTCCACACGTTCATTGGGACCTAAGGCCGCAATTCTGATGGCGGCGGTATTCAACTTTTTTGGCGTATTTGTTATGACAATATTCAATGCCACGGTAGCGCAGACCATTTATAAAATGGTTGATTTCGGAGGAAATTCCGAGGATGCACTGGTTGCTCTCTGTGCGGCGATGTTTGCTATTGTGCTCTGGGCAACGGCGGCGTGGTGGTTTGGAATACCCACCAGTGAAAGTCATGCGCTGATTGCAGGACTTTCGGGAGCAGCCATTGCGCTTCAGGGAGGCATGTCCGGCATAAATCCCGGTGAGTGGGTTAAGGTGGTGTATGGACTGATCCTTTCGACCTGTATGGGCTTTGGAGCAGGATGGATTGTCGTAAAAGCCATTGAGAAGATTTTTGCCAGAGCTGACAGAAGAAAGACCTATCATATCTTTAAAAATGCACAGGTTGCAGGTGCTGCAGGTATGGCTTTCATGCACGGTGCACAGGATGGGCAGAAGTTCATGGGTGTATTTCTGCTTGGAATATTCTTATCTCAGGGTAAGAGCGATGTTGTGGAATTTCAGATTCCGATCTGGCTAATGGTGCTTTGCTCATTGGTTATGGCGTTGGGAACCTCCATCGGAGGATACCGCATCATCAAGTCTGTAGGTATGGATATGGTAAAGCTTGAGAAACATCAGGGTTTTTCCGCAGATTTGGCTGCGGTTCTCTGTCTGTTTACGGCTTCGACATTTGGTCTTCCGGTAAGCACCACCCATACAAAGACTACTTCCATTATGGGGGTTGGAGCAGCAAAAAGGCTCTCTTCTGTAAACTGGGGTGTCGTTAGAGAAATGGTATCCGCATGGATCCTGACTTTCCCTGGCTGCGGCCTCATTGGATTTCTGATGGCATGGCTGTTTATGAAGATCTTTTAGAGAGTATCTTGAGCGTTAGAAGAGATTAAAGGAGAAAAAATAAAATGGCAATAAAGAAAGATGATAATTACTTCAGTACTTTTGTGGAGCTTGTGAACTATTCCTGCCAGGCAGCCAACCTGCTGAGCGAAATCATGCACAACTTCAATCCGGACGAGCTGGAAGAAAAGATGAAGCAGATGCACAACATTGAGCATGCCGGCGACGTGGAACGTCATATTATGATGAAGAAACTGGCAAAGGAATTCATCACACCGATAGAAAGAGAAGACATCGTTGCAATGGCAGACGCCATCGACAATGTAACGGACGCTATCGAAGATGTTTTGATGCGGATGTACATGTTCAACATCAAGACCATGCGCGAGGATTCCCTGCGAATGGCTGAGATCATTGTAAAGTGTTGCGAAGCCCTCAGAGAAGCGCTTGTTGAATTCCATAATTTCCGCAAATCTCACACTCTTCACGGTCTGATCGTAGAAATCAACCGTATGGAAGAAGAGGGAGATGAGCTATTTACAAAGGCGACCCGTAACCTCTATGTACACGGTAAGGATCCCATCGAAGTCTACGGCTGGGGCAGAACACTGCACTACATGGAAATCTGCTGCGACGCCTGCGAAGATGTTGCCGACGTAATCGAAAGCGTAATGATGAAGAACTCGTAAGAGTTCTTCTTTTAACATTCTGTCCAGCGCTTTAGCGCTGCTGACAGAATTTAGGCTAGAAAATCACAAATCTTGATTTGTAGATTTTCATCGTCAGGACATTCTGTCCAGCGCTTAGCCTTTTTGCCGCAGCTTCAGCTGCAGTGGCAAAACGGACAGCAGCGCAAGCATGCTTGCGCAGGAGTCCGTCTACGGACGTTGCGATGTTAACAGAATTTAGGCTAGAAAATCACAAAACAAAAACCTTAAAATGAACGAGGAGTTACAATGAAACGATTTGACAACAGAGACTTTGATCAGCTCAGAGCTGTCAAAATTACCAACAATTATTTAATGCATGCCGAAGGCTCCGTACTAATGGAAATGGGCAATACCAAGGTAATCTGCACTGCATCGGTGGAGGAGAAAACTGCACAGCACCTGAAAGGAACCGGCAAGGGCTGGATCACTGCTGAATACGGCATGCTTCCACGCTCTACGGAAACGAGAAAGATCAGAGATTCCTCCAGAGGAAAGATTGACGGAAGAACCATGGAGATTCAGCGGCTCATAGGAAGAGCCCTTCGTTCCGTGGTTGACATGGACCGGCTGGGGGAACGAACCATCTGGATCGATTGTGATGTGATTCAGGCAGACGGTGGTACGCGGACCGCTTCAATTACCGGTGCTTTCGTCGCAATGGTGGATGCAATGAAGTGGATGAAGGAAAAGGGCATGATTGATGCGATTCCGGTCAAGGCCTTCGTTTCCGCGGTGAGTGTTGGAATCGTTGGTGACGAAACGGTTTTGGATCTGCCTTATGCTGAGGATTCCAAAGCAAAGGTCGATATGAATGTCGTAATGACGGATCAGGGAGAATATATTGAGGTGCAAGGAACCGGTGAGGATTCTCCTTTCCAGCCCAGTCAGCTTCAAGAAATGCTCGAGCTGGCAGCGAAGGGTTGCAAAGATTTAGTTTCTGTTCAAAAAGAAGTTTTGGGAGACGTTTTATAAAAAAAGAAAGGGGGAGAGGTATGCGTATCGTAGCAGCGACAAAGAATAAACATAAGGTAGATGAAATTCAGGCAATCACAAAGGAATTTGGAATGGATGTGGTACCCAGAGACATCGCAGGGGTTCCCGATATTGAAGTGGAAGAGGATGGCAGCACCTTTGAGGAGAATTCGGAGAAGAAAGCCAGAGAAATTTCCGCTCTTTGCGGAGAAATTACCATCGCTGACGATTCGGGTCTGATGGTGGATGCGCTGGACGGAGCGCCCGGAGTTATCTCTGCCAGATTTGCAGGAGAAGATGCCAGTGATGCCCAGAACAATGAGAAGCTTTTAGCACTGCTGGAAACAGTTGATGAGGCCCAGAGAACGGCAAGATTTGTATCGGTAATTACCATGATCTATCCCGATGGGAGGAAAATTGTAGCAAGGGGAGAGTGCGAAGGGCATATGATATACCAACCAAGAGGAAACAATGGATTTGGCTATGACCCACTCTTCGTTCCGACAGGATATGACAGGACTTTTGCGGAACTAACATCAGAAGAGAAAAATAAAATAAGCCATAGAGCTGCGGCGCTACAGAAACTGAGGAAGATATTGCAGGAGCAGCAGCTTTAAGTGTTGTGCCGGTTAGACCAGGGGAGGTTACGGCCTGCTTTTATCAAATGTATTTGGGGAAACGTCGATTCATTTCGGGAGAACACTCGATACTGGCTGCGTGCCTTTTGTAAAATCAGCGTTTCCCGGGGAAGGGGATTAAACGAGATCTATGAGTGGTAGACGACTGCTGAATATGACATTGATGATCATAAAAAGGATATCTGACCCGTACTATCAGGGGGTTGCAGCGGAACTAGCCTTCTTTTTTTTACTGTCTCTTGTTCCTACGGCCATCATATTGGGTGAGATGCTGGGGGTTTTTTCGATCTCTATGAATGTAATCAGGGATATTTTGGCTGAATATGTATCACCGGAAATCTCAGCCAGCCTGTCGGATTATCTGACATACAATCCATCCGGAGCCTTCAGTGCAGCATTCATTATTTTTGCACTATGGGCTGCATCCAAAGCATCATATTCTATGATGAGGATTTCCAACTATTCCTTTACAGGGCATCCATCAGGCGGAAGAGGGTACATCAGAGAACGTCTGAGAGCAGTAAAAACAATACTGATCACCATTTTTACTCTGGCTTTTGGTCTGCTGATCCTTGTATACGGAGAGATTATCATTAAGGTTTTTACTGCTTACGTGAACCAATTCCTGCATCTGAAATTTATCTTTGACAGCATATGGTTCGTTTTAAGATGGCCCGTTGCACTGGCCTTATATTTTCTGATGATCAGCTATAACTATTATGTGCTTCCCTCAGAAAGAATAAAGTTCCGTAAAATCCTGCCCGGGAGCATCGTTGCGTCTGCCGGGATGCTGCTCGCTTCATGGATTTATTCCTATTATGCAGCAGTCTTTGCCAACTATGATCTGCTATATGGAAGCCTTGCTGCCATTGTGGCTTTGCTGTTTTGGTTTTACATTCTCGGCTATATCCTTGTGGTGGGCATTCTGGTGAATGCTGTGTGGGATCAAACAAAGCCTGTTAGGGATTAAGTTCATTGCGAGTAAAATTTTCATGTTTTTTTAATTTTCTGTTTTCTTTTTCGGTAACATGATATATAATACAAGCAACCAAATAAGGATTTTCGGTCAAAGTTGTAATTGCGAAAGCTTTTACTGCGAGGTAAGTTTTTCTAAGTCCATTTGGATAGGAACTGCTTATTTGAGATTTAAGCTATAAAGGGTGGATAGCGTTTCTTGCTGTCTTCTTTTTTTATTACGGTATTAAATTATCGAATGGAAAAGAGACGGCCTGGGATGCTATCTTTTTTTATTATGCAGGAAATATCAATGAATGCGATAGTAACGGAATAACAAAGAAATACCTTGCGTTTTATCGCTCTTGGACATCGTGCCAGTTGAGCAATTTATCATTAAATAATTACTAAATGTTTCTAAAACTTAAGTAAAATGCTTGAAAGAAATTCCAAAGTAAGATATAATTCGCCGTATCGGAAAGTAACAACTTAAATGCATGAACATAGTTGTTTGTTGGCGAATGCTGCCGGCTAAAAAAATTCGTTTCTGCTTAGCAAAGATCCTTATTTTGGGACAGGAACGAAATCTTAAATTCTATATTAAAAATCTATATCCCAAAAATCTATATCTTTATCTATATCATATTCGATCAAGAATCAGATTAAGAAACTGTTCCTGCGAATATCTCAACGATCGATAAGAATCTCCTTTTTGAAATACATTTTTATCAAGGGGTTCCTATAAACACTGTCAAATATACAGTATACAAAGAAAATCATTACGAAAAGTCGTCACTTATTTTATGGAGGGGGATTGTTTTTCCTAAATATTTAGAAAGGGTGAGAACATGTCGCTAGAAGCAATCCAACAAATTACAGAAATAGAGCATCATTATCAGCAGTTTAAAAAAGAAGCTGCTGCGGCTGCTCAAAAGCTGGTACTTGATGCTGAACGAGGAGGAAAAGCTTATCTCGAAAAGGCGAAAGCAGAAGCAGAAGCAGAAACCCGCCGGCTGTTAAAAGAAGCTGAAGATGAGGCTGCAAGACAGGCGGAAGTACTGATGAGAAAAGCAGAAGTAAGTTGTGAAAGCCTTCGGAATACAGCAGAACAGCGGCTGGAGCAGGCCGCCTCGAAGATCGTGGAAAGGATCGTAAGCGTCTAATGGCTATTGTTAAAATGAAACGACTTAACCTGCTGTCTTTGGCAGAGGACAAAGATAACCTGCTGAAGCATCTGCAGCGAGCGGGCTGTGTTGAAATCATTGAACTGGACTCTGAACTGGCAGATCAGAAATGGACTGCTTTGATCAAACGAGAAGAATCAGCGCTGAGCAATGCAAAATACAGAGCCGCAAGTGTTACCACAGCTTTTGATACGCTGAGAAAATATGCTTCCGTGAAGCAAGGTATTTTTGTTGAAAGAAAAGAAATTCGCGAGGAAATATTTTGTGATAAGAATTATCAAGCATCAATCTTTGAAAAGGCTGAAGCAATTAATGGCTGCAGCAGACAGCTCGGTCAGATCAGCTCTCAAAAAAACCGGTTGGAAAGTCAAAGGCTCGGGCTGCTTCCATGGAACAGTATAAATCTTGATCTCAGCCTCCGGGAGACGGAGTTTACACGGATTATTTTTGGCGTTTGCCCAGCTGTGATTTCTTTGGAAGAGCTGCAAAAAAACCTTGCTGAACAAGAGCTCGCAGCAGCGTGCTTTCATGCTTCCTCCGACAAGGAGCAGCACTATTTGCTTCTTTTATATCACAAAGAAGAGGCAGAAAAAGTTACAGAAGTCCTTCGTCCATTCTCCTTTAATCAGGCAGCTTTGAAGGACATTACAGGAAGTGCCGAAGCAAATATAAACATGATTGACATGCAGATTGCTGAACTTGAGAGAAGAAAGGAGAACCTTGAAGCGGAGATTGTTTCATACCTTTGTTTTCGACATGATCTTCAGGTTTGCATCGATCAAATGGCCCAGGAGCTTGCGAAGGAAGAAGCGAGAAGTCGCCTGGCAACCACAGGAACGTTGATCTATCTTAAGGGATGGATTCCTGCTCCTGATGTACATAAACTCGAAGCGGAGTTAAATAGTTTTGCCTGCGCAATGGAAATTCTGGATCCGGACGAGGAGGAAGTACCCCCTACGCAGCTTCGCAACAGAAAATGGATTCGTTCCATGGATATGGTTACGGAAATGTACAGCCTGCCCGCATACGGCGGTATTGATCCAAATCCTCTGATATTCCCGTTTTTCACAATCTTTTACGGGATGATGTTCGGTGATGTGGCTTATGGCATCGTTCTGATCGTTTTATCTCAGATTGTTATTCGAAGATTTCACCCCAAAGGGGTCCTGGGGAATATTTTGCAGCTAGCAACCATTTGTGGTATCAGTGCAGCAGTATGGGGATTTTTAAGCGGATCGATCTTCGGAGATGCGATCAGTGTTGTGGCGGAAAAATTTCTTGGGATGGAGGATTTTGTCCTTTATGTTCCTGTTCTGGACCCGCTTACTGACCCGCTTAAGATTCTCTACTTGTCCGTAATTATGGGAGCGGTTCAGCTGTTTGTCGGAATGTGCATCCATATCTACATGTGCTTCCGGGACGGTCATCCATTGGATGCACTCTTTGATGTAGGAAGCTGGTGGCTCCTGTTTGGCGGGATTGCCGTTTTTGTGCTGAAGGGTACTCCATTGGTACTGTTTGCTGGTATTGCGGCATTGATTCTTACCCAGGGAAGAGCAAAGAAGGGTGTTGTATCTAAACTGCTGGGCGGAATTGCAAGCCTTTACAACATCACCAGCTGGCTGGGTGATATCTTGTCCTATACCCGACTGATGGCACTTATGCTTGCAACGACAGTTATTGCGAGCGTGGTCAATATTCTCGGATCACTGCCTGGCAATATCTTTGCTTTTCTTGTGATCTTTGTATTCGGTCATACCTTTAATATGGGGATTAATGTGATCGGAACCTATGTACATACTGCCAGACTGCAGTATCTGGAATATTTCAGCAAATTTTATGTATCCGGGGGACGGCCGTTTAAGCCATTCAAATATGATACGAGATATGTTGATATTATATCCGAAGATGGGGAGGTGAAAGGATGAATTGGCTCGCACTAATGGGAACAGCTATAGCCTTTATCGGGGCTGCCCTTGCGGTGGGACTTCCTTGTTCCGGTTCTGCGAAAGGAGTGGGAACTGTGGGAAGAGCCGGTGCAGGAGTCCTTTCTGTAGATCCTTCAAAATTTTCCAGAGTACTCATCCTGCAGATTCTTCCGGGTACACAGGGACTTTACGGACTTGTGATCTGGTTTCTGGCTCTGATGAAACTTGGTTTTTTTGACGGAACTTTAGTGACTTATACGTTACGGGAAGGCATGGCGTTCTTTGGCGCCTGCATGCCGGTAGCGATTGGAGGTTTCGTCTTTGGCATTGTACAGGGGCGTCTCGGAGCCGGAGGGCTTTCCCTTATGACAAAACGGCCCAACGAGCTTTCAAAAAGCATTATATTGGCAATCATGGTGGAGTTTTATGCTATTCTGGCGCTGCTCTCCACCTTCCTGATGCTGAATAATTTTTAATTTATAACATAATTGAAGAGGAGGCTTTTAACAATGGAATTGATAGGATTCGGTGGTACAGCAATCGCAATGCTTGGTGCAGCTTTGGCAGTAGGTCTTTGCTGCGCAGGCTCTGCAAAGGGTGTAGGAATTGTGGGAGAAGTTGGTGCAGGCGTACTGACGGAAGATCCCGGTAAATTTTCTCAGGTGTTGATCCTTCAGATACTGCCTGGAACACAGGGCCTTTATGGATTGGTAACCTGGTTCTTTGCACTGATGAAGCTGGACTTTTTCAGCGGAGGACTTCGTGCATTGGAAATTCAGGGAGGAGTTATGTTCTTTGCGGCTTGTATGCCTATGGCCATTGGAGGGCTTTTATCCGCAATTGCACAAGGAAAGTGCGCCGCGGCAGGCGCAGCCTTATGTTCAAAACGTCCGGAAGAATTGTCTAAGGGCATCATTATGGCAATCATGGTTGAATTCTATGCCATTCTCTGCCTTCTGGCATCGTTCCTGATGCTGAACAGCCTGTAAGCCGCTGACAAAAGCTTCCCTATGCTTAACAGCCTATAGGCGCTGACATAAGCTTAGTGGAAGTGTTGCATCAATATCCCATCGAAAGGACGGCCTATATTCATGAAAGGAATCGAAAAGATCACAGAACGCATTGTACAGAATGCGGAACAGGAAATTGCTGATATCACCCGTGAGGCGAAGGCCAAAGCGGAAGAAATCACTGCTCGGTATGAGGAGGCGGCCCGGAGGGAACACAGGGAAATTCTAGACAGAGGCCAAGCTGCAGCGGATGAGCGGATTGAACGTCTGGCTGGAGTTGCAGTGCTGGATACGAGAAAGCTTGAACTTTCCGTTAAGCAGGAACTTCTGAATCGAGCGTTTGATACAGCGTTGGAACGGATTAGAAGTTTGCCGGAAAAGGAATACGGGATGCTGTTGGCAAGGCTTGCAGCAAAGGCATCCATCAGCGGAAAGGAAGAGGTTATCCTGTCACGAGAGGATCGATTACAGGCAGGAGAGAATATTGTTAAGGAAGCGAACAGGCTGATTCCGGGCGGCGGGAACCTCTCTCTTGCAGAAGAGGCAAGGCCCATCAAAGGCGGCCTCTTGCTCAGAGACGAGGATATTGAGATCAATTGCACCTTTGAAAGTCTGATTCGCATGCTGCGAAACGAGATGTCTGCCGAACTTGCGGAGATTCTTTTTGGCTGATTCATTTTTACCGAGGGGAGGAAGGTTTATGACGAAAATTGATGAGACGGAATATCTGTTTCTCACAGCTCGGGTACGTTCTCTCGAAAATAATATGGTGAACCGCGAACGGATGGAGATGATGCTTGAATCCGAAAAAACGGAAGATGTTGTGAGGATTCTCCAGGAATGCGGTTACGGGGAGTTTTCTGCTGGCTCCATGGAAAGTCTCGAACAGAGTCTTGCATCGGAGCGACAGAAGACCTTTCATGAAATCGGGTTTTTTATGCCGAATCCCCAGATACTGGACGTATTTCGAATAAAAGATGATTATCATAACGCTAAAGTGTTATTAAAGTCCATGCTGCAAGGAATAGATGGGACCGGACTGCTGTCTGATTGCGGCCGCGTACCGCTGGCAGTGATTCTGCGAGGAATTCAGCAAAATGAACTTTCAGATCTGCCCTCTAAGCTTCAGGAGGCGGTCACAGAAGCAAGAGAAGTTCTCTCTGCAACAAAAGACCCGCAGATGTCAGATACCATACTGGATCGGTACTACTATGAGGATTTGTTTCTTACAGCTAAGAAAGCGAAGAGCGATTACCTCTTCGGCTATGTTCGAATTTCAATCGATGCTGCAAATCTGAGATCTGTTATTCGAACGATCAGAATGGGTAAGGGTCCGGAATTTCTTCGCACCAAGTTATTCGACGGAGGAAATATTCATGGAAGCCGAATTGTGGAGACCGTTGTTTCGGGTGCTTCGTTGGAGGAATTCTATATGACCTCGCCTCTGAGGGAGGCCGCTGTTGCCGGGGCCCTGGCGCTTCAGGGAGGAGCGTTGACGCGTTTTGAAAAGCTTTGTGATGATGCCGTCAGTCACTATTTGTCCAATGCCCGCTTTGTTCCGTTTGGAGAACAGCCGGTCATTTCCTATCTGGCAGCAAAAGAGACTGAATATACTGCAGTGCGCATCATCATGGCGGGGATTACTGCCGGACTGAATCGCGAGACCATACGGGAAAGGTTGCGTGAGATCTATGTATAATGTGGCTGTTTTAGGCGATCGGGACAGCGTGCTGGGCTTTAAGGCTTTGGGGCTGCAGGTATTTTTTGCCGACTCAAAGGAGCAGGCGGCTGAACAGATCCATGGATTGGCACGAAAGAAATATGCGGTGATTTATATTACTGAGACGCTGGCTGCTCAGATCCCTCAGGAGATTGCCCAATACAAGGACGAGGTTATGCCTGCGATCATTCTCATCCCCGGCAGGCAGGGCAGCCTGGGCATCGGTATGAAAAATCTGAAATGCTCAGTGGAACGGGCGGTCGGCGTTGATATTTTCAATGATTAAAGACAACGCACAAACCCTTTTGTTAGCCTTGATAAATCACTTTAATAAGAAGGGAACAGGAATATGAGCAAAGGTAGAATTGTAAAAGTATCCGGTCCTCTGGTGGTAGCTACCGGACTGGCCGATGCGAGTATGGCGGACGTGGTCCGTGTTGGAGAACAGCGGCTCATTGGTGAGATTCTGAACATGACTGGTGACAGCGCTTTTATTCAGGTATATGAAGAAACCTCCGGACTGGGGCCGGGGGCCCTGGTGGAAACCACCGGCGCACCTCTTTCTGTCGAGCTGGGGCCGGGAATGATCGGAACCATTTACGACGGAATCCAACGTCCTCTGGAAGAAATCATGAAACTGACCGGACCGACGATTACGCGAGGGATCGAAGTACCATCGCTGAACCGGGAAAGTAAATGGGAATTCACCCCCACCGCAAAAGTGGGGGATCAGTTAACCGGTGGGGACATCGTAGGCACCGTACAGGAGGGCCCTGTGCTTCTGCACAGGATTATGGTTCCTCCGGCAGTCTCCGGTACATTGGTGTCCATCCAAAGCGGACTCTTTACAGTTATGGATACGGTTGCGGTATTAAAAACTGTGGATGGTGAGGAAAAAGAGCTGACGATGATGCAGAAGTGGCCGGTCCGGATCGGCAGACCGTATAAAGAAAAATTTCCGCCCACACAGCCACTATCCAGCGGGCAGCGGATCATTGATACCCTCTTTCCCATTGCGAAGGGAGGCACTGCAGCAGTTCCAGGGCCTTTCGGCTCAGGGAAAACCGTGGTGCAGCATCAGCTGGCGAAATGGTCTGACGTTGATGTGGTAATCTATATCGGATGCGGAGAACGAGGCAATGAAATGACCGACGTACTCCGTGAATTTCCTGAACTGACTGACCCCAGAACGGGAGAGTCGTTAATGAAGCGAACGGTCATGATTGCAAACACATCCGATATGCCCGTAGCTGCCCGCGAGGCATCGATCTATACAGGAATCACCATTGCGGAATATTTCCGTGATATGGGATATGCGGTAGCGGTTATTGCCGATTCCACTTCAAGGTGGGCGGAGGCCCTTCGTGAAATGTCCGGGCGGCTGGAAGAAATGCCCGGGGAAGAGGGATATCCCGCTTATCTTAGCTCCCGGCTCGCACAGTTTTATGAGAGGGCGGGCACGGTTGCCTGCATGGGTAAGGATGCGCGAAGGGGTTCTTTGACTGCCATTGGCGCAGTATCCCCTCCGGGAGGGGATATCTCCGAACCTGTTTCCCAGGGAACCATGCGGATCGTCAAGGTATTTTGGGGATTGGATGCCAGCCTTGCATACAGAAGGCACTTCCCCGCAGTGAATTGGCTTACCTCCTATTCTCTGTATCTTGACACCCTGAAGCCCTGGTATGACGAAAACCTCGGAAAAGAATACTTTCTTAACAGGGAAAGAGCGCTGCGCATTCTTCAGGAAGAGGCGACACTTAACGAAATCGTTCAGCTGGTGGGCAAAGACTCTCTCTCCTATGAAGATCAGCTGACGCTGGAAACAGCAAAGATGATCCGGGAAGACTTCCTTCAGCAGAATGCTTTCGTTGACATTGACAGCTATTCCTCCTATGACCGTCAGGCAAAGCTGATGCATCTGATCCTGCGCTATGACAGCCTTGCAAGGGCTGGGCTGGAACAGTGCTCAGATCTTCAGGAATTATTCTGCATTTCCGCGAGAGAAAAAATCGGCCGGGCCAAGGGTGTTCCCGAGGCGGATTATGCACGAGTCTATCAGGAAATTGAAGAATTGATGGAAAAGGAAATTGATATGATAGCCGCAAAAGGAGGAAAGGGAAATGATTAAAGAATATCGTACCATCCATGAGATTTCCGGCCCTCTGATGGTGGTTCGCAAGGTACAGGATGTTACATATGACGAACTGGGGGAAATCGAGTTGCCCGACGGACAGCTTCGGCGCTGCAAGGTACTGGAAGTTCACGAGGACAAGGCGGTGGTTCAGCTGTTCGATAGCTCTGCAGGAATCAATCTTGCTCAGTCCAAGGTTCGTTTTCTCGGCCATAGCTTGGAGCTTGGCGTATCCGGCGATATGCTGGGAAGAGTGTTCAGCGGAATGGGGGTACCCATTGACGGAGGGCCTGAAATCCTTGCGGAAGAACATCGGGATATCAATGGACTTCCCATGAATCCTGCGGCAAGGGATTACCCCTCAGAGTTTATTCAGACGGGTATTTCAACCATCGATGGTCTGAATACGCTGGTGCGCGGACAGAAACTTCCTATCTTTTCGGGATCCGGGCTGCCCCACGCAGATCTGGCGGCTCAGATTGCAAGACAGGCGAAAGTACTTGGAACCTCTTCTAATTTCGCTGTTGTGTTCGCAGCCATAGGAATTACCTTTGAAGAGGCAAATTTCTTCGTTCAGGAGTTCCGGCGCACAGGAGCCCTTGACCGGACGGTTCTTTTTACAAACTTGGCAAACGACCCTGCCGTAGAGCGTATCTCAACGCCTCGTATGGCCCTTACTGCTGCAGAGTATCTGGCTTTTGAAAAGGGGATGCACGTTCTCGTCATCCTCACTGATATTACAAATTATGCAGAGGCACTACGGGAAGTTTCCGCCGCCCGTAAGGAAGTTCCGGGGCGCCGCGGTTACCCGGGGTACCTGTATACGGATCTGGCAACCATGTATGAGCGTGCGGGAAGAAGACTGGGCAATGAGGGTTCTATTACGATGATTCCAATTCTGACCATGCCCGAGGATGATAAGACTCATCCGATTCCTGACCTCACGGGGTATATTACCGAGGGACAGATCATTCTCTCAAGGGAGCTGTTCCGCAAAGGAATAAGGCCTCCGGTGGATGTGCTTCCATCTCTTTCCCGACTGAAGGATAAAGGGATCGGCAAAGGGAAGACCAGAGAGGATCATTCCGGCACCATGAATCAGCTCTTTGCAGCCTATGCCACGGGAAAGGAAATGAAGGAGCTGATGACGATTCTGGGAGAAGCGGCTCTGTGCGAAACCGACCTGATCTTTGCTAAGTTTGCGGATGAATTTGAAAAGCGTTACGTTGCTCAGGGCAGCGATGAAAATCGGTCCATTGAAGAAACACTGAATCTGGGATGGGAGCTTCTGTCCATGCTTCCTACATCTGAACTGAAACGAATCAGCACGGAACTTATTGAAAAGTATCTGCCGAAGAAGAAAGATTGACAGGGGGGCGATAACAAATGGCTACCTCATCAACAACGACCAATATGACGAGAATGGAGCTTACCCGCTTAAAAAACCGGCTGAAAACGGCCCGCAGAGGCCACAAGCTTCTGAAGGATAAGCGGGATGAGCTGATGAAACAGTTCCTTGATCTCGTACGTTTAAACAAGGAACTTCGTATAAGAGTCGAAGAAGCCTTGATGAAGTCACATGCTTCGTTCGCTGTGGCATCCGCACTCATGTCGCCCAGTATGATGGAACAGGCGCTGCTTTATCCGAAGCAGTCCGTAGCACTGGATGTAGCATACTGCAATATCATGAGTGTCAATGTTCCGGTGTATGGGTTTAAAACCCGCAGCGACGATCCAAGTGAAATCTTCCCCTACGGCTTTGCCATGACATCAGGTGAACTTGATGCCGCTGTAGCATCACTTTCTCAGGTTTTTCAGGATATGCTGAAACTGGCGGAGGTGGAAAAAACCACTCAGCTGCTTGCGGAGGAAATTGAAAAGACCCGGCGCCGGGTAAGTGCATTGGAATATGTTATGATTCCAAACATGACGGAGAAGATTCGATATATATCCATGAAGTTGGAAGAGAATGAACGAGGTAATATTACCCGTCTTATGAAGGTTAAGGACATGATACTGAAAGAGGCTCACGGGTATCAGGAATAACCGGCTCGGTTTTCTCAAAGAAAAGGAGAGCAGATTTCCCTGAGCTGAGGAATGGACTGAATCAATTGAGGCACTTGGCATGCAAAGAATGCTGCCAAGTGCCTCTTTAAAACAAAGATGTGAGATACGGGTCTAGCCGGAAGACAGAACCGTTACCGCTTGCTTCCTTTTAAATACCGATTAGAAACTCTTTTGAATTAGATAACTCTTACGGAAATGATACCATTGACATTCAGGGCTTGTTTTAGTGCCGCTTCGTCAACCTCAGAGTCGATGTCGATGAGGGTGTAAGCCAATTCACCTTTGCTTCTATTGTTCAGGTCGCTGATGTTGATGTTCATATCGGCTAATATTCCTGTAATTTTTCCCAGCATAGCAGGAACATTCTTGTTCAGCACTGCAATTCTGTTTTGGGAAGTACAAATCCCCAAAGAACAATTGGGAAAGTTAACGGAATTGGTAATGTTGCCGTTTTCCAGATAGTCCATCATTTGATCCACAGCCATTCTTGCACAGTTTTCTTCCGATTCTTTTGTGGAAGCACCGAGATGAGGAATACAGATCGCCCTGTCATTGCAGAGGAACTTCTCTGATGGGAAGTCAGTTACATATCTGCGAACCTTTCCGGTTTCCAGTGCTTTCAGAATGTCAGCTTCACTGACGATCTGATCTCTTGAGAAGTTAAGAAGGCATACGCCGTCTTTCATGAGGCTAAAGCGCTTTTCATTGATCAGTTCCTTTGTGTTTTCCATAAAGGGTACGTGAATTGTGATGTAATCACATTTTGGAAGAAGGAGATCGAGGGATTCATACACGTCTACGGTACGGGACAGCTCGTGGGCGGATTGAATCGACATGTAGGGATCGTAGCCGATCACGTGCATGCCAAGGCTTTCTGCAGCGTTGGCCACCATTACGCCGATGGCACCAAGACCCACAACCCCAAGCACTTTTCCTTTTATTTCATGTCCGGCAAATTGGGACTTGTTCTTTTCAACTGTTTTGGAAATATCTTCAGTCAGTGTTTTTGT
This sequence comes from Bacillota bacterium, assembly GCA_029239605.1. Lineage (GTDB taxonomy): Bacteria > Bacillota > Clostridia > Peptostreptococcales > Anaerovoracaceae > Anoxybacterium. The sequence continues at coordinate 2,745 of JARBUO010000006.1, read as the reverse complement.
CCATGCAATTGCGCTGGAAACATTTCTTGCAGACATGAGAATACCGGTAAGCACAAGCTCTTTTACCGCATTGGCGTTGGCTCCGGGGGTATTGAAAACGACGATTCCTTTCTTGGAGCATTCTTCGACGGGAATGTTGTTGACGCCTGCTCCCGCTCTTGCAATTGCCAGCAGTGATTCCGGAAGCTCCATGGAATGCATATCCTGACTTCTGAGAAGAATTCCGTGCGCTCCTGCAGTATCATCGCTTACAGTATATCGATCGCTGAACCGTTCCAGCCCTTTGTTTGAGATCTTATTTAAGGTGGCTATTTTATACATTTTCTCCAACTCTCCTGATTCAAAAATTTTATAAGCATTGCGTTTTTCTATAAGTATTAGGTAGAATTATATCACTTTACGCGCCGTGCGTAAAGTGATATAATTATTCATTATCAAATTGGAGGTGGAATAATTGATGAATCAAAAAGAAAGAGTATACAATTTTTCGGCAGGACCCTCCATGCTTCCCTTAGAGGTTATGGAACAAGCTGCAGAACAACTAACGAATTATAATGGCTGCGGCATGTCCGTTATGGAAATGAGCCATCGTTCCGCGGAATTTGAAGAGATCCTTCATTCGGCTGAAAAAAACCTCAGAGATATTATGAATATCCCTGATAACTATAAAGTGCTGTTCCTTCAGGGCGGCGCAACATTGCAGTTTTCCATGATTCCCATCAACCTGCTGCGCAAATCCAAGAAAGCAGATTATATTATAACGGGAGCTTGGGCAAAGAAGGCTTATGAAGAAGCACAAAAATTCGGAGAGATCAGAGCAATCGCTTCTTCAGAGGAAAGTAATTTTACGTATATTCCTGAGGTGAAACGCGAAGAATTTACACCAGATGCAGATTATGTGCATATCACGCTGAACAATACAATTTATGGAACGAGATATCCCTACATACCGGATACGGGAGATATTCCTCTTGTCGGTGATCTTTCTTCCTGCATTCTTTCCGACGAGGTTGACGTATCCAAATTTGGACTGATCTATGCAGGAGCACAGAAAAATATCGGGCCAGCAGGCGTGGTCATCGTAATTATCCGCGATGATCTTATCGGTTTTGCACCGAAGAATACCCCCATTTATCTGGATTATAAGATTCATGTAAATAATGAATCCATGTACAATACACCGCCTACTTTCGGAATCTACATGGCTGGTGAAGTGTTTAAGCACATTCAAACCCTTGGCGGAGTTGCAGAACTTGAGAAAGCCAATAGACAAAAAGCAAAGAAGCTCTATGATTACATTGATGAGAGTAAGCTTTACAGCTGCCCCGTGGCGGTAAAGGACAGATCCCTTATGAATGTGGTCTTTATCACAGGAGATGAGACGCTGGACAAGAAATTTACAAAGGAAGCAAAGGCGGCAGGGCTTCATAATCTCGGTGGGCACCGTTCCATCGGCGGTATGAGAGCAAGCATTTATAATGCGATGCCGGCAGCTGGAGTCGATGCTTTGATTGCCTTCATGAAGAAGTTCGAAGCAGAGAACTGCAAATAAGAATTCATTGTCGAAAAACACAAATTTATCACAAAAGAGATGCTTTCTTATGGTATCATAAAGAGAGCATTTCTGTTTATAAAGGAGACAACTATGAAATACCTGGTTTTGGTGCCAGACGGAGCGGGGGATGAGGAAGTTGCCATGCTGGGCAATCAGACCCCCCTGCAGGCAGCAAAAATGCAAAATATAAATCAGTTGGCACAGAAGGGTATGGTCGGTCTTGTGAGAACCATACCGCCTGGGATCGCCCCCGGAAGCGATGCGGCGAACCTTTCTGTCATGGGATATGATCCCGCCGTATATCATACCGGCAGATCACCTCTGGAAGCAGCGAGCATGGGCATTGATCTTTCGGATACAGACGTTGCATTTCGTACCAATCTGGTAACGCTGTCAGGCGACGGAATCTATGAAGAACTTACCATTACGGACCACAGTTCAGGAGATATTACCAGTGAAGAGGCAAAGATATTAATTGAATATATCAATGAAAGCTTTGGAACGGATACGCTGCAATTTTATCCCGGTGTCAGCTATCGGCATGCGCTAATCGTTAAAAATGGATCAACAAACTATGACCTTACACCTCCTCATGACGTTCTGACACAAAAAGCAGGTGCACACCTGCCGAAAGGAGAAGGTTCTGCGTTTCTTACCGAGATGATGAAAAAGAGTTATGAACTTCTAAAATCCCATCCCGTTAACCAGGAACGCATCCGGAAAGGGCTCAATCCTGCCAATTCCATCTGGATCTGGGGTCAGGGAAAAAAACCGAGCTTGCCATCCTTCTCGGAAAAGTACCAAATCACCGGAACTGCTATCTCTGCGGTGGATCTGATCAAAGGGATCGCTATTTGTGCGGGTCTCAGCAGTGTGGACGTAGAGGGTGCTACCGGCACCATCCATACCAATTTTAAAGGAAAAGCGGAAGCAACAATAGAAGAGTTCCGAAAGGGGAAGGATTTCGTATATCTGCATCTTGAAGCGCCCGACGAGTGTTCCCATCAGGGAGATCTGGAAGGAAAAGTGAAGTCACTGGAAATGATTGACGAGCTGGTCCTGAAGCCAATTCTGGAATATCTTTATTCCAGCGGGGAAACCTTTAAAGTGTTGATTGTTCCGGACCACCGAACACCGCTGGCCATCCGGACCCATTCTTCGACCCCCGTTCCCTATGTGATCTATCAAAG
>JARBUO010000108.1 GCA_029239605.1 Bacillota bacterium | reverse complement strand
TCTTACAAAGAAAATTCTCCCCTTTGCCAGTCTGGCAATGAGCAACAATTTCCATATTTGCTGTGGAGAAGGGTTGTGTGGCTCCTGCACGGTAGATGTACCGGGCGGGAAAACTATAAAAATGTGCAAATGTCACTTCCTGGGGGAGGAAGTCTTAAACAATGTTCATTGCGCGAAACCTTCTCTGTAGATAACCATTCTTCCCTTGCCGTCTCCTTTCGAGTGGTAGAGAGCTTTGTCAGCTTGTTCCAGAATTTGTTCTGCTGTCATTCCTCTTTTCCAGAGAGCTACACCAATGCTGATGGAAACCGGAACAGGACGCCCGTCCTTGGTCTTCAGGCTGAGTTTGGAAACTTCCTTCAAAAGCCAATGGCAGACAAAGGAAGCGTATTCGAGATTGGCCTCCGGCAGAACGATGATGAACTCATCCCCTCCGTAACGGGCACAGCAATCGATAGACCTGGTGCATACTTGAATAATATCGGCTACTTGCTTTAATACACAATCGCCGAAGTGATGCCCATATTCGTCGTTAATTACTTTAAAATCATCAAAATCTATCATAATTAACGGAAATGATTTTCCGCTTATGGTAGATTTTTTTATGAGTTGCTCAAGGAAGCGCTCTTCATATCCCTTGCTGTGAAGGCCTGTAAGATAGTCATTCTCCATAAAGAAAAGATTCATGGAGAGCAATTTATAGATAATAAGTGATGTGATAATCACGAATAGGATCGCATTGATAACAATTAGTTTTTTAATGCCTGCCAGTGAACTGTAGATTTGCTCTGCTGAGACATCTACACCTACATGAGCGACTGCTTCGCCGGTATACGGGTCACGGATCGGGGCAACGCCAGTCAAAAGTTCACCCCAGTCGGAATCCGCCACGATTGAGGTGTAATTCGGTCTCTTTTCCGAATAGACCTTCTTCTCTATTGCATCCAAATCATCTCCTGAACCAAGCGGAGAAAAGAGCTTGCTTCCGGGAGATTCCCCGTCAAACAGATAGACCATCTCCTCAGGGGAAATGCGTTTTCCACAATATACAAATTTCACGTTGGACTGCACGTTGATTTCCTGAAAGACTTGCTGCATCTTTATGTAATAGGACCAGTCGTAATTTCCTTCTTCGTAATCTTCAACATCAAGAAGCTTACGAAATGAGGTGTAATCCTGCTCGATAATTTTGGCTACAGCAATGGAGACCCCCAGAGCCTTTCTGCCTCTTTCTTCTACCAGCAGGTTTTTGATGCTGCTGTAGAGAGACAATGCGGAGACGAGTGATACTACGGAAACAATTACAATCGTTACATAAAGGAATACCATTCTGGAACCGCTCAGCTTTTTCATCCGGATTCTCCTCCTTGGAAGATGAAATGACTTGATTTCATCATACCACAAGAACGATTTGGAAACTATAGAAAATCAAAGAAAATAAGGGGAATTTGACAGCGAATGGCGAATTGCCGCATAGGATCGATAAATGATCAAGATTTGGAGAATAAACATTTTCGCAAAATAATAAGATGAGGTATGGTAAAGGGGGGAACGGAATGAATCAGTATGAGGATAACGGTATGAATCTGAGCAGAGGGGATGGAATGAGTCGGTACGAGAAACGTGAGACACCGGGAACGGAAGATGGGTACGAGAGCTTGCCTGTTTTCACCCTTGAGGATCTGGCTAAATTTAACGGAAGGTTGGGTATGCCTGCTTATGTGGCCGTTAATGGAATTGTGTATGATGTAACGGGATACTCCACCTGGGGGCAGGGAACCCACTATGACTTGGTAGCGGGAACCGATGTGACAGAGGGTTATGTTCGGTGCCATAACCATTCAGTTTTAGAAAGGCTGAACATCGTGGGAAGGCTGGTACGGTAAGATGGCTGACCTGACAGGTATTAAAATGGTATGGCTGGAGCTGAATGGCTGCTCTGGAAATATTATTTCGCTGCTGGACGGTGCAGACCCAGGGTTTGACTATATGATTTCAAGCATGGTGGATCTTGTATATGAGCACAGCCTTATGGCAGCTGAGGGAGAAGAAGCACTTGAGCATCTTTTTCGTGTTTTAGACCAGGATTTTATCCTGGCGGTAGAAGGGGCGGTTCCGCTTAAGAACGGCGGTCGATATCAAATTGTCGGAAACTGGCAGGGAAAGGAAATTACTGCCCTTGAAATAATACAGATGCTTGGAGAACGTGCACGATATGTAATTGCTGTAGGTGCTTGTGCCAGCCATGGAGGTGTTTCTGCGGGAAGACCGAATCCAAGTGAAAGCGTTGGTATACAGGCAGTCCTCCAGCGGCGTGTGATTCAGCTTCCAGGGTGTCCATGCCATCCGGAATGGTTCCTGGGAACACTGGCACATCTGATTTACTTTGGGGAGCCGCAGCTGGATGAAGAGGGAAGGCCAGTTTTTCTTTATGGAATTTCTATTCATCGGCGCTGTGAACGGCGGTCCTACTTTGATCAGGGGATCTATGCGACGCAGTTTGGTGAGCCCACCTGCATGTTCATGCTGGGCTGCCGAGGGCCAATGACGACCATCGACTGCCCCATCAGAAGGTGGAATGAACGAATCAACTGGCCGGTTCAGGCAAATACAAATTGCATCGGATGTGCTCAGTTTGGCTTTCCGGACGCCATGGAACCCTTTGTGCGATTTTATACACTGGAATCGAATCTTACAGAAGAAATGGTGGAGGTGCTGGAGGATGAGTGAAAAAATTATTATAAATCCGATTACACGAATCAGCGGATTTATGGAAATTGAAGTTACTGTGGAAAATCGACGTATCGTAGATGCGAAAACGAAAGGACAAATGTTTAGGGGCTTTGAAATGATGCTGAATGGCAGGGCTCCACTGGATGCGATCTACTATACGGAAAGAATTTGCGGCATCTGTTCAACTGCCCACAGCCTTGCCGCAACCCTTGCGTTGGAACAGGCCTTTGGGGTCGGGCCTACGGCTCAGGGAAGGTATGTGAGAGACTTCATGCATGGCTGTGAATTTCTGCAAAATCATATCAGACATTTCTATCAGTTTACGGTACCGGATTTTGTAAAGATGCCTGAAAACTATCCATTGTATCAGACCAATTTCAGAGATTTTCGCTTGCCAAAGGAAGCAAATGACCTGCTGGTCCAGCATTACTTCGACTCCCTCCCGTTTAGCCGGGCGGCCCATCAGCTTCTGGCACTATTTGGGGGGAAGGCTCCTCATAATCATGGGATCTTCATGGGGGGGACAACGGCGCGGATCAGTGCCGACAGTATCGTAAGATGCAGGTCGATCCTTCAGGGAATCGGTGACTTCATAGAAAATGTGATGATTCCCGATGTTGGGACGCTGGCACGTTACTACCCGGATTACTATGAAAACGGAGCAGGGTATGGAAATCTTTTGAGCTTTGGCTGCTTTGATGGCTATCCTGAGCTGGGTACGCTGTACATTGATCCTTCAGTATCGGTGAACGCTGCCGCAGGGGGAACGGTAAGGGGACTTGATCCCGGCAGAATTACAGAGGAAATCGATTATTCCTGGTATATTGATTCCGTTGATACCTACACACCCTTTGAGACGATACCAATGGACGATCAAAACAAGGAGGGTGCATATTCTTTCATAAAAGCGTCCAAACTGGAAAACCTCAGTTTTGAGGTCGGGCCCCTTGCAAGACAATGGCTCAGCGGTGAGTACCGCAGGGGAATTTCAACCATGGACCGATATATTGCCAGAGTACTTGAGGCAAAAAAAATCCATGAAATCCTGCTGACACTTCTTGATCAGATGATTCCGGGTCCAACAGGTCAGGCTGTTTATATCACACCGGATTCGGCAAGAGGTCAGGGACTGACGGATACCACCAGAGGGGCTCTGGGGCACTGGATCAAGATAGAAAATAGCGTGCTGGACTTTTATCAGATCATCACGCCTTCAGTTTGGAACCTATCCTCCCATGGGAACGACGGATCCCCGGGGACATCGGAAAGAGCGCTCATCGGAACCGAACTTGCTGACGAGGATCGTCCGGCAGAAATCGGGAGAATTATTCGCTCCTTTGATCCCTGCGTTTCCTGCGCCACCCATGTCTTTTATCCGAATAAAGAGCCGAAGTTCATTACGGTGGTGCCATGATTTTCGAGACAGTTGTACTGGGGATTGGAAACACACTTATGGAGGACGACGGTGTCGGAAACTACATCGTGGAAGAGTTGAAAACCAGAGGAGTGTTTCCCGGGCTCAGACTTGAGAAGGGAGAGACTGATACGGAATTCTGCCTTGATGTATTGGAAGAGACGGAAAAAATTATTTTAATCGATGCTGTTCATATGGGAAACCCTCCCGGTACTGTTTCTATCTTTGAATTGGACAATGAATTCTTTCAATCCCTGCCTTCTGCGGGTATGGCACATAACTTCAGCCTTTTTCATGGGATGAAACTATACGGCTGCCAGAGAGAAGGGCTGTTGATTGGGATAGAGGCTGCCTCGGTCAACTGCCGTTTTGGATTGTCGGAGGAACTGACAGAAAAGATGCCGAGAATTGTTGATACAGTGACGCGTCAGATTGAATCCTATCTGACGGATATTGGAGAACTTGTGGTGCCTATAGATAGAGTTTTTGAATGATCGGATCGGGATGCACGCTTTTGGACGCACTGCCAAACACCTTTCTGTATTCGGAGGGGGGCATTCCGGTTTCCTTTTTAAACGCCTTGCAAAAATAATTTGCATTTGAGTAACCGCAGGCACCTGCAATGATTTCAAGAGGCGTATCAAGGCCAGAAAGCAGCATACTGCGGGCGTGATACATGCGGATATGTATCAGATATTGCCCGGGCGAAATTCCAGTCCCTGCCGTGAAAAGCCGTATCAGATGCGGCTTCGTCACTTCCAGCTGGTCTGCAAGTTCGTCAATACCGTAAAGGAACGCATAGTTTGCCTCAATGAGAGAGATGGCATCCCTCACTAAAGAGGGGTAAGCTTCATTTTGACGTTGGGATAAAAAAATGACTTGCTCCATGCAGATTCTCCTTGCTTAGATCGTTTTCTATGGTTCTTTTTTAAATACCAGCTTTCTGCTGTTCCTTTGAAATCACGGGACAAGCCCCAGCCCGAGTGCTTATCTTTCATTTTGGGGAGTAAATATCGTCTGTTCCCTCATTATACTCAATTTCGAACCACATATCAATATTTTACCCTCGAATATCAATAAAATGCACTTGAGACAAAAAACAGGCCATGCTAGACTGAAGTTGATAAAAACAGGAGGTGGTTTGGATGGCCAATATATCACTTAGAAACATTAAGAAAATTTATCCGGGCAATGTTGTTGCTGTACAGGAATTCAATCTTGAAATTGAAGATAAGGAATTTATTATATTAGTTGGTCCTTCCGGCTGTGGTAAATCGACGACCCTTCGTATGATTGCCGGGCTAGAGGATATTTCTGAAGGGGAACTGTATATAGGAGACACGCTGGTAAATGATGTGGCGCCCAAGGATAGAGACATTGCCATGGTATTCCAGAATTACGCGTTGTATCCTCATATGACAGTGTACAAGAATATGGCATTTGGGTTAACTCTTAGAAAAATGCCAAAGGAAGAAATCAAACAGAAGGTAGAAGAGGCCGCAAAGGTATTGGGAATTGAAAATCTATTGGAGAGAAAACCTAAGGCACTATCCGGCGGGCAGCGTCAGCGTGTTGCTTTGGGACGGGCAATGGTCAGAAACCCGGCAGTATTCCTGCTGGATGAGCCGCTTTCCAATCTGGATGCCAAGCTGAGAAATCAGATGCGTTCTGAAATTTCAAAACTCCATAAGAAACTGGGAACCACCTTTGTGTATGTAACTCACGATCAGACGGAAGCCATGACCATGGGCGACAGGATTGTGGTTATGAAGGATGGATATATCCAACAGATAGATACGCCCCAGAATCTTTATAATCATCCGTGCAATTTATTCGTTGCAGGCTTCATTGGATCACCTCAGATGAACTTTATCAACGGTTCCATTGTAAAAACAGAAGGCGGCTATGCTGCAGAGTTTGCAGGCGTAAAAATTAGCCTGCCGGAAAGCAAGCTGAAGAATTTGGCTCCGTATGCCGGCAAGGAAGTCGTTTTCGGTATCAGGCCGGAAGATATCGTGGCAGGCAAAGAGAATGGGGAAGCAGTTGAGATGAAAATAGATCTGGTGGAACTCATGGGTGCCGAGATGTATCTTCACTGTGATCTTTCCGACAACAGGATTGTGGTTAGGACTCCCGTACTCGACACTTGCAAGGCAGATACGGTGATGAGCTTTGCCATAAACACTGAAAAACTTCACATTTTTGATAAAGAAAGTGAAGCTGTAATCAGCAATTAATCAAAAAAAGGTGTTTTGGAAAGAGTGATACTCTGATCCGAAACACCTTTTTGATTACCTCTTATATTTATTCACTGTCTTGTTCTGGTGACTGAAAAATCAAAAAGATCACAGCGGAGATAGTCGATGGCGTACATGGCAGGATTTCCTCTGGAATCAAAGTGAAGCTGCTTCAGACCCAGGATAGATACGTTTTTTAACTTGCGAAGCTCCAAGGTTAAGGGGTCGTTTTTATCCGGAACCACAATTCGCGTGGCTGAACGGGTAATGAGCACTCCTTTTTTTTCATCGAAGTATTGAAAAATTGATATCGGTAAATTCTGATCCTCCAGCTCGTCCGCCAGATGACCGGGAATGTAATTTACACTGGAACAGATTGCGCCGGATTCGGCATATCGGGTTCTTTTAATGACCATAACCGGCTCGTCCGCAGACAGCTGAAGCAGATCTGCTATTTCTTCCTGGGGCAACTCACGGCTTATGGTAATTTCGGGAGCTGTTTCAGTTATGCCAGCATTTCGAATCATTTCAGAAAGGCTTCGGAGTTCAGACAGATCATTTTCTATTTTGTGAGCAGAACCAAGAAGATACGTACCTGCACCGTGCTTTGAATAAAGGACTCCTTCTCTTCGCAGAAGTTCAAGAGAAGCTCTCCATGTCTCCCTGCTGATTCCGAATCGTTTCGACATTTCTGCTTCCGACGGGATACGCTGCCCGGCAGAAAAGGTTCCCTTGTCACACAGCCTCAAAAACTGCTCCTTTGCCTGTATTGCCAATGCTGTTTTCTTCATGAACCAACCTCCCATAGTTACTAAGAGTAATATATCACAAAAAAATAAGAAATGGTAGCGCAAGGCACAATTCGTAAAAGATTGGGAATAATTGTTATTTTTCTCCGGAACAAGGAAAATCCCTTCGCAGGCCTGAGAAACGCCTTGAATTTTCATTTCACAGAACAGACAAAAGGGATCTTCCTTTATTCAATCAATTTATTGAGGTCTGTTTTAATTGGTTTCATCCGCGTAGAATTCTTTTATGTAAGCTTCAATGCCGTTTCGGGTGGCTCTGATTGGGCCGGGGGTTTCCATCTTATAGGATACGGTAGCCGCAGCATATAGAAGGGATTCCTTTACCCCTTGGTGGAGCCGTTCGGTAATGTAAGTACTGAAGCAGGTATCTCCCCGGCCTGTTCTTCCGGACAGGTTCCTCGGCTTCAGCGGACAGCGGAAAAGACCTTCTTCGGTGTACACGATGACTTCGGTATTATGTGTCACCATGACCTCTTTGGCACCCCAGCCAAACATTATTTTAGCAGCTTCTTCTTTTTCCGCACAGCCGGTCATAATCTCTGCCTCGGCGGCATCTGTTTTCAGAAAGTGTATGTAAGGAAGATATTCTCTTTTTTCGTTCCAATCCTTAAAAACCATAGAGCCGTTTTCGGAAACTCTTAAAAAACCCTGCATATCGGCAGCGACCAACCCTTTTTCTGAGAGCGGCTTTATGAGTTCATTGTCGAAGTCACCGTAAACCAAACCTGCAAGATGGTAAATTTTTGAGTTGACATCAGGGATGTCCTCCAGCCGGAAGGGGTCAGCAATGCTCAACGCTGTACAAATTCTTTTTTCCCTGTCAGCTGAAAAAAACTGGTTTTTCATTAAAGTAGTGCACTTTGACGGAATATAATAAAGATCTTCTTTCGGCACATTAAACTCGTTCAGTAAATGTCTGTCCTTCTCTGCAGTCTTTGTTAAAACCCCTGTGGGCCGCTCACCTGCCAGAGAGGCGTAAGAACTGAAGAACACAGCGCCTCCCGGTGATTCAGAAACTTCCTGATTTTCTGTAACATTCTGGTCTTGTGTAATATGGCCGATTATAAAGGTATCGTAATACTTCATACTAACTTTTCCTCTCTTTACTTCCATTGCCTTACGGAGTTGTGTGAACACCTGCCATCCTGTTGCTGCCACCGTATCATTTTACTGATTATCTGCCGCCTTCCTGCTACCGCCTTCCTGCTGCCGCCTTGCGGTTGACTATTATCTACCGTCTTGTTGCTATCTGGCTATGATCTCTATAGTTCTCTGCAGCTGGACCTGATTACCAACTCAGGCTGCAAAACCTCTTTCATGCAATTATTCTTTAAACCGCTTTCCTTTAACTTGAACAGCATATCCACCGCAATTTTTCCAAGGTCGTACTTTGCCTGAGCAATGGTAGTGAGCTGTATTTTGGGAAGTGAGGCGTAGGGGATATCATCAAAACCGATAATGGACATGTCTCCGGGTACGTCCAGGCCGTATTCTTCACATGCCTCCAGTGCCCCCAGAGCAACCATGTCATTGGAGCCCATTATTGCGGTGGGCGGATTCTTTTCATTGATCAAAACCTTCGCCATATCATATCCGCTTTCCCGTTTGTTGAATTGATAATTGATATTCAGACGTACCTCTGGCTGCAATCCGTGTTCTTCCATAGCAAGGCGAAAACCCCTCAGCTTGTCGATTTGAGAATTACTGGTTCTCGTTCCACCGATAAAAACAATTCTGCGGTGACCAAGCTTTATCAGATACTCTGCTGCAAGGTAGCCTCCTTTTACACTATCTGTGGCGACACAATTGCATTCCTCGTCAGCAGGTCTGCTGCCGATATATACGACAGGCATTTTTTTTCGGTAAAAATCAAAGAGTCCTCTTGCTGCATCGGGTACAGAGGCGACAATCAGCCCTTCAACCCTTCTTTCGATAAGAATTCTGAAGTAGCTTTCCATTCTCTCGGGTTCAAAGTTGCTGTTGCAGAGAAATACATTATAGCCTCTGGCTCTTGCCTCTCCTTCGACCCCAAGGGCAACCTCGGGATAAAAGGGGTTTGTAATATTCGGTATGATTAAGCCAATGGCATTGCTGGAGTTTGTCACCAAACCTCTGGCCAGCGCATTGGGAGAATACCCAACGCTGTCACAGATCTCCAAGACTCTCTTTCTCGTCTTTTCATTCACTTCGTCACTGCCGTTTAAAGCTCTTGATACGGTCGCGTAGGAAACACCCGCCATCTTTGCGATGTCTTTTATTGTAATATTAATATGATCACCCTCTATTCTCGGAAACGTTTACAGAAATTATAACAATAATGGAATGGGGTGTCAACGCCTATCAGAATCTGTCTAAAATTTTTTTTGGATATTCAATAGAAAGTAGATTGCTTACCACAAATAAATCTGGCATAACGCATTGAAATATACAGATTTAAAATGAAAAGTGCCGAATAGATTTTATGATAAATTCGAAATATTGCGCTCTTGACAAATTGAGATTACAGTGATAGCATCATCTTAACAAAAATCGGAAACGTTTACAGTAAACTTGAATGACTGGCAGGTGAAGCTTATGATCAAAACAGTATGGTTCGATATCGGCGGCACAGTGCATGTTCAGGATGCAACCTCGGATAATGATGCAGTCTTCGCAGAAAGGGTGTATCGCTTTCTGAAGGAGCATAATATTGAAACTGCCCAGACGCCGGAGCAGCTTCTTGCTCACATTGACAAAGGGGCCAAAAAGTACAAAACTTTTAGTGAGCAGCAACTGGTGGAACTTCCAGGTGACGAAATCTGGCATAGTTTTATGCTCGGCGACTTCGATGTATTCCCTGAGAAACTTTGTGGCTTAGGAGAGGAACTATCCTATCTGTACGACCGTCATCGGAAGGTCATCACCCGCAGAGAGGGGTTGGAGTATACCCTGCAAGCATTGAGAGAGGAAGGGTTCAGGCTCGGTGTCATTTCCAATATCATGAGCATCAGTTTTGTACCCAGAATTCTGGAGGAACACGGTATCGCTCAATATTTTGATTTTATTATTACGAGCAGCGAGTACGGTGTGAGAAAACCACGCCGTGAGCTGTTTGACACCGCAGTCAGCCTGATGGGTGTTACTGCCCATGAAGCAGCCTATGTGGGCGATACCGTTTCAAGGGATGTCCGCGGTGCCCGGGCTGCCGGTTGGGAACTGATGATCCAGATTGAGAACCCGAGAATTGCACAGAAAGATACCAAGTATCTCAATTGCGGTTATCAACCGGATTATATGGTTCGATCCCTACGGGAAATTCCGCCCATATTAAAACAATTTAACACGGAACGTAAAGAGAGGGGAAGCGACTCATGAATTCAGCAGGATTGCATTACAGTAAATCAAGACGCTTGAAAAATCAGATCAAGTCCGTTATTACTAACCCGTATAACATCATTGTTCTCGTTGCTATTGTTCTTCTAACGTATCTAATTGTTTTGCCGCTGATCGATATGATCTCGACCACTTTTAGTTTGGCAGGGAAAGACCTCCGCGTGACAGGAGGCCAGGCGGGAGATTTTACGTTTTATTATTGGAAGCGCCTGCTCGCCAGTGAACTCAGCGGCAGACTGCTGATCCAGCCACTGATGAATTCGTTGCTCATCGGCGTAAGTGTTTCTGTCTGTGCCATTACGCTTGGCTCTGTCCTGGCATGGCTGATGGTGCGTACGGATCTTGCCTTCAAGCCATTTTTCTCCCTTGCGGTGATCATGCCCTATATGATCCCCTCCTGGTGTAAGTCACAGGCATGGCTTTCCATGTTCAAAACAGAACGAATCGGCGGTGCTCCCGGGTTTCTGATGAGCCTTGGAATAAACGTTCCTGACTGGCTGGCATATGGTCCGGTGGCCATTATTACGGTTCTTTCGCTTCACTATTACGCATATGCGTATCTTCTGGTTTCGGCTGCACTGAATTCCATCAATTCCGAGCTGGAAGAGATGGGAGAAATTCAGGGAGCCAGCAAATCGACGATTCTTCGAAAAATCACCTTTCCGCTGGTGCTTCCGGCAATGCTTTCCGCTGTTATTTTGACCTTCTCAAAGGCCATCGGAACATTTGGCGTCATCAACTATCTGGGCAGCAAAGTGAATTTCGTAACCCTTTCCAGTCAGCTGTATATGAACAATAAATCACAAAATACACAGACTGCCTTTGCCATGGCGCTGATTATGATCTGCATTGCTTCTATCTCTGTTTTTATCAACCAGCGATTGATTGGTTCGCGAAAATCTTTTGCCACAATCGGAGGCAAAGGCGGGCGATCTACATTGATCTCCCTTGGAATACATAAGCCGCTGATTACGGTTATCCTGATTGTTTTCTTTGCTGTGGGAATCATTACACCCATTGCAATTCTTATCCT
>JARBUO010000244.1 GCA_029239605.1 Bacillota bacterium | reverse complement strand
CTCCCGGTGTATTTTTTTCTTTCATACCTGTTCCTCCACATCCTTTGGATATCTCTCCATATTATACCACTGACAGCGACGCTTTCTTTTTTTCTATTCTGACAAGTCAAAAGCGAGGCAGTTTATTTTTCCATCGCTGTTCTCCCGGCCCAAATTATGGTATACTAATAAAAGTTAATACGAAGGAGTTTACAATAGAAGGAGGTGTCTACATGAAAGGAATCGCAAAAGCAAGTTTTATTTTAAGCATTGTTACCGTTTGCGTTGGTGCGGCCGCCGTGGTTTTAAGCGCGATACAGCTCAGTCATGAAAGTTAGAAACTCCCCTGATTCTGTCCCCTTTTTGATGGAGCGGCAATACCCTTTCCATTTGCTTTTGAAGCATTGCTCTGATAAGGAGATAGTATTATAAATATTTTTTGATTACAATTGAAATACGATCTTTTCTGGTGACGCCTCCGATGGCTTTGAGCAAAATTTTCCCTTTGCCCCGAAGCACGAGTCTGTCACCTTCTTTCATTTGGCGGTCTGCTTTTTCCACCTGTAGACCGTTCACATAAACCAGCCCGGCGGAAATTGCCTCAAGCGCCCTCCCTCTTGAAAGTGAGAACCCGGAGGAAATCAAATTGTCCAGTCTAAGAGACGCCACAGTATCCCTTTTTTCCTCGAAACTCCCCTCCGGTACGATAATATCTGCCGCATCTGCAATTTCGCCTCGGAGCGAAGCCCGGCCTGCCTTATCAAAATGATAGAGAAGAAACTCCGCCATATCTTTGATTACCACGATGTCTGCCCCATCCTCCCGCACGAGAATGTCTCCGATGATCTCCCGTTTGATACCCAGTCCTGTCAGCGCACCAAGATAATCCCGATGAGAAAGGGCTCTTCGGCTATCCTGATGAATTCGAAGCAGCGCTAAGGGATTCTCTTCCAGAAGTACAGCGTAGTCAGGAAGGAAGACTGCCACTGTTCTCTCTGCTTCCTCATAGCCTCCGTAAAACTCATACTTCAGTCCGGGATATCTGCGGCAGATTCCTTCTGCCAGCGTTCGCTGACGCATATCCAAAAAAGCGGTGTGGGTTGTTATATAATACTCCAGGCATTGGTTGATTTTATCTTCAATCCCTGCAAGCAAAATTGCATCTTCTTTCATAGCTCCTCCGATTCCTTTTCTATGTTCGTCATTTATGATATGATTATATCAGTTTCTCAACATTAGTAAAACAGCACCGACTGATCGGAAACGAAACTTGTTTCCCGATCTTGCGATGCTGGCAGAAAGGCAGAAAAATATGACTTATACGTTCAAAACAAAGGGAACCTGTTCCTCGCAAATCGAACTGGAGCTTGAGGGGAATATTGTAAAGGAAATCAAGTTCACCAGAGGCTGTAATGGTAACAGCCAGGGAATTGCAAAGCTGGCAAAGGGCATGACCGTCGAAGAGATTAAAGAAAAGCTCAGCGGTATCCGCTGCGACGGAAAGTCTACATCATGTCCTGACCAATTGGCAAAGGCAGTGGAAGAAGCCTATTCTTATTTTTCCCGTACATAGATCAACTTATTGTTTGAGCCATTGATCCGTTCTGATTTGATGTCAAACAGGTCAAGGGATTTGATAAAGGGCGTAAACTTGTTGAATCCGAAATTTCTCACGTCAAAGTCCGGATATCTCTTTTGCAGCTTGTTGCCGATGTCTCCGATGAAGATCCATTCGTCCTCATCTGAATTCTCCTGCACGATGGTGATAATTGCTTTTTTAATGGTATCAAAATTTGTCATCTTATCTTCATCGGTCTCTTCCTTGGAGACTTGAGCCGGAGCAGCTACAGGCTGGTCCGCCATGGCAAGCAGATCCAGATATTTAAACTTGTTGCAAGCCGAGATAAACGCCTTTGGCGTCTTGCTTTCTCCCATGCCGACAACGTCCATTCCAGACTCCCGGAGTCTGGATGCAAGGCGAGTAAAGTCGCTGTCACTGGACACAATGCAGAAACCTTCCACATTACCGGAATACAAAATATCCATCGCATCAATGATCATGGCCGAGTCGGTAGCATTTTTCCCGGTTGTATATCCATATTGCTGAATCGGGGTAATCGAATGCTCAAGAAGCACGCTCTTCCATGAAGCAAAAGTTGGTTTGGTCCAGTCTCCGTAAATTCGTTTGTATGTTGCAATTCCGTCATTGGAAATCTCGTCAAGAATAAATTTAATATATTTGTCTGATACGTTATCCGCATCGATGAGTACGGCATAGCGTTTATCCTTATCATTGTTCATTTCTATCCACCTTCTTTCCATTTTCTATATTTATAAAATTCACCCGCATCGGTACCCGCCTGCATAAGATGCATCAAAGAGCGGTGAGGGACAAACTTTACAACCAGTAAAATCTATATCCTGAACATTTGTATTATTGACAATTCCGAGCCCCTTCAATCCTGTCGGTACTTTATTCTGCCTTCGTTAACAAGGTCAGAATCTGGTCAGGCCTGTCAACGATGAAATTCGCGCCCTCAGAAATCAAAAGCTCCTTTGGACGAAAGCCCCATGTAACTCCTACGCTGATTAAGCCTGCGTTTCTGGCTGTGATGATATCCGTATCTGAGTCACCGACATAAAGGGTGCTTTCTTTTTCTGCACCAAGCTGCTTCATC
>JARBUO010000243.1 GCA_029239605.1 Bacillota bacterium | reverse complement strand
GACTTCTTTGAAACAGCTGCCGCAGGAGATATTTTCCACCTTCATTACCACATCTCCCGTGACTTCTTTTTTCTTGATTTCTTCATCCACCAGAGATCTGCCCACGAGCAGGTGGGTTGCCGTTTTTTCATCGATATCCTTAAAATTTCCGGATTGAATGAACTTCCCATCCCTTAGAACAGTATATTTGTCACAAATTGCAAAAAGCTCCGGCATTTTATGCGAGATATAAATAATGGATACGCCGCCCTCTTTCAGTTTGCGCATGATGGAGAACAGATTCTCAATTTCCCTGTTGGTCAGAGCCGTCGTGGGTTCATCCATGATGATGAGCTTGCAGTCGAACAGCAGCGCTCTTGCAATTTCCACCAGTTGTTTCAGCGAAGTATCCAGATAGGCAACCTGGGTATCCGGATTGATCTCCAGATTCATTTTTCGCAAAATCTCTCTTGCCTTTTCCCGCATAAGCGGCTTGTTCAGCGTGCCCCATTTATTTTTAATTTCTTCTCCGAGAAATAAGTTTTCATATACTTTTAGATCGTTGATCAGGTTCAGCTCCTGATGCACAAAACCAATTCCCGACTGGAATGCCTTCCTGGCGTTCATGTCCAGCATCTGCTGCCCATTCAGCCATACCTCTCCGGCTGTAGGCTGAAAAATGCCTCCCAGAATATTCATCAGTGTTGATTTTCCTGCTCCATTTTCACCGAGCAGGCCATGAATCTCACCCTTCTCAACAAAAAAACTCACATCATCCAATGCGGTTACCGGTCCAAACTTTTTGGTGATATTTTTCATTTCTAAGAACATAGCATTACCCACCTGTATCTTTATTGCAAGGAACAGCGATGCCGGCTGCTGTGCAACCGACATCGCAACAATTATATTCCCGTCTATTATTGAGGCATTTCAATGCTGTATCTTGTTACATAGATATCATTGTTTCTGAATTCCTGCTCATTGCTGTTATCCACTTCCACTGTGGGAATCAGAATCAGACCGGAAGGGTTTTCTTTTCCGAGAACAATATCTGCACCAAGTTCAACCGCTTCTCTTACCATAGCAGGGGAGAATGCATATGTAACCTGCATGACGCCCTTGTCTGCCCATGGTTTAAAGGTATCCAGGTTCTCTTTTCTGGCGCCTACTCCGGAAACCAGCTTGACGTCCAGCTTTGCTGATCCGTCATAGTTTTCAATGGCATCAAGAACACCGAGCACAACTTCATCATCATGGGTAAACACTGCTTTCAGCGCTTCTACATCTGCTGCGCTGGAGCTGGACAGCCATGTTTCCATCTGTTCCATCGCCTTAGCTCTCTGCCAGTCTGTAGAGAACTGCTGCACGATATTAATGTTAGGATCTGCTGTTGATTTAAAGCCAGAGGATCTCTGCTCCGGAACGGTTGAGTTATCACCCTTAAATTCAAGGATATTCACCTTTCCTGCCTTGAGGTCTTCTGCAAAGAACTTGTTGAAATATTCACCGGTCATTTCTCCGATTGTTACGTTATCGCCCATTAACTCAGCTGTAGGTTTAAAATCATTGATTAGTCTGTCGTAAATGATGAGCGGAATTCCGGCATCCATTACGTTTTGAGCAGATGATCTTACTTCGTCTCCGTTGTGAGGCCACAGTACAATACAGTCAACTCCGTCTGCAATGAGCTGGTCAATCTGATTGTTCTGCTCTGAGGATTCTGCGGAGGTCAGGAATTTCACATCCATCCCGGTCTCCTCAGCAATCGCTTCTGCTTCAGCCTTTGCATGTGCAATACTTTCACCCAAAAGGCGCCGCATGCAACCATTGAAAGAATTAATGCCATTACAAGGACTATAGCGAATACTTTTTTCATGATTCTCTCCTCCTGTTATTCGGCTGTTTTAACGCAGGCCCCAGTTCCATTACCGGCGCCTTTCTCCTTAAAATTAGCATATTGTCAGATTAATGTCAATAGACACAAACCCAATAATTTCAATATGTTAATCGTTTACAACAGTTTTCTGTAATCGTTTACAAATTTACTGAAAAAAAATGCTTTTTTTCATACATTCTTGCTATTATTTGTTCTCTCGTAGCCGTTCCCGTAACGCCGATCTGCTCAATTGTAACGGATGCAGTACAGGCGCCTAAAAGGGCCGCTTCTTTCTTGTCAAGGCCCAGGGTTAGGCCCAGCATGATGCCCGCGTTTGTCGCATCTCCCGCACCACAGATATCAAGCGGGGGTTTTGCAGGAAAGCTGGGAATATGGGTCTTTTCATCTCCATCATACAGCATGATGCCCCTTTCCCCCATTGTGACGATGCGCAAGCCTGTAAGGTCTGTTCCTGAAAGCTCATGCTCATTACATTTTCGGATCACGTTACGATACTCTCCAATGAAGCCTCTGGAGTCTGCATAAAAGAATTTGTCAGGATTCTTTAGCGCCAGCCCAGCAACTTCATTTCTGACCCGGTCTGTGACAGCGGAACAATTTCGTTCGAGAAACTGGTCGGTGATAATAACGCCCTGAGATCGTGCTGCCGCCTTTTCCAGATTGATCAGGAGCTGCTCTTCCAATTCCGGAGGCGTTTCCTTAAAGTTTCTGAAATCCAACCTGCCGGCCTCAAGCGTAGATTCCTTTGTCTCGCCTCTCATCGGCTTTAAATAGGTATTTGTCAATAGACGATCTGACTGGATCATCAGTTCTGTCTCGGCACCGATTTGCCCGAGCCGTTCCAGCAGTTCAAAGCCATGTCCGTCATGTCCCAGCAATCCGACACAGATTACCTGAGCACCCAGACTCCGGAGATTATTTGCCACAGTGCCCCCGATTCCGGCATACGAGGCTGTTTCGTGAATCTGATATGCAGTGAGTCCTGTCTCAACGGACTGCTCATCCCTCGATGGCTTGCTGTAGACATACTTGTCAAGACTGTAATCACCAAAGACAGTGATCACGCTCTGCTCAGCTTTTTCCAGGGAGCAGATGATTTGGTCGATATCAAAGTGCTGACTTTTGTTTCCATCCATCTCTTACCTCCCGGTTTGTTCCCGGTCCAGCTTGATGGCTCGCGCTGCAAGATTGGGAACCGTAACAGAATGATCTCCGCAGATGTAACAGCTCCTGCCGCCATCGGCGACGGTCCTGCTCAGAATGGTCTTCCATGGTCTGAAGTAGTATCGCGGGTCCGTCTTTGGAGGTGCTTCTTCAAAGTCTTCGCTTTCTATGGGCAGAAAATCAAAGACTGCTGTGGTGAACCCCGTAATCCGCTTGCCTTCCTGGTGGGCCACATTTCTTGCCATGGCCAGCGCTTTAAGATAAACCTCCGGGCCTGTCACCGCAGATCCAAAGTTTAAAAATACCCCGGTTTCCAGTCCGGTTACACTTTCGGTATAGATTAGAAAATCACGGTAGGAAGCTTCCCCGATGGCCGCGCCGTCACAATTTGGATGTTCGTTTGTGATGTCGTTTCCAATGCCAATATGAACCGTGCAGGGGACACCTAAATGATATCCCATGGCGAGTACACTCTTCTCCCGATTGGGAAATTTATGCTCCCAGATGAATCTTCCCACAGCTTCTCCGAAACCCAGACCGTCCTTGACACCCTCATTGACAGCATCGTTCAGCAGTCCTGTTTCGGTCCAAAGCCCAAACTGGCCTTCCGAGATATATCTGGCAACGCTTTCACAGGTTGCTCCAATCATCGCCAGCTCAAAATCATGAATGGCGCCGGCGCCGTTGGTTGCAAAGTGGGTTATGAGTCCCCGTTTCATCATCTCAATCATATACAGGCTGTTGCCTGTTCTGATCACGTGTGCTCCGTACATCATGAGCACCGTTGCACGTTTTTTCTTGGCGTTCAGGATGGCCTCTGCAAGCAGATCGTATTTGGGATCATTCTGCCACTGAATTTCTTCATCAACCCCTTTGCGTATGGCCTGACGTACGTCATGGATGCGTTCTTCCAGCGGCCGCAGGTTCAATCTTCTTCTGTCAAATTGTTTGTACGGCATGATAACTCCTTATCTAATCAACTCCATGATTCTATCTGTATCCTCAAAGTCTGGGATAATCGCATCGGCACCAGCCTGAATCAGTCGCTCCCGCTTCCACTGATTGATGCCCTTCTGTCGCACCTCATCACTGGCTACACCGAAGGTGTATCCACCCAAATCCTTTACAAGCTCAATCTCCACATAACCGTCTCCGAAGGATACCAGTTGATCTGAACTGATTTGATTCTCAGAGATAATCTTTCGGATCACCAGTTCTTTAGAACAGTCTGTTACGCCATCTATCGCACCGTAAATACCACCGTCAAAGAAGTTTTCAAGCTGCAGCAGCCTGACTTCCATCATCACATCCGCTTCATCGGTTCCACTGGCCAGATACGTTTTAATCCCGCTGTCCCGCAACGTCCTTAGAAGCTTTCGGGCTCCTGTGACAGTGTACTGCTCCGGGTCACA
>JARBUO010000107.1 GCA_029239605.1 Bacillota bacterium | reverse complement strand
TACAATGCTTTCCTCAGAAAGAGAAGTAGAGGAATACTGCCCGAAGCGCATGATCTGAGCAATAATGAAGGAGTCCTTTGAATCATTTTTTGTTTGACGTATGTACATTTTTCTGAAGGCTTCCGATTGAATTGGATTGATTACCTTGACATCATATCCAAGCTCGATCAGAAAGGCATATGCTGAGAGCCAGTAATGGCCTGTTGCTTCCATACCGATGACAAGAGCATCAGGCCTCGCTCCGGCTTTCTCAAAGAGAGCCAGCAGTTTGTCACAGCCCTCTTTGGTATTGGAAAAAGAAATGCTGTCAAACAGGGCTTTGCCGCTTGAGTCAATAATAGTTGCTTCGTGCTTATACTTGGCGATGTCAATTCCGGCATAGAACATAGGTAACCTCCAATGATAAAGACTTGGCAGAGATAAGTCCTCTGTTCTTTACGGAATACAACCTCGTTAGATATTCAGCACAAAATGCTATCCAGCTCATTCGCATCAGCCCGTAAAGCAGAGGTGTCACCCTTTTCAAGGAAGCTTAAACTTCAAGGAGTGATACGACACCCTCTACCTGCTAGGCTTATTATCCCATATGGACTATGAGACAACAAGTTTATGAACGGTATTCTTGTAAAAAACACCGTAAATTTATTATACGAGGAGTGATATTTTGCAATTTTCGATAGGTGTAGAGTACGCATTGCACTGTATGCTGTATATGGTGGATCTTCCGGCGGGCAAATCCGTTGGAATAAAAGATCTGGCAGCATATCAGGGCGTGTCTGAAACCTACCTTTCAAAAGTATATACAAAACTGAGAAAATCAGGGCTTGTAAAATCAATCCCCGGGGTTAACGGGGGATATGAATTGGCCAGAAAACCGGAGGAAATCACGTTCTGGGATATCATTGAAGCCATAGAAGGGGCTTCTCCGCTGTTCCAGTGTGCTGAAATCAGGCAGAATGAATTGCTGCTGGATAAGAACAACCTGCCTGACACCCATACGAAATGCCCATGTCTGATCAAAGTCGTTATGCTGGAAGCGGAAGATCAGATGAGACAGTATCTGAGGAATAAAACCCTTGCTTGGCTGCACGGACAAGTAGCAGAGAAGCTTCCCGAGGAACAAAAAAGGGCTACCTTTGAATGGTTTCAAAAGGCGGTTGCGAGATAATCAGCAAGGCAATCCTATCATAAGCATAAATATAGATTGCGGTATGCGCTATTTCCCCATCTGAATATCTTCGAGAATATTGCGTTCGGATTGAAATAAAAAACAACAGAGGTGACCTATCGGAACAAAGCCGGTGCCAAAAGCACCGGCTGTTTTTATCATTTGGTTAGGTTTTCTGCCGCCGGGTAAGCTAAACGCAATAATGGGCCTATTATGCGCTAGCTTAATTCTTATTTGTTTGGGCAGATCTTACAAGAAATACTTTGGGAGGTACTTCTAAAAACGCGACGGATATTCCAGCTATAAAAATGATGCATGCCATAATTATCATGGGGATATAGTATGTGCCTGTGATATGAAGTACTGCGGATCCTACAATCAGGCCCAGTACTGCACCAACAATTGCCATTCCCGACGCAATCCCGCCGATTCTCCCGGCAACACTATGAGGATAGTGCTTTGCAATAAATCCAAAGATTGTGGGATTTACAAATGAGGAGAAGAAAAGCATCAATGCAGGAAGCAATATGAGGATGATGCCGCTTTCCGCAGTCACAAACCGCATGCACAGCATTAGCGCCGCTGACAGGGTACAAACAATAAATAATGGGATTCTGGGTTTTCCCTTAAACAGTTTTTCAACCACGAAGGGTGCAGCCAAACCGCCCAGCATTGATGCGTAACCAGCCCACATTAGGTTACTTCCTGCTCCCATGGGGCCAAGGCCAAGCCCAACAGGGGCTTCGACTGCGTAAAAACCAGGTGCCATATCATTAAAGGCTTGTTGATACCAGGTGTCAAAGACAGCAAGAGCAAATAATATAAATGTTGTTGCCGTTGATAAAGCTAGTTTGAAGTCACTTTTATAAATATCTTGCTGCTCGCATGTAATTATAGGTGCTGTAACAGGAGGCTTCGGTCCTGCGTACAGAATAATTGCAAAGGCCAGGCCGATCGCACAAGGTGCGGCAGACCAGGCAAGAGCTGTATGCCAGTCGTTTGTAAGTTCCAGCATGGCTGGAGTAAAAACGAGACCCAACGATAGTCCGAGCCAGCAAGCAAAGCCCTGTGCCGCGGCAACATAACTTCGTTCTCTATAGCGGAACCATTCCTGACAAACTGTTGCAATAACAGCAGTGATAGGACCTTCAGAGAAGCCTTGAAATAATCGAGTAAGGGTGTAGCCCATCGGCGTAAAGCTTGTCCAATTCATGAAAAGAGATGAAATGATTAACAATACCAGTGATATGATCCAGACTCGAATGAAACCAATCTTATCTATGATAAAACCACTTAAAATGCATGAAACCGCAGCTGCCAGCATATAAGCCATCATCGACATAGCCGTAGTTTCACCGAGACTTGTTCCAAATGTTTTAGAAATTTCACCGACCAAGGGTGCTGCTCCGATACATACACTGTGGCCAAACGCTGTGATAATAATCATAGCCATTAAAACAAACCACCGATACTTTGGATAGTCTTTTTCCGACATATGAAGTTCTCCTTCTCTAATTATTATTTACTATGATATAGCTAACGAAGAGTTACTTGGAATCTTATCGCCTCCATCCACCAAACATTACGCATTTATAATACTCCTCCTTCATCAAAGGTTGAAATTCAAAATATGCATTGTTGTAAGACAGGTTTTGCATAAAAAGGGAAGAATGCAAAGCATTGTTTTTTCATTAGAATATTACATATAGCATACCTCATAACTCAAGAGTGTATCTTATGAAAGAAGTTGACAATCAACCGTATTATAGTTATAATACGGTTGAACTGTATTATACGCATGGTACGGTTTGAGGATTCTCTTTAAACAGCGTGCGTTCCTTAAGATAGGAATTTATTCAGACGGGATGGCGTCTCAGCGTTACGCATTTCAATTAATTGAAAGATTGCAGGTTTAGTTCATGATATCCTTTGAGCATTTTAAAATGGAGGACGGCAGTCCGATCTATACACAAATCATCCTGTATATCAAAAGGGGTATTATTGCAGGAACAATACGGGACCAGGACGAGATTCCTTCAAGGCGCGTACTTTCCAGCCTTCTTGGCGTGAACCCAAATACAGTCCAGAAAGCCTATCGAATGCTGGAGGAAGAGAATCTGATCGAATCCCGGTCGGGGGCCAAAAGCTTCATGACGGTAAGTCAGATACAGGTGGATCTGATTCGGGCACAATTATTGGAAAGCAACGCGAGGAACCTGATTACCGGTATGAAGCAAATGGGAATATCGAAAGAGGAGGCCCACAAGCTAATTGAAAAGCTTTGGGATTGAGCAAGTAGACTTATAAGAGCGTGCGCGGAAGAGCATATTTGAAAAAGGGATTATGAGGCTATTAGGGTTTTGAATAAGGGAAGGGATTATGAAGCTATTAGGGTTTGGAATAAGGAGTGATGAAATGAGAAAATATTTCTCTGTTTTTCTGGTGGCGGTCAGAAGCACGATGTATAAAATTATGGGAATTCTGATTTTAATGGCGGCGGCAGAGACGATATTATTTTGGATACAGCTGAAGGGCATCGAATCGGGTATTCCTCTCTCCCTTGAGGAACTGGTACGAATCAGCAGAATTTCTCTGGTCAGCGGAGCTGCATTCCTTGCTGTCTGCTGTATTTTGAGTCTTGTGGGATATGAGATGTCCGGAAGCAGAACGCGGTATACAATCCAGAGACTATCTGTAAAAGAAGAGGCAGTTGTTTTGCTTTGGGCCCTCAACAGCATGATTGCTCTTTGTATTTTCTGGGCAGCGCAGCTGGGCATCGTGCTATTGTTAAGCAAAATCTATATTGATTTTCTGGAGCCGGTATCCTTTAACCGCCAGACGATCTTTCTCGCATTTCATCGCAGCGGATTTTTACATAGTTTGCTGCCTTTGGAGGAAACCAGCCGCGTTCTTCGGAATGTTGCTATGATCTTCGGCCTGGGTATTGCAGCAGCATGCTTTGCACAGAAACAGAGACAGGGGCAGAAGGGGATCGCCATTATGGTGTTGACGGCGCTTACCGTCGTTACCTTTTCTGGTGATATGGGCAAATTGGGCACTGATATCGGCATCATCGCCGCCTTTCTGGCCGCAGCAGTCTTTTCCGTCTATTCCATTTTTAGGACGGAAGCCAACAAAGAATGAGATGTAAGGCTATGCGGCAATGCAAGGTTATACTGAGCTACAAGATGCCGAGCCACTAGATTATGCAGAGCGGCAAGGTTATGCAGCGCCATAAGATTATGCTGAGCAGCAAGGTTATGTTGAGATGCCAGGTTAAGGACGGAGACGGGTTGAAAGAGATAAGCGAGGTGAAGCAATGAAGTGGAAAAATTTACAGAGTAAAATGGAATCGCTGGTTCCGGCAGGGATTGATCTTCAGCAGGAGTTAAAATGGATTCGTATTTTATTAACTGCGAGCTTTCTATACAGCTTTATTTTCCTGCTTGCTCTGTCAAATGCATACCAAGGTCTGTTTATCTACGTGGCCAAAAAGAAGGTTCTGATGGATGGGGCTATCATGCCTGACTTTGTGAAACTTCTGGGAAACAGCCTTGCAGGCTTTCTTATAACAGTATTAAGTATGATTGGGATCTTGCTATATCATTATCTATATCATTTTCAGGGCAGCAAGAGCATTTACCTGATGAAACGGCTGCCGGATCGATGGGAACTTTGGAAAAGGTGCTTGAGCCTTCCAATATTGGCTGCGCTGGTATCTTTCTGCATTGCTGCCGTTCTGCTTATTGTTTACTTTGGAATTTATCTGCTGATTACCCCGGAGATTTGCCTTTTGCCAAATCAATGGGAAAAAATCTGGGAGGCTTTTTTTAAGGCTGGAAGGCATATTTAGGAGTAGAATTATGTTGGAAATCAAAAATTTGAACAAATCCTATATTGGCAAACAGGCATTGACTCAGGTGGATTTGAAACTGGAAGCCGGAGAGATCATCGGCCTTTTCGGAGAAAACGGTGCAGGGAAATCGACCTTGATGAAATGTATCCTGGGATATTTGCAATATCAGGGACAAATCCTGCTGGACGGCGAGGCAGTCACCAGGAAAAACATCGCCAGGCTCTCCTTCGCCACCAGTGAACATTCCTTTTTCCCAAACCTGACCGCAGGGGCACATAAAGACTTCTATGAGATGCACTTTCCTGATTTCCGTGAAAAACGATTCCGGGGACTGATGGAATTTTTTGATCTCTCTTTTCAGAAGCCGCTGAAGAGTTTTTCAACCGGACAGAAAAACCAGTTTGAAGTGATACTGGCCCTGTGTCAGGGAGCGGATTACATTTTGATGGATGAACCCTTTGCAGGGAACGATATCTTCAACAGAGAAGATTTTTACAAGGTTTTGATTGGAATACTAGAGCCAAAGGAAACGGTACTTCTTTCCACTCATCTGTTGGAAGAGGTGGAAAACTTTATTGGCCGGGCAGTTCTGATTCGTCATGGGCAGATCGTTGGGGACGTATCTATGACAGAGTTGGAAGAAGAGGGGAAGACACTGGTCGGCTATGTGAAGGAAACTTATCAGTATAAGGCTGACCGGGTCAGCAGAGCGTTAAGTGATCTGACGGATGAAGCTTAGGAGGGCGGAACATGAAGAAAAGTCTAATCTTGATCATCTGTCTGTTCGTGTTATCTGCAGGGATTTTTTATTTCGCCTCCAGCTGGGTGAGTGAGGGGAAAGAAGCGATCTCCGTTGAAGAAACCGTTTTATACGGAGACCGGAATGCTGCGGAAGGAATTACCGTCAGGAATCAAATCCATTGCGGCTTTCATATGTTCTGGGATACTGAATATACAGTGGACCGTGAGCTGGCCGTAAAAACTCACTACAGATACTCCCAAGTCTTACAGCGAGAGGATGAAATCAGGCCATCTGACATGCAGCTTTATACTTATATCAATTATGCCATGAGCGGGACCATTGATCTTTCTGATCAGAAATCATATGAGTTGCCTTTATTGGCAGCTGCTGATGTAGCAGAACGCACACCTTCCGGTGAGACCCATGAAGAGTTGCTTTCCCTTGCAGATTATTATCAGTTCTATCCGGTATCCATGGATCTTTATCTGTCAGAAGGCAGGAAGATCTTGTATAATGAGCAGAAAGATTTGGCTGATTATTTTAAAATTCCAGTTTCACAGGATCATAAGGTTCGCGTTTCGGTGACAAAAGACAAGAATGGTTCCGTAAGTTATATTGACCAAACCTCAGAAAGAGGTGATATTAATATTTCGGCAGGGAGCGCAGTGATTGCAGCAGGTGGCGGCTACTGTGCAGTTTCGGTCACCAATGACATCGGCAATCAGGTGCAGCTGCCTGAAAATCTTTCTGGGATTCACTTTCTGCCTTTCTCAGAAACGAAAGATGGGCTGGAACCCTCCTTTCAAGAGATGCGAAGGGTTTATCCTCTGAGCAAGAACGTTCGGGTGCTCCGGCTGATGAAGGATCCGGAAGAAGAACGGCTGCTTCTGTTCACAAAGGAAAACGATACGATTCTGCTCTCGGTTATCAATATGAACACCATGGAACTGATCCAAAAAACAGAACTTGGAAAAGATGCGGCAGAGCTGGAACTCTGGGATGTTAAAAAATATGATTCATTTCTGGTTCCGGTTTTCAGTGACTATCATTTCACCCTGCTTTCCCGCGACTCAGACGGTCTGTTTCGGATGGAGTTTACAGGAAATCTTGGGGAGGACAAAGCCATTGCAGAGAAATTCCAACTTCAGGATGCGGTTATGGATTATGACGGAGTCCGGCTGGCTGTTGCCGTTTACCAGCCATATACTTCGTTTCGTCAGAGCAGCGGAGAGTATCAGTATTTCTCTTCACACAGCACTTACTTGATGGTTTTTGACAGAGCGGGTCTGCTCTATGCAGGAAAATATGATCAGAGCAGTGACGAATTGATACCGGAAGTTAGCAGCGACAAGTCCCTGCGCGCTGTTGATAAAAATCCGCTTACCGTACGATTCGAGTGATCAAAACTCCTCCGCTGCAGCTTGAATTCAAAGTCCTGTTCCTCTGCTGCTAAGAACCTAACTGTATTATATCATGAAAAAGGACCAGATAGAATCGGTTGGACAAAAGCTGAAAACGTGGTATATTATTAATATAGGGGATTACGATTACATGAATTGGAGGATAGGGGAGTCACGATTTATGAATGGACTAAGGGAGATTGGCTCGACAGAAGTCTTCGCATCAAA
This sequence comes from Bacillota bacterium, assembly GCA_029239605.1. GTDB lineage: Bacteria > Bacillota > Clostridia > Peptostreptococcales > Anaerovoracaceae > Anoxybacterium. Next base: position 4,428 of record JARBUO010000107.1, on the reverse strand, counting down.
GATGTTTGATGCTGTATTACAGTATGCCAAAGAAAATGATAAGGCCTTTCGCGAAAATATCAGCGGAGATTACCATGCCACGCTTCTTGCGACATTTTTTATGATCTACGGGGTGGATCTGATCAATTATTTTGTGCTGAACAGGGATGGACGCTTTAACAAGGAGGTTTCTACAGAACTGTTTGCTCTTATGACGGAACGAATTGAAGAAAGTTTTCCTCCGGAGGAGGCAGAACTGATTAAAAATTGTGTATCTGTAATGGAAGATGAGATTATCAAGGCACTGGCACTGCCCTTCGATCACAGCCAGAACAATCCATTTCACAGATTGGCGCGGTACATTCCTACCATTATCGATATCAGGGGAGAGTATAATAAACTATATGCTGACCAACTGCTTTTCAACTGTCTGAGCGAGACCTTTGCGGGGCTTGGCAGGCTTGTCAATAAGCAGGCGATGAATTGATAAAACGAGAACAGTATAGAATTGTAAACTACTCAAAGAGATTAAAGAACTTTGAAACAGAATAGGCGTTACATTTCAGGGATGACTTTGCAGCCATCCCTGTTTTAATTCTATATGGACTTGGCTGCTAAGTTTTTACGCCTTTGCGGACTCGAAGTATTCGATTGCCCGTTCGATTTCCTCGGCGGTTGCATTCTTTGATGCAGAAAAGAGCCGTTTTAGCTCAGGCCGGCTGCGCAGAGAAGAAAGATAATCCTCGTCGCTGTCCATGGGCCTTGGTATTGTGTTGATGGCGGAAATCTTTCTGAGAAAATTAAGATCTGTACCGGTGTTCTTGTGTGAGTTTTCCTCAGCAGCCGGCCGCTCTTGATGAGGGATACTATTTTTCATGCCTACGGTTTCGCGGCCTGCGCAGCTGCCTGGGTGTGCAGACTCTGCTATCTGACTCAGCCCGCGTTTATATGTGATATATTCATCAATTTGTTCTTCTATGGACAAAGCGTTCTTTAGAAGATCAGAAGGACTGATTTCCAACGCATCAGCAAGCTTTTTGAGAGTACCGAAGGATGGATTTGCTTGTTCACCGCTTTCCAGCTTGCTGACCATGCTGAAGCTCAAGCCGGATCGTTTTGCCAGAATCTGCTGGGTCATGCCAGACTCTTTCCTGTACCGTTTCAGATTGTCACTCAAAGCCATTTTTCAAACCCTCTTTTACAAGAAAACACGTACTGTGTCCTTATCACTCGATAGGTTCCAGTCAAAAGTATCTTACCGTAAAAGAAGGATCGCAATTTGCCGTTTATTGCTGATCTCCTATTGAATTTTACTACAAATTACGTCAAACCATATCCGCTTTCAACAAGTTTTGTAAGCCTTGACAGCGCTCTTGCCGCCGGCGCTCCGTCAACCACATCATGATCCACCAGGGCGGTAACATAAAGATATTCTCTGATTTCAATTCGATCCTCAATCACACCGGGCTTCTTTACGATGGAGCCGATGGCAAAGCAAAGAGGATGGATGCTGACGGGAATTACCCAGCCGTTGATTCTTCCCATCATACCGATAGACGTTATCATCACGGTACCCATGTTCTCCTTCACAAGGAACGGGTTCCGGAGAATTCCAAACCAGATCAGCCTTCTGAGGAATCCGGGCATAGTGTAGTAGAACTTCATAGCGTGACTGCTCTTTTTCTCACCCAGAACATAGTCCCCTGCATCTGAAATGGATTGTCCCTGAGCACCTCGGATTTCGGTCTGAATCTCCGAAATAGACTTCTCATTGGACTTGCGGATTACATAGGGAAGAGGCACCTTGACACCATCCACTTCTCGTTCCACCACGATGGAAATATCCACGTCTTCAAAGACCACAAGATTCCGCTTTCCTCTTCGAATGGCGTGAATCTGGTCAAATTCCTGCGCAGCACAGCTGATGCATTTGATCAGCCAGGCAGTGAAAGAAATCCGTTCTGTTTTTCTTCTCCCCGCAATGCGCTTGCGTGCTTCGGTAACATCAAGTTCGATCAAAGCTTTGATATGGTGTTTCCCAAGGCCTACAGCCCCAATGTCAGCCGTAGTAATTCTGCTGGCTGGAAATTCCCTGGTTTTATATGCTCCGATATGTTTTTTCATGTCGGCTCCTTTCGCAATTGCTTTTCAAATGAATTATACCACAAAGAGATTTTTGTTATTATGAAACTTTTAAGACATTTACGATTTCAGCGCATGCAGAAAGATAACTATAGAAATGGGAATTAATTTTCGGTAAAATAGCCATGATATGTAAATGATAAAACTGTTGGCATACAGTGCTGATATTATAAAATTTGAGGAAGGGTTTGAACATGAGCATCAGTATTTTTCAGGTTGCAGGGCCCGTTATGATAGGGCCGTCCAGTTCCCATACTGCGGGTGCGGCAAGACTTGGGCGAATCGCGGCAAAACTTGCAGACCGCTTTGATTTTGTGTCCTTCGGGCTTCATGGTTCCTTTGCCGATACGGGAAAAGGGCACGGTACGGATAAAGCGCTGCTGGCAGGCGTCATGGGAATCCGGGAGGATGATGAAGCCCTCGGGCAGGCCTTTTCAATTGCAGCAGAGAATCATCTGGATTTTGAATTTCATAAAACAGAGTTGTCCGGAATTCATGAAAATTCAGTTCGCATCGGGTTTTACAGGGACGGTCAGCTTCTATGCGAGATCGATGGCTCTTCACTTGGAGGCGGTGAAGTTTTAATCAGCAGAATTGACGGATATGAAGTGGAACTGACGGGAAATCTGCCCGCGTTCTTTATCCGGCAGCAGGATAAATGTGGTGTGCTTAGCCATATTACCAAGGTTTTGGCAGAACATAATATTAACATTGCAACAATGAAGGTCAGCAGAAAGAGCCGAAGCGAAGACGCTACCTGTGTCATAGAGGTGGATGAGGGGGCTGCGGGAGAACTTCTGACTAGAATGAAGGACCATCCCAACATCTATGATGTAAGATTTATTGGTGTTTAACAGGAGGGGAAGAAATGTATCACAGCTGTAAACAGCTTCTCCAGATGGCAGAAGCACAAAAGGTTCCGATCCATGAAATTGTGATAGAAAAAGAGAGAAAAAACAGCGGGGCTTCCAGAGCGGATATCATGGAAACCATGAGAGGAAGGTACGGAATTATGCTGGCTTCGGCAGAAAAAGCACTGGAGCAGCCCCTTCCCTCGGAAGGCGGTCTTGTTACAGGAATTGCGTCGGATCAATATCGTTATGCCAGAAACGGGGATACCCTATGCGGGAGCTTTCTCAACACCGTAATGGCAAGAGCGTTGTCCTGCAGTGAGGTGAATGCTTCGATGGGAAGGATCTGTGCCATGCCTACAGCCGGGTCCTGCGGCATCGTGCCGGCAGTGCTGATGTCGGTGGGAGAAAAAGAGATGTTGGACGAAGAGACGATAATTCTCGCACTGATTACCGCTTCCGGCCTTGGAGCCATCGTGATGGAAAATGCTACCGTTGCAGGTTCGGAAGGCGGCTGTCAGGCAGAATGCGGCGTAGCAGCCGCCATGGCTGCCGCAGGAGCGGTGGAACTGAAACGAGGGACTCCGGCCATGGCGCTTGAGGCTTTTTCCCTTTCCCTTGTGAACATTATGGGCCTTGTCTGCGATCCTGTGGCTGGCCTTGTTCAAATTCCCTGTGCTCAGCGAAATGCTTCTCAGGCAGTCAATGCCCTGCTCAGCGCAGATCTGGCCCTTGGCGGAATGAAGTTCCCAATTCCGCCGGATGAGGTTATTGAGGCAATGTACAAGACCGGAAAGATGCTTCCTGTTCAGCTGAGAGAGACCGCACAGGGCGGCATTGCTGCAACGGAAACGGCAAAAGAGATCACAAGACAGATTTTCGGAAGAAACAGCGACTGATATGGAGGAACCTCCTGATTACTGTCTTAATTGATAGTTGCTTCTTTGCCCTGTCGCTGCTTCTTTGCCCTGTCCGTTGCTTTCGTGCCGTAGGGCTACTGATGCGCTTATGTTATTGCCGATCTCTATTCAATGTTTTGAATGCAGCGGCATTGTTTATGTAAAGGGATTTGAATACCTTTACATATTCATTATATACCGCAGTATTTGCCGGATTGGGCAGATATCTGCCTTGTGTCGGAATTAACTTCTTTGCATCTTCAATGCTTCCGATGATACCAAGTCCCGCAGCAATCACTGCAGCTGCGCCAACAGCTCCAGCGTTCTGCGGGCTCTCAACGGTTTCGATCTGTCGATTTAAGACATCGGACAAGATCTGGCAGGTGAGAGCGGATAGGGCTCCTCCTCCAACCAAACGTATGGTGTTTGATGTTTTGACACTCTTTTCCATGGCTTCGAGCTGCCATCTCAAATGGTAGCAGACTCCCTCCAGGACTGCATGAATCATTTCTGTCTTCCCGGTTTCAAGCCCGATATTAAAAAACATGCCTCTTGCA
>JARBUO010000106.1 GCA_029239605.1 Bacillota bacterium | reverse complement strand
TTTTGCTTTCAGGCTGAACGCTTTATAAAAGGTAGCCATTCCGTAAAGCTTGCTCAGGGGCACACTAAAATATCCTGAGGTTTGGCACAGGGCTTCTTTTGGAAGAAATTGATACCGTTCCTGAATATCCTGCAGAACTGCCAGCATGTATCTTCGCTCAGCGGGATACCGATGAAGCAGCTCTCTGATATCCATAACGCCTTCATCAAAGGAGCACTGTTCCTGTTTCGTTAACGTTGTCATTTTGCCCTCCCTATCGATTCATCAGGATTTTAACATCAAGAAATGCCGGTACAAAATTCACGCTCCTTCCGCCACAAGCTTTTCCTGAATTTTTCTCAGCGCCAGAAGCGCCGCTCCATTGCCTGCATCAAACAGCGCCCTTCGGTTCAAATCTGCCTCAATGATATCCTGACTGAAGGGCAAGGAGCCCAGATAAGGAAGCTCTGGCAGACTGGTTCGGATAAATTCCGCATCTTCATCACCACGCAGCTTGCTTCCGATGACAAAAAGCTTCTGAATCCCCACATCCGCCGCCAGGCTTCTGATCCGCAGAGCGGTTTCAATGCTCCGGTATCCCGGTTCCGCTACGATGATCATAACGTCCACCGCATCAGCGGTTCCCCTGCCCAGATGCTCAATTCCCGCCTCCATATCCATGATGACAACCTCGTCTCGTTCCACCAATAGATGGCGCATCAGCCGTTTCAGCAAGGTATGCTCCGGACAGACACAGCCTCCTCCGCCCTGTTCTACCGTTCCCATGACCAAAAGCTTAACGCCTTGATGTTCGACGCAAAACTTGTCTGGAAGGTCGTCAACCTTTGGATTGAGGATAAACAAGCCGCCGTAGGATTCAGAGGCTTCTGTCCTCTCCGCCGCAAGTTTCCTCATCTTGGAAAAGGGCGTTACTCCTCTGGATATTTCCTCAGGGATTCCCAAAGCAGACGCAAGGTTTGCGTCCGGGTCTGCATCGATGGCCAAAACCTTATATCCTTCCTCTGCAAAGATTCTGGCAAGGGTACCGGCGATGGTTGTCTTTCCGACGCCGCCTTTTCCTGTTATCGCAATTTTCACATCTGTCCTCCTTTGCGCATTGATCAATTTCCCTTGATTAGGCAGTTGATGGATCAGCCACTGTTATTACATAAAATAAAAAACGATGCTTATATGCCAAGCCCCGCTCTGCGCGTTTCGATTGCTTCCAGAAGCTTGGCGGCAGCAGCCTTTGGCTCTGTTTCGACAAAGAAGTAACCGCCGGTAAGGTCTTTCACTCCTTCCGTCAGCACCTTGGTGACCAGCTCGGATCCTAATATCTGGGGTACGATGCCCAAATGGGTGGGAAGCCCAAGGGATACCGCCCAGGTGCCGATGGCCATGGCTTTTTCCGACATACATTCCGGCGCAGAAGCTGCAACGGGCAGCTTGTCAAGATCCACACCGATTTTATTTGCAAGGGCCGTTGCAACAGCCACTGCTCTCGTATTGTCAACGCAGGAGCCCATATGTAATATCAACGGCAGCGGCCCGGAAAGTCCGGCAGCCTTACCAATTGCCGTAAGAACTGCTTTCAGTGTGTCTCCGGCATACGCCTCCGTCGCTTCGGGGGTCATCAGCCCTGCTTTGGCAAAGGCCCCTGCCCCGCAGCCCGTGGCGAGCATCAGCACATTGTTTTCCGCAAGTTCCCTGGCGATGGCAGTAAACGCATGATCCTGCACCACATTGGGATTGTTGCATCCTGCAAACAAAACAACGCCGCGGATATTTCCGTTGACGATATTGTCAAGAAGCGGTTTCAGCGGGTCCTCCTGATCCACCGTACTGAGCGCAGCGATGATGGCTTCCGTACTGAACCCCGCATATGCTGTTTCTGTAATATCAGAAAGATTGACTTTGGCAGGATTTCTCCTTTTATAGGCCTCTATGGCCAGTTTCACAATTTTTCCGGCGCTCTCCTTTGCTGTTTCCGTACTGAATTCTACATGAGTTGCTCCCGAAATCTTACAGGTGGGCATTGTGGTAATGAGCTCTGTATGGAAGCATTCCTTTACCGTAGCAAGGGACGGCATAATGCACTGTACGTCTACGACCATGGCATCCAGTGCCCCGGTGACAATAGCCAGCTCCTGAGACAGAAAATTGGTCGCCAGAGGAATCCCCCGGCGCATCATGACCTCGTTGCCCGTGCAGCACACTCCCACAACGTTGATTCCATCCTTTGCCCCGGCTTTGATGGCTTCCTCGTTCAATTCCGCTGCCAAATCGCATACCAGCTCACTAAGCAGAGGGTTATGACCATGAACTGCAATATTAACGGCAGATTCCTTAATCACGCCCAGATTGGCTCTGGTTTTCACCGGTGCCGGTGTTCCGAATATGGCATCAGACAAATCCGTAGCCAACGCCATCCCCACATAGTCGGCGAGAGCGCATTTGATTCCGCCCAAGAGCAGGTTGACGGGATCTGCATCGGTTCCGATATGGGTTCTGGCCATGATCTCGGCAATTGATCCATTGATATTCCCGGGAACCACCCCCAGCTTTTCCAGCTTTTCCACCCGTTCTTTCGGAAGGGTTTTATCAAACCAGCTGCAGTGAATGGATTCATCTTTTCGGAAGAAGTCCTCAAGAGTGGCTTCCGCCACGGCACCTGCCACTTCATAAAGATCGCGGCCTTCCTGAGGCAGGCCAAGCTTATCGGCTACACTCCGAAGCTTTACCTCGTCTTTGATTTGATATCCTTCCGCTTTTTTCTCACTGATCTCAAGTAGCGTAAGCGCGATATGTTTGCCGTGATCGGAGTGGGCCGCGGTGCCTCCCGCAATCCCACGGATTAGATTTCGTGCAACGATGGTATCCGCATCAGCACCGCAGACACCTTTGATTGGTCCGTCTCCGAAGGGGTCAATTCTGCACGGCCCCTGCCAGCAAATGCGGCAGCAGATTCCCAGCGTACCGAAGCCGCATTGAGGCTGCTGCTTTTCAAAGCGGTCCCAAACGGTTTCAAGTCCGGCTTTCTTTGCAAGAGGCAGCATCTGTTTTACTGCCTGGTCAGCAGAAAATTCTTTGTTCATAGATCCGTTCCTCCCTTACCCTCTCATTTTTCTCTGCCGGAAGCCACTGCCGCAATTTCTTTCGCTCTAGCTTCCATCGATCTTTGAATCAATTCCTCATAATCCACAAGGGCGATTGCCTTTGTGGGACATGCTTTTACGCATGCGCAGGTTTCACTGTCAATTACTCCATTTACTTCAGCGCAAAGATCGCATTTCAGCGCCTTTGCTCTTTTTACCCGTCCGTCTCCTTTTCCCTGTGCCTCTGACCTGACGCGAATGGCCCCGTAGGGACACACCATAGCACAGCTTTTACAGCCGATGCAAAGATCCCTGTTCAGAAAAACCATGCCGTCCCGTTGCCCGATGGCACCGGAAGGACAGACCTGCGCACAGGGTGCATCTTCACATTGCCGGCATTGCAGCGTAACCTTGACACCGTCTGCCTGTACCACGCGATTCCGCGGTCTGATCCTGTAATCTTCAAGAACTGCTGTAATTAAATCGGTTTTTGAGTGGGCAAGACCGCAGGCAAGCTCACAGCTTTTACAGCCCAGGCATTTTTGCGGATCTGCGTAGATGAAATAGTTTTCCTTCTGCTCTGACATGAAAGAACCTCCTCTCATTCATGATTCCGACACAAAGCAGTACTATATCCGTTGGAAACGCTCCAGAAAGTGAACCGGTGCGTTGCCAACGAAAATGAATATCGGACTGCTGCCGCAGGAATGCAGGCAGCAGCCTCTGCTGCTGATTCAATTGTAACAAAGATATGAAATAAATCTGTCAGATAGGAGACATAAATCTTAATTTTCTGAAATTTAGAGAAAAAATATTTTCGCTGAAGTAATGGAGGCTCGATATGATTCATACGGTTTTGACTTGAATGCTTGATATGAATGATACGGTTTTGACTTTATAGCAATTTGAGTTTTTCCAGATCCGTTATAAGAATTGTTTTTCGGTTAATCCGTTCCATAATGCCAAGACGGCAAAATTCGCTGAAGATTGCAGAGACAGTTTGCCGGGAGGCTCCGATGATCATCGCAACCTGACCAGTATCCTGACCGGTTTCAATAAGAATCCCTCTTTCACAGAGAACGCCCTTATCTTCTGCCATAGAAAGCAGATATTCTTTCATTCTTTTATTGGTATTTTGAAAGGCAAGATTGGTAATGATGGTAAAGGAGTTTTTAAGGAGATCCCCAAGGACCTTGACGGTATTCATGGCGAAGGCGGGATTTTGCACCATGATCTGCCCGAAATCCTGGGTTTTGCAGATCAGCAGCACACAGTCGCACAAAGCCTGTGTAAATGCGCGGGTATGGGTAGAGTATGCGTCACCGGGCTCCAAAATGGACAGGGTGAATTCCTTATCGCTGGATGCCAAAAAAATACGAACCTTGCCCTCCTTGACGATGAACACATTGTTCTCACCATGGTTTGGATGATAGATAAGCTCTTTCTTGCGATACTTTTTTTCATGGAACATGGATAATAAGCCGGTGTATTCCGGCAGGCTAAGGACATTCAAAAGATTCTGATCCGGCATTCCCTTTCTTAACACGGCACTGCCCCTTTTCCTTTGAAAATTCGGTGGATTTGATGGAACGGTATTCATTTCGTTTGAAGTATGATTCAATGTTCTGTTTTTTGTATGAATTGTGATTGAACTTTCTATTATTATAGAACTTTCTATCCCCATAGAAAAGAGCTCTTTTTTATAAGCACCAAAAAACGGAAGCTGCCAATTGCTTAGAAGCGTTGCTGTCTAAGCTCTGAAGCTGCAAAATGTATAAATGCGAAAATGAAGAAAGGCGCTCCGTAGGCATACTATATGCCGCAGAACGCCATTCATCGGTATTAAAACAACGAGGAGGAGTAAGCTATCTTTGCACCCTTCCGGATGCGTCACCTTTCATCAGCTTTTCAACGTCACCTACAGAAACCCTGTTGAAATCGCCGGAGATGGAATGTTTGAGACAGCTTGCCGCCACCGCAAATTCCAGTGCATCCTCCTTGGTTTCATAGGTATTGAGCCCGTAAATCAAACCTGCTGCAAAGGAGTCACCTCCGCCGACACGGTCAATGATATCCCGAATCTCGTATCTTCTGCTGATATAAAATCCTTTGCCGTCGTTGATGCAGGCTGACCACCCGTTGATATCGGCACTGATACTTTCCCGAAGCGTGATAGCAGTCAGTTTTAGGTTTGGGTATTCCTGCAGAGCGGTGTTGGAGAGAGCCTCATACTTTGCATGATCCAGTTCACCGCTTTCCACTTCCACGTCTGCCTGAATCCCAAGAGATTTTTGATAATCCTCTTCATTGGCAATGGCAACATCGACATATTTCATCAGTTCCTTCATGACCTGATCCGCTGGTTTCCCGTATTTCCAAAGGTTTTTTCTATAATTCAAATCGCAGGAAACTGTGATCCCTTTTGTTTTTGCAACCCTGACACTTTCCAAAGAAAGCTCCATGGCACTCTCTGAAATGGCCGGAGTAATTCCTGTAATATGGAACCATTCCGTACCGCTGAATACGGCATCCCAATCCACATCTCCCGGTTTTGCTCTGGCAATGGAAGAGTCTGCCCTGTCGTATACCACTTTGCTTGGCCGCTGGTTTGCGCCGGTTTCCAAAAAGTAGATTCCCATTCTTCCATTCCCTTGTTGGACTCTGCTCACATCCACACCAAAGCGGCGAATTTCCTGCAGGCAGGCTTCTCCGATTATATTATCCGGAATCACTGTTGTGAATCCCGCGTCCATACCAAAGTTTGCAAGGGAGACTGCAACGTTTGCTTCCCCTCCCCCAAAAGTTGCCTCGAGAGAAGGGCTTTGAAAAAGACATTCGTGCCCAGGAGATTTGAGCCTGAGCATGATCTCTCCGAAGGTCATATATTTCGCCATGTTTTCCTCCTATCCTATTATCCAATTTTCTTTCGTTCCATCGATCATGTTTGATGTTCTATTTGCCCTTCTATTTACTTTTCTATCAGATGCACAGCAAACCCGGAAACCTCGTCCTTAAGATAAACAGCAATCATTTTACCGGCATGGTATTTTGCGGTTTCCAGGTCGATCTCCAGGCCCTGTCGCGTAAGAACGCGGATTGCCCGTTTCAGGCTGCAGGTTTTGACCGCAATATGGCCTTTGGTGCCAAGTCCCGGTTCTTTGGTCACTTCAACCCGGGGCCCAGCAAAGTTTGAGCTGTTTCCATACTTGACAGAAAATCCGAAATTGCTTTCAAAGAAGCTTGCTGTTTCAGCTGCGCGGTCTGGATTTTCCTCATTGATTCCCATATGATCAAACTCAAAGCCAAGCATAATTGCTACTGCTTTTTTTGCCGTTTCTGTAATTGCTTTAAAGTTCCCTGCGACTACATCTGCAGGCTTACAGAGAAAACCGCCTCCCACCGCCTGAATAAAAGGCTGATTCGCGAAATCTGACAGATTGGACAAATCTACGCCTCCTGTAGGAATAAACTGAATGCCTTCTGACTGATAAGGGCCATACAGAGCCTTGCAGCCTTTTACACCGCCATAGATGTCTGCAGGGAAATATTTTAAAACCTTCAATCCCATTGAGAGCGCCTGTTCAATTTCTGAAGGTGTAACACATCCCGGCGTCACCGGCAGATCGTTGTCAAGACACCAGCGAACCACCTCTTCATTAAAACCTGGAGTGACTACAAACTGTGCGCCGGCTTCCTTTACCGCCTGTGCTTTTTCCACTGACAGCACGGTACCTGCGCCCACCAGCATCTCGGGAAATGCTTTTCTGACTCTCCTGATGGATTCCAAGCCTGCTGGGGTACGCATGGTAATTTCCATGATATCAATTCCTCCTGCCAGCAGCGCCTCTGCAAGGGGTTCTGCATCTTCAGGCTTATCAAGGACTACCACCGGAATCAGCCCGCAAGTCCCGAGCTGTTCCATTACATCAAACTTTTTATCTTCCATAACCTTATTTACTTCCATAATATTCTCCATTATTCTCCGTTTCCTTCCAATTGGGCCCAGGGAACGGTCAACCCGAAATCATCAGCAAGCCCCTGCAGAGATGCGGCTACGTCTTCCGGCAAGCTGAGCCCTTCAGCGTTTACCTTGCGGTATTTGTCCCATTCCATTTCGCCTGGGTAATAGATTCTCTCAGTACCCTTTGCTTTGGGAATGTCATGAAGATAATTCACGACGCCTTCCATCCTCTGATTAAATTCATCCGGCTCCATAAACTTGGATACATCGATGACAATAAAGTTATGGGATACATTGTTCTTCGTCTCCATACTGAATAACCAGCTTGGAACCTCACTCATAATTCCGCCTCCGGAAAGGACACCCGTGAGAATTTCGATCATCAGTGCAAGGCCATATCCTTTGTGCGCTGCCATTGGCTGCATGGCTCCTTCCTCCGGGTACCTGCTTGGGTCCGTTGTCGGCAGGCCTTCACCATCTATAATCCAGGTGTCAGGAACCGGTTTTCCGTCCTTCCTTGCCTGAACAACCTTCAGTGATGCTACGGAGCTCATGGCAATATCCAAAAATACAGGGGAATAATGCCCGGCGGGAACTCCATAAGACATTGGATTATTTCCGATGACCTTTCCCCTTGCACCGGGAATGGTCATATTGGTGTCCACATTGCTGAACGCTAAGCCAATCATATTTTTATTTGATGCCATGTTGGCATAGTAGCCTGCAGCACCGAAATGAGATGTGTTTTTAACCACAACGCTTGCAATCCCACACTCCGATGCTTTTTGTATGGCCAGTTCCATAGCCTTATAGGCCGGGACCATGCCGATGGCTGCCTTTCCATCTATCAGTGCATATCCAGGACCTTCTTTTAAAACGACCGGCTCTGCGTTAAGCGCCATACCGCCCGCTCTCATTTTTCTGATATAATTATGTAAATTCTTCGTACCATGGGAATGGGTTCCAAGTGCATCGGTTTCTGCAAGAACTTCTGCCGTAATCCTTGCGTACTCCTCATGCATACCCTCCTGAATCAGTGCGTCGGCACAAAAGCTTTTTAAATCCTCCAAGGGGATTACATATCTGTTATCTGTCATTCTGTTTCCCTTTCTATCGGCCTCTATACGCCCCAATAAGCGGAAAAGCCGCCGTCTACAGGGATCACAGCCCCATTGACAAAGGCTGCCGCATCAGAGCACAGCCAGAGCACCGCTCCTACCAGTTCTTCCGGTTCGCCGAAACGCCCCATAGGGGTTTTGGCAAGGACACTTTGCCCCCGCTCCGTTAAGCTTCCATCCTCATGCTGCATGAGAAACCGATTTTGAGAAGTAAGGAGAAAGCCCGGCGCTATGGCATTGACCCGTATCTTCTTTGAATAATTCTGATTGAAATGGACCGCCATCCACTGTGTAAAGTTATTGACTGCAGCTTTCGCTGCAGAGTAGGCAATGGTCTTCGTAAGCGGATGATAAGCCGCCATAGACGAAATGTTGACAACACATCCGTTCCCTGTCTCAGTAAACATCTGTCCGAATACCTGTGTGGTAAGGATAGCCCCGGTAACATTGAGATCGAACACCTTTTTCAGATTTTCCGCTTTGATGTCAAAGAAGCTAAGATCCTCACCGGTGGTGGCTTTCGTATCATTGCCTCCTGCACCGTTGATCAGGATGTCCACATCGCCGAATTCCTTTCGAACAAAGTCCCTGGCCTCCAGCAAGCTTTCTTTTTCCAGCACATTGGCTCCATAAGAGATTGCAGTTCCCCCCTCGCTACGGATTTCGTCTGCAATAGCCTTTGCCTTTTCCGCTTGCCTGCCCAATACTGCGACTCGAACACCTTTTTTGGCCATTTCCTTTGCGATCACACTGCAGATAATTCCGGAGCCTCCCGTTATCACCGCAGTTTTATTCTGTAGATTGTAGTCCAAAGTCATTATGTACCCCCAAATTACTATACGTTATAATCATTTCTGCATTCATAACCCTGCCTCACATGGTCATTCCGCCATCAATAACAAGAACGCTTCCCGTCATATAAGCAGTTTCCTCACAAGCGGCAAACACGATGGAATGGGCGATTTCTTCCACTTTTCCAAGTCTCCCCATTGGCTGACGCTCCACAAAGACAGCTTCCATCGCAGCAGGGTCCGCCGCAGTTCTTATTTTTTCTTCAATAGCAGGGGTATAAGTTGTTCCGGGACAAATGCAGTTGACCCTAATATTGTCTTTGATATAATCCGCAGCCATTGCCCTGGACAATGCGACAACAGCACCTTTGGAGGCACAATATGCACTCCTGTCCACATGTCCTTTCAAAGCAGCTACTGATCCGGTATTTACGATGACGCCGCCTCCCTGCCCCTGCATGACAGGAACCGCATATTTTGACATTAGAAAGACTCCCTTGACGTTGACCAGCATGGTTAGATCAAAGGCTTCTTCAGACATATTATCTACCCTGCCCGGAATGACAATTCCTGCATTGTTTATGAGAACATCGATTCTTCCAAATGCGTCCACTGCTGTATCAACAATACGCTTTGCGCTTTCGGCTGTGGAAACGTCCCCCGGTATGAATACCGCATCTCCGCCTTTATCTTTAATCATTTGAACGGTGACTTCACCGCTCTGTTTTTCATCGGGAATCAGCGCGTTTACTGCAATCTTGGCTCCGTTTTCTGCAAAGAGGAGTGCGGCAGCTCTTCCGATGCCTGCACCGGCTCCGGTAATCAATACAATTTTATCTTTAAAATTCATCATAATCTCCTTTCAATCCATAGGATTTGCAGCAAATTTCCGCTTTTTAAACATCCTGCATCAGCAATTTCGTTCCCTTTTTAAGTCGATCAGAACAATACACTTGGCAGCCACAACGTAAGCTGGGGAAACAGAATTACCGCAAGGATTACACCCGCCATTGCAAGGAACAGGTAAAGCGATTCCTTTAAGTAGGTTACAATCGAACAATTAAATATGGAGCACACGATGTACATGACCACACCCACCGGCGGTGTCAGCAATCCGCATGTCAGCGTCAGAACCATAACGATGCCAAAGTGAATCGGATCAATCCCCATCTGATCTGCAACTGGAACCAACATGGAGGTGAGAAGCAGAATCAGTACGGTAGAATCCATAAACATGCCCGCGGCAAGGAGGAATAGCACCAGGATTCCCATGATAATGGTCGGTGAGGACGAGATTCCAAGCAGGAACTCCATCATGACCTGAGGAATTCTTTCCCATGTCAAAGCATATCCAAAGCTTCCGGAAAGACAGATCAGCAGCATGATCATACCAACGTCCAAAATTGTGTCTTCCAGGCATTTCGTGAATTTTTCCCAAGTAATTTCTCTGTATATGACCAAACCGACAACGATGGCGTATACCACTGCAAAAGCGCCTGCTTCCGAAGGGGTAAACAAACCGAAACGAAGTCCAACGATGAGAATAACCGGAAACATCAGTGCCCAGATACAGTCGATGGACGTTTTGCCAATCTCTTTCAAAGGTGCTCTCTTCTGCCGTTCTGCCGGATATCCGTAGCGTCTGGCGGTTACGGTAACTGCTACCATCAGCATTGCCGTCATCAGAATCCCGGGGATCATACCGGCTACGAAAAGCTTTCCGATAGACACTTCTCCGATACTGCCATAAAGGATCAGTCCTGTGCCCGGAGGGATCATCGTTGTGATAATAGAGCTGCAGCCGATAACACCAGCCGCAAAACCTTTGGCATACTTTCGTTCCATCATGCCAGGTCCCAGAATCCTGCCAAGCATTGTAGCATCTCCGATGGCTGAGCTGGTCACGCCTCCCATCATGGCTGCAAGAACCATATTAACCTGAGCAATACCCGCTCTCATATGACCTGTCAGTGCCGAAGCCAGCAACATCAAGTGCCGTGTAATCCCAGTCTCATTAAGCAGATTTCCGGCAAAAACAAAGAGTGGGATTGCCAGGATTGCAAAGTTCTGGGTTTGTGTCAGAGTAAGCTGTACCGGAATGGTAAAGCTTAAGGTGTCCTGTCCTATGAAGAACAGCGCTCCTGCAATACCGATGGCAAAAGCCACAGGCATTCCAAGAATGATCAGTACAAAGAATGCAATTACCACTAGTGTCATTTCCCCGGCCTCCCTTTTATCAGTAATTCTTTTGTTTTAACCACATTGGTCGTCAGCATCAACAGACATCCGATGGGCACACTGATGGTAACCCAGGTATAGCTCAGCCAGGGCAGACCGTTAAAACTTCTATTGTATGTTGTATAAGAAAGGTAACTTCCGTATACAACCATTACGATCAGAAAAATAAATATTATGACATTATTCAACAATTTAATATACTTTTGAATCTTATCCGGGAACCTGCAGACCACCAAGTCGATGGAAACAAGCATGTCTTTCCGCATCGCTGTATCTGCTCCTAAAAACACACTCCAGGCAAAGAGAAATGTAGCCATATCAACGGTCCAGGACATGGGGTGTCCCAGTGTCCTGGCTACCGCAGCCACAAAGACCAGGGTGCAGAGTACAAGCAGACAAACCTTTGCGACGGTCATTTCTGCCTTGCCCAGCCACTCGTAGAATTTTTTCATTATCACATACCTCTGTTCATTATCTCTGTAAACTTATTGTTAAAGCCCTTGACTTAACGCTGGCTCTGCATTTCGCAGAGCCAGCATCAATTCTATTTACGAATCTATTTACCGATTTCAGACCAAACTTTATCTCTGACCTCCAGCAGGTTCAGTTTCTTATATGCTGCTTCACCTGCTGCCTTAAATGCTTCAATATCTGGATCTTCGTTAATAATCATTCCCTTTT